>JAEWBS010000084.1 GCA_023391005.1 Bacillota bacterium | reverse complement strand
ACCAGACCACTTGGGACATCGTACAGGACATCCGCAGGCACAAGCGCCGTCCTGCTAAGATGGCGGAGCAGAATATTTTCTCAGGTCTGATTTATTGCAAGGATTGCGGAAAGGCGCTGGTGCTCAGCCGGGCGCACACTATGGATGCGGTAAAAAACAACTTCCAATGCTCTACCTACAGAAAACGGGGTAAGGAAACCTGCTCCGGGCATTACATCAGGGAATCTCAACTCGCCGCCATCCTTCTGGACGATCTCCGTCGTGTGACGCACTTCGCGAGGCAGAATGAACTGCTTTTCGCCAAGCACATTACGCAGAAAAACGGAGCCGAGATTCGTAGAGAAATTGCCCAGACTGAGCGGGAGCTGGATGGTCTCAAACGCAGAGATATCGAGTTGACTGCTCTTTTCAAAAGGCTCTACGAGGACAACGTGCTGGGCAAGATCCCAAACGAGGTGTTCCGAAAGCTCAGTGACGATTACCTCGCCGAGCAAAAAGAAGTCCAGACCGCCCTCCCCAAAAGAGAGGGCGAACTGGAAAAGCTGAAGGGTTCGGTAGCTAATGTCAGCGCCTTCATCGAAAAGGCAAAGCAGTATACGGAGATCAACGAACTCACTGCAGAAATCCTGCATCTTTTCATTGAGCGTGTGACGGTCGGGGAACGCGAGGAAAAATGGTCTCATACCGCTTCGCAGGAAATCGACATTTACTATCGGGATATTGGACTGCTGGACAGCGTTGCCGAGCAGCAAGAAAAAGCTGAGACACCGGGCGATCCGACAGAGGTCGCATAAAACGGCAATCGGCAGGCAGCGAAACCTCACTGCCTGCCGAACCATACAGTCCCAATTCACCACGGTTTAGAAAATGTCCCTATCACACCGTGGAGAAAGCCGCAGGGCGTCTTTTTTATAAGGCGGTGTCGACGCCGCACCGGTTTTAAAATGCCGGTTATTTTTAATTGACGCATCGCCGTCGGGCGGCACGTTCGGATTTTTTAAATCAATTCGACGCGGTAGGTCTTAAGCCAGTAGTTAATCTGCAACAGATAAGCGATCTGCTGCGGGCCCGCCATAAGCTGCCCGTACCACGGTTTGCCGTAATCGGAGGAGGCGGACAGGGCAGCCTTGATTTTGCCGCAGTCCACCAGCGGATGAATCGGCGCGTTCGGGTCGGATAAAACCGTCAACAACCGGTTGCCCAGCAGTTTCTCGTAATCGGGGTTATAGGTTTTGGGGTAGGGGCTCTTTCGGCGGAATAAGATCTCGTCTGGTAGCAGACCCCGGCCCGCCTCGCGCAGCAGTCCCTTGACAACGCCGTTGGGGCATTTCATCTCCCACGGGACGTTCCAGAGATATTCGACGATGCGATGATCGGCAAACGGTACGCGGGCTTCCATCCCCGCGGACATGCTGCACCGCTCCATGCGGTCGAGCAGCGTAACCATGAACCACTTGAGATTGAGATACGCAATCTCTCTGCGCCGCGCTTCCTGTGCGTTCTCGCCGCTTAGGCGCGGGGTTTCGGCGACCGATTTTTCATAGGCGGCCTGCGCATAGCTCTCAAGATCAATTGCCGACAGCAGTTGATCTGAGAGCAGGCGCTTTCGGGTCTCCATATTGCGTGACCACGGAAAGGTTGTGGCGGCCATGAGTTCAGGCTTGTGGAACCACGGATATCCGCCGAATATTTCGTCGGCGCATTCGCCGGTGAGCGCCACCTTGTTGCGAGCGGCCACCTTGCGGCAGAAATAAAGCAGCGAGGCTTCAACGTCGGCCATATTCGGCAGGTCGCGCGCGTCGACGGCATTAAAGAGATTGTCGGCCAGATCAAGGCTGTCGCATTCGAGATAGGTGTGCCTGCTTCCGACGCTCTGAGCCATGATGTCGACATAAGGGCGATCCTGGGACGGCTGAAAATCGTTGGATTTAAAGTTTTTGGCGTTATCGACAAAATCGAAGGAGTAGGTATCAAGCTGTTTGTTTTGGGCCTTTAGCGCATTGGCGCAGATGGCGGTGACAAGGCTGGAATCTAGCCCGCCGGACAGCAGGGTACAAATGGGCAGATCCGATACCATCTGCCGCTCGACCGCGTCAACGAGGAGATAGCGCGTTTTCTCGACGGTTTTTTCAAACGAATCCTCATGCGGCGCACTGACTAGCCGCCAGTAAGGGGCCTCGCTCATACCGGTGCGGCTATAGGTCAGAATATGTCCCGGCAGCACTTCAAAGACACCCTTAAATATGCCAAAGCCGTAGGATTTTGCGGGGCCAAGGCCGAATACCTCGCTCAGGCCCCGGGCGTCAACACGCGGCTTAAAGCCCGGATATTGAAACAGAGCCTTAATTTCAGAACCAAAAACCAACGTGTCATCCAAAACTGTGTAGAACAGCGGCTTGACGCCCAAGCGATCCCGTGTCAGAAACAGGCGCTGATCCTTGTCGTTCCAAAGGGCAAAAGCAAAAATGCCGTTCATCTGCTTGACAAAATCCATCCCAAGCGCCATGCAGCCGGTTAAAACGACCTCGGTATCACAGTGCGTTTCAAAATGGTAGCCCATGCTGATAAGGCTCTGCCGCAGCTCCTGCGTATTGTAAAGCTCGCCGTTATAAATAATCGTATAGGTATTTCCAAAGCTTTTACGCGTCATGGGCTGGTGCCCGTTATCTAAATCGACAATAGCCAGCCGGCGCTGCGCAAGACCGACCTGCGGCAGCAATAAGGCCCCCTCGTCATCGGGACCGCGATGTGCCAACGACTGCTTCATATCCTCCATAATATGTTCCCACTTTGGGCGCGACTGCGTATAGTCGGCGCTCAGGTTGCAAAAACCGGCAATTCCACACATAATACTCCCTCGTTTCTCCGTGCTGCGGCGAAATAGTTAGATTCATAAAGGGAGCCATCTTCAAAAGCGGATCTTGCCACAGCGCAGATTTCCAGCGCCGTAAAAAGCGCTGAAATACTTGCCGTCACAATGGCCGCTTTGCTGATAAATAGCTCCCTTGCCCGGTATTAAAATTCTTTGGTGGTACACCGTTACGGTTGCCGCAGCGGATATCCTTATTGCGGCGCAAGAACAACGGGCTGAATCTGCCTGCCGTCCAAGGCCTCCTGCAAGGCGGCAATCATGTAATTGTAATTACAGATCATCGAGTTGGGTTTGCTCTTATAATTATCCTGCCCGAAAGGAATGAAATAGAGGTTCTTTTTATTGATCAGCGTGCCGATGTTTTTCAGATTGCTGCCCAGCGCGTCGTTTGTGGACAGGCCGATGACGATCGGCTTGTTGTTTCTCAGCAGCCCCTTAACGGCCATCAACACTGTGGAATCGGTGATGCCGTTGGCCAGCTTTGCCAGCGTATTGCCGGTGCAGGGGGCGATTGCGATCATATCAAGCAGGTTGTTGGGGCCGAGCTTTTCGGCTTCGGCAATTGTCGTAATCGGGGCATGGCCTGTGCATTCCTCGGCGCGCTTTAAAAAGTCGGCCGCTTTGCCAAAGCGGGTGTCGGTACTCTGCGCGCATTCTGAAAATATCGTATACACGTCGGCCTTGGCCGCCGTCAGGCAGTCGATCTGTTCAAAAACCTTCTCAAAGGTGCAAAAGGAACCGGTCAGGGCAATGCCCACTTTTTTGCCGCTAATGGTCATTTAACCACCTCGTTTCTCGAGTATCATCATAATTTCATCAACTAGAATATCGGCCGAAGCCTTGGGGGCTACCTTGCCGGGCAGCCCGAGACAGAGCTTGGCGTTGCGCTGTCTCTTGGTGGCGGCGTCATAATCCACGCCTCCGGGCGCGGACGCAATATCAATAATGACGGTCTCGGCCTTCAAAAGCGCCAGACAGTCGTCATCCAATATCAACGCCGGTACGGTATTAAAGATAAAGTCATAATCCGGCAGCCGATCTTTGAAAGCGGATAGCCGCACGGGCCGCAGGCCCGAAGCTTCCGCAAAGGCGAGCGCCTCTTCGGATCTGGCGGCAACCGTTACCTTTGCGCTCAGGCCCTTGAGTTTTTCTGCCAGAATTTTGCCGCAGCGCCCGTAACCCAGCACAAGGCAGTTGCTGCCGTGAAGGTTGATGCTACTGGCTTCAATGGCCTCGAACACAGCGCCCTCAGCCGTTGCGATGGCGTTTAATATGGCGACCCTTTCGCTGCGCATGAAATCGTGACAGGCGATCTCATTTTGAGCGCAGAATTGCATAAGCGCAGGCGGTATGACCCCGCCTGTCAGCAGATGCCGCTTGGTTAGCCGCCGCTCAAAGGCCGGAATCAATTGCTCGACCGGCAGAAGGTTTTTTATAAAAGGAATCGGCCCTATCAGGACGCCGCATCGGTCAAATATTTCATCGAGGGCATGTAGCTCGGTGCAATTTTTTGTCGGTACCGCTTCGGAAAGCCGATAGGTACCGACCGAATATCCCTTTTCCGCAAGCGATTTTGCCACATATATTTGTCGTTTATCACCACCAAAGACGACCATATCCAGAGTCAGAGACATATACTCACTCCTTTATGTCATCATATGAGAGGCGAAAAAATATGTGATTGGATGCTCATCCGCTGCCGATCGGATATTTTCTGCGATAAAATAAGAAATGCAAGGGGTGTTCGCCCCTTGCATCGGCCTTATTAAAGATCTGTATTCAAAAAATTACAAACACAACTGTTAGATGGGCAGTCCCGTATTGGAACAGGACGCATTATGTCAGATTATCGCTGAATGTAACTTGCTCGACTTCTTCAAAAAGGGAATACAAATTGATGCCGCTCAATTGCGTAAAATGGTTCCAAATTTCAAATAGTTTTTTCCATTTTGGCACGGTGTAGTCGTTTACACCGTGCCGTAAAGCGACATCAAGCAGGCGCTTTTCTAAGAGACAGACGCCTTGTGGAAGCGCAATGCTGTCACATAATTGAATTAACCGATCATAATCCGTATAAACTGATGCCGCCAAAATGCTCTGTAGTTCACGGAATACGTCATCTGAGCAGTCATTGGCCCCACTGTATACCTGAATGTTTTGAATGGGAAAGGAGTGCGTTATACAAATTTGGGCTGCGTCTGGGTATCCTTTTCCCATGAGATATAAATACCCGTCATAAATGTGCATCATGCTTGTGACACCTTTATAGCGTCCCAAATCATGCAATAAACCAAGTACTTCCGCTACATCGGGCTCAAGGCCGGACGCTTTTGCAATCCGCTTTGCGGCTTTTGCTACGACTCTGGAATGATCTGTCCAAGGCCCGGGGTTGCAATTGAATGCCCACTCTAAATAGGCATTTGCGTGGCTTAAATCTGGAATTTTCATTTGGTCTCCTTTTTGTAAAATTAAAAGGCCGCCTGTGGTGGCCCTTTAATTGGCATGATGGAAATAATACGATGCGCTCTAACGCCCATGCATTATCTGATTGCGTTGATCGGCGCCCGTATCAAACGATTACTCGCAGCGTCGTCAGCCATAGACATTAGTAAAACGCCCGCACTGTCTGTGGTCAAGTCGCTTATTTTTGTATCAGAAATTTGCCTTTACGGTGTCAAGAACGTCCTGCATAGACGGAATACTGGGGACACCGCCCATTTTACAGGTTGAAAGGCTCGAGGCTGCGCTGGCAAAGCGGGCAATCTCGTCCAGCTCCGCGGGGCTCAACGCACCCGGCGCTTTATCCATGCTAAGGATGCGGCTGACCGCGCTGCCGCCGAAAATATCGCCCGCGCCGGTCGTGTCGACCGCTTCGACACCGATACTGGGGCAAAATACAGTGCCCCGCCGGTTTTTAAGACAACAGCCCTTGGGGCCGAGCGTGATCATGGCAAGCTGCGCGCCGTATTCATCCAGTATCCGTGTAGCGGCCTCTTCCGCGCCGCAATTCCAGAGGAAGCACATCTCTTCGTCGCTGATTTTGACAACGTCGGCCTGAGAAAGCCCCCAGAGCATCTGTTGTTTTGCCTCTTGAGGGCTATGCCAGAGCGAGAGGCGCAGGTTAGGATCGTAGGTGATGAGCTTTCCGCGCTGTTTGGCATAGGCGACCGCCCGTTGTGTGGCGGTGCGTGCCGGCTCGTCGGTGAGGCTAAGGGTACCGAAATGGAAAACCCGCGCCGCGTCAATAAGGGATAAATCCAACTCTTCAAAGCGCAGGCAGGTATCCGCCCCCGGCTTGCGGGCAAAGCTGAACGAGCGGTTGCCCGCGCGGTCGAACGTGACAAAAGCCAGCGTCGTGAATACCGAAGGGTCTTGTATAATGCCCCCGGTTTCGATACCCGCCTTTTTGAGCGTTTCTATCAGCAGGTGGCCGAAGGTATCGGCCCCCACCTTGCCAAGAAAAGCCGTCCTTCTGCCATAAGCGGTCAGCGCGGCCAAATAGTTGACCGGCGCGCCGCCGGGCTTGGCCGCCATTGTGGGATATCCTTGTGCGTCGATATCAAGAGTGGCAAAATCAATAAGCAGTTCACCAATGGCTGTCACATCGATCATAGAGCGGTTCCCTTTCTACCCAAGCAGGCGGATATTCGTTGCGGAGCAGACGGTAGGGCATTTCGTCCTGCGCAATAGCGGGGGCGTGCCCGGCCGGCTCATAAATCGGTTGTAGGAATGGTCGTCGTTGCACCGGCTGACCTTGCGCAGCAGCACCGGGCCGCCAACCGCCTCGACCGAAAATTGTGACATAAACAGTGGGGAAACGTGGTGTGCGTACCGTCGGTTTGATTTGCTGCCATCTGGATATCGCCACCGCACATTTTGCATTTTAAGAGCTGCATGATGGTAACCTCCGATGAGTCCTTTAGAACTATTGTACAGTTAATGCCGGTTTTTTACAATTATGAATAAAAATTTTACCGTTTTGACCGCGTTATCACGCCATTTAACGCAAATGCCCCAGCCGACGTACAGAAGGCTGCCGTGCAGGGGGGAGCCTCAAGCAACAATAAAGCCGACGCCCACGGGCATCGGCTTTATAAATGCTTAAAGCGTTTTAGCAGACCGTATGATCAATAATACTTTGTTCTCGAGCGGTTGAACGAAACCAGCCCGCAGATCATTAAACCGATCAGCGAAAGAATGGCGCCGGCGCTACACACGATCATCGCCAGCCTGCGGTAGTCAAACGAAGCTGCCGCGTTGCCAGTGTCATTGGCCCGATCGGTCACGGCCGGGGCGGCCAGCTTGTTGTTGGCCTTTTGGGTGGTGCCGATGATGGTAGGGCCCTCCTCGGGCTGCGATTCTTCTTGCTGTGGCGCCGAAGAGGCGGGCTTTTCAGCGGCGGGAGCAGTACCGCCGGTGACGGCAGGCGTCGCAGCAACCGTGTTATTGACGGCGGCCGGGGCTTGTGTCGGCACTGGCGTACTATAGGCAATATCGTCAAAGCCATAGCCGCCGGTACCGGGGTTGTAGTTGGTCTGGGTGTCGTTGTCGTAGATGACGGTGGTATCTTCATCGCCGTTGTCGGGGTTTTTATCCGCGACATTCAGCTTAATATCTGAGACAACATAGCGTCCGAGCGTTCGGGTGCGGATGACAAAGGCGTCATCATACGAATCATAGGATGCACTGAGCTTTTTAAGGGTGTTATTATTTTCAATCACATAGACATAGCTGCCCCGGTCGGCGTAGAGGTAGAGATAGCCGATCCGGTTAAAGGTCGCGCCGTTCCCGTTGAAGAAGTCCAGATTGGCCTTGGGATATTTGTCAGCGATGGCGTCGTCGTAATCGGTATTCATGCCGAGCACGATTTTTTTCTGGCTATTGGTGTTCACAACAAAATAGCTGTGGGAATCAGCCTCAAAATCGAAGGTTTCCTCGTCGTCCTCGTCAAAATCCTGCCCCGGGACAAATAGCGCGGGCGTGATTGGAATGACGTTGCTGTCCTCCGGGGCGCTGTACCCCACCTCAAAATCGACATTAAGATAGTCGATGTCGTCATAATCAAAACGGTACTCGCTGTCGCCGCTGGTTTTGCGCAGCTTAACGGTGCCGTGAACGTCATGTGTGGCGGTTGTGGTCGTAGAGCGCGTCTTAGCCGTTATCGCGAGGAAGTAGCAATATTTGTTGTCGACAAATTCGATATTGCCGGGCAGCTTATCTGCGTTGATATAGCGCTTTTTGATCACCGACAGCTTATCGATATAAGAAGAGCCCTCTTCCCAGTCGGTTTTGATTTTGATGCTTTTGGTGGCGGCGCTTTCATGCACGCCGACCAGAACACCGCCGGAGTCCTGATAGAACAGCGGATAATAGACCGTCTCGCCGTAGGGCAGCGAATCGGTCAGCGCCTCGTTGAAATCGACATAACGGTCATCCTCGTCGAGCAGATAGCCGATATCGTAGATGGCCGAAACAGGATGCGGCTCGTTCGGATCGGTTAGGGCCAGAGCGCCGATCGAAAGTGTCAAAAGCATTGAACAGGCAAAAATGAACGCAAGCGTGCGCTTCAAAGCGATTCCCTCCTTTTTGGATAGTTTAACTATTATAGCACAAAAAATGTATTTAAACAACCGCGTAAGGCGTGAAAAAATGGTGAAAATTGCAAAGCCCGGTTAAAAAACGCTTTTTGCGCCGATGTTTTCTGATCACCTGTCATACATGTCAAAATGCACAACGTCTTGTGGCGACGCCGCGCCGGACACAATATTTTGTGGATGGATGTAAAGAGAAAATACTTGACAGATGCAACACGTTTCGCTATAATCAGGTGGTATCAAACCGCTGTCTAGAAGGGAAGGGCTGTTTAATGGCAAAAGATCTGAGTATATCGCTGCTTTATGATTTTTACGGCGACCTGCTGACTGAGAAGCAGCAGGAGGTCATAGAGCTTTATTATAACGAGGATCTCTCGCTTTCTGAAATTGCCTCACACAGCGGCATCACGCGGCAGGGCGTGCGCGACTCGATCAAGCGCGCCGAGTTCCAGCTCTCGGAGTTTGAAGAGCAGCTCGGTCTTGCCAACCGTTTTGAGCAGATAAAAGAAACACTTGATGATATATTAAAGAGCGCTTTTGAGATCGAGCAGATCAATACAAGACTCTATAATTCAAAAGACATCAGCAATCGCGTCGGTAAGATCACCAAGCTGGCGCGCCATGTGGCTGAGCTGTAACAAAGGAGGGCTGGCATGGCTTTTGAAGGACTTTCGGAAAAGCTAAATTCGGTTTTTAAGCGGCTGAGATCCCGCGGCAAGCTCAAGGAATCGGATATCAAAGAGGTCATGCGCGAGGTGCGTTTAGCGCTCTTAGAAGCAGACGTCAACTATAAGGTCGCCAAAGACTTTGTCGCCGCCGTTTCTGAAAAGGCGGTCGGCGCGCAGGTGCTTGAAAGCCTAACCCCCGCGCAGCAGGTTATTAAAATTGTCAACGACGAGATGACTGCCCTCATGGGCACCGAGAACGTCAAAATTCGTTTTTCAACTAAGTTGCCCACCATCATCATGATGTGCGGCCTACAGGGCTCGGGTAAGACAACCCACTGTGCCAAGCTGGCCAAGCACTTCAAGGCGCTGGGCAAACGGCCGCTGCTCGTCGCCTGCGACGTTTACCGTCCGGCCGCGATCAAGCAGCTTCAGGTGGTCGGCGAGCAGGTCAATGTCCCGGTTTTTGAGATGGGACAGGGCGACCCGGTTCAGATTGCCAAAAAGGCGATTATGCGGGCGCGCGACCACGGTGACGACCTCGTCATTTTAGATACCGCCGGCCGTCTTCATATCGACGAAGCGCTGATGGGCGAGCTTGCGGACATCAAGGAAGCGGTCGGCCCGCACGAGATTCTGCTCGTTGTCGACGCCATGACCGGTCAGGATGCCGTCAACGTCGCCAAGACCTTCGACGAGAAACTTGGCATCGACGGCGTTATCCTCACAAAATGCGACGGTGACACGCGCGGCGGCGCGGCGCTTTCGGTTCGTGCCGTGACCGGCAAGCCGATCAAATTTGTCGGCATGGGCGAGCGCTTAGACCAGCTTGAACCGTTTTATCCCGACCGCATGGCTTCCCGTATCTTAGGCATGGGCGACGTGGTCACGCTTATTGAAAAGGCGCAGAGCACCGTCGATGAGAAAAAGGCCGAGCAGCTTGCTCAAAAGCTTAAAAAGAACAGCTTTACCCTCACCGATCTTTTAGATCAGATGAAGCAGATACAGGGCATGGGGCCATTAGGTCAGGTGCTCGGTATGATTCCGGGCGTCAAGATCAACGACGAGGACGCCCAGCGCGGCGAGAAGGAAATGAAGCGCATGGAGGCGATTATCTTTTCGATGACGCCGGCTGAGCGCGAAAAGCCCTCAATTGTCGACCCCAAACGCAAGCGCCGCATTGCGGCGGGCAGCGGGACCCGCGTCGAGGACGTCAACCGCATTCTGCGTCAGTTTGAGCAGATGCAAAAGATGATGAAGCAGCTCAAGGGCATGAAGGGCCGGGGGCTGATGGGCAAGGCAGGCCTGCCGTTTTAAAGTTGGGCCGACACAGGTTTTTCCCCACGTTGCTGGGTAAAAATAAATTAAAAAACCAAAAAACTAGGAGGTGACAGGTTTGGCTGTTAAAATAAGACTTCGCCGCATGGGCGCCAAGAAGGCCCCCTTTTACAGAATTGTGGTAGCGGATTCGAGATATCCCAGAGACGGAAGATTCATCGAGGAACTGGGTTATTATGATCCCACCAAGGAGCCGTCGGTTATGCAGATCGACGTCGAAAAGGCTAAGAAGTGGATCGCCAATGGCGCTCAGCCCACCGAAACGGTGCGTGCGATCCTCAAGAAGAACGACGTGCTTTAACCAATGGAGGGCAGGATGGAACAGTTAATCAGCGTTATTGCCAAAGGCCTTGTTGATGACAAGGATGCGGTAACCGTCACTGCCGATGCGCCCGCCGAAGACGGAACGGTGGTCTATCACCTGCATGTTGGGGCGGAGGACATGGGACGCGTCATCGGCAAGCAGGGGCGCATCGCCAAGG
>JAEWBS010000051.1 GCA_023391005.1 Bacillota bacterium | reverse complement strand
GGCCGATTAGATGCGGCATATTTTCGGTGGTGTTCAGCGCCTGATGATAAGCGTCTATCGTGGCATAAAGATCGTCGTCGCCGCTGGTCAGCGTGGTGGGCATCAGGGCGGTGGTTCCGTGGGCCATATGCGCTCTCGCCGCGCCGATGACGTCTGAAACGCTGCCGTCCATAAAGTCGTAGCCGCCGCCGCCGTGGGTGTGCAGATCAACAAACCCGGGCGAAAGATAGAGCCCCTGACAATCCACGATTTCACCCTGGACTGCCGGCGCTTCGCTCATATCGCCCAAGCCGGTAATAATGCCATTTTCTTCGCTCAGAAAGCCGCATTGAACAATCCTGTCCTCGCGGACAAGACGTGCGTTTAGGAATATTTTCACTGATGCACTCCTTTCGGAGCAAAAGGTTGTCGAGTCAAACCTAATATATGCCATTGCTTCTGAAATTGTCAAGCTTATAATCCAAAAGTTAAAATAATAGGGCAATCTGTACAGCAAACGAGCAGTTATTTAATCCTTTTCGCTAATTGAATTCTAAAAAAATGTGTGCTAAATTGTAGAGGAACCCTTAACGTAATCGATTACGTTAACGATTTCAAGTATAGGAGCAAAATATGAGCGGTCGAGTTACATTAAAGGATATCGCGTCAGATCTCGGAATTTCCCGCACGGCGGTTCACCGCGCGTTGCACGGCAAGGAGGGCATCAGCGATCAGCTGAGAGCCTCTATTCGCAGCAGGGCTCAGGAGATGGGGTATACGGCCAATTACGTCGCATCCTCGCTCAAACGCAAGACGGTCCGGCTTGCGGTCGTGCTGCCGCATCGGGACGGCAACGGCCAGTATTACCATAAGTACTTTTGGGATTCGGTCGAAACGTTTCTGCCCGAGGCGGTTAGCCTCAACGCCTCTATCGAATTTTACGCCTTTGAGGAAGACACCGACGAGCAGATCGCCCTGCTCGGCGCTTTGCTTGAGGAGGAGGAGCCGGTTGACGGCCTGTTGACCATGCCGGCCCGATGTGATTTTACCATGCAGCAGATGATCGAACGGTTCGGATATCGCAACATTCCGGTCGTTTTGATCGACAATGATCTGCCCGACTCGCGCCATCTGTGCTGTGTCGCGCCCCATGACCACATGACCGGGCGTCTCGGCGCCGAAATACTGCTGGCCACAACCCATCGCAAGGGGAAAATTCTTGTCGCCAACGGCAGTGTCGCCAGCGCCTCGCATATGCATAACCTACAGGGCTTTCGCGATTATCTGAAAGAAAACGGCAACCCGTTTGAACTGCTGGTCATACAGGAATACGGCGATTATGACCGCTGCTACAATCAGGCGCTGCGCTTGCTGGAAAAGCACAGCGATATTGTCGCGTTCTATTCGGTCACGGCGCGAAGCACCCTGCCGCTGTGCCATGCGGTTAAGGCAAGCGGACTGGACGGCGTATTGCGCGGGGTGGGCAGCGACCTGTTCCCCGAATCGGCCCAACTGTTAAGAGACAATGTTGTACAGGCGCTCATCTACAAAAACGCCTTTGACAAGGGCATGCTGGGCTTTCGTATTCTGTTTGATTACGTGGTGAAAAACATCCGGCCCGATAAGACGCAGGTAACCGTCCCCATTAGCGTCATCATGAAAAACAACCTGCAATTTTTTGAAAAATACCTTTAAGCACGATTCCCCCTCGGGAAACGAATGATATTTACGACAATTAGGAGGATTAAGATTATGAAAAAAATGTTATCGGCACTGCTCGTCGGTCTCATGCTTCTGTCTGTTGCCGGCTGCGGCAGCGCTTCTCCGTCTTCCGCGTCCAGTGCTCCAGCGTCTCAGGGCAGTGCGTCTCAGGCACCCAGCGACACCGTTTTTAAGCTGAAGCTGGCGGAAAATCAGCCCGCCGACAACCCCGTTTCAAAGGGCATGCAGAAGTTTGCCGATCTGGTGGCCGAAAAGACCGGCGGTACCGTCACGATTGAAGTCTATCTCGACGCACAGCTTGGCAACGAAAATGAAACGATTGACCAGATTCAGGCCGGAACACTCGACTTTGCGCGTATCAACACCTCCGCTTTGGCTGTCACGGCCGATTCGGTCGGCGTATTCACGCTGCCTTATATCTTCACCGGCGCCGAGCACAAATACAAGGTGCTCGACGGTGAAGTTGGCCAGAACGTCATCAAGGGTCTTGAACAGTATAATATGATCGGCCTTGAGTATTGGGAAGCCGGTTCGCGTAACTTTTACACCACCAAAAAGCCGATCAAGAGCGTTGACGACCTTGCGGGCATGAAGCTTCGCGTACAGCAGTCGGACGTTGCGATCAAGATGGTTGAGCTGCTCGGCGGCGCTGCCACCCCCATGGCCTACGGCGAGGTTTATCAGGGCCTTCAGACCGGCGTTATCGACGGTGCTGAGAACGATTTTGTTTCGTACTATACCTCAGGCCATTACGAGGTTGCGCGCTACTATTCGCTGGATAGCCACATGGCGCCGCCCGCGATGCTGCTGATGGCTAAAAATGTTTGGGAAAAGATGAGCGACAACCAGCGCGCCGCGATTAAAGAAGCCGCCCGCGAAGCGGTGGAGTGGCAGCGTCAGGCGATGAATGACTATCAGAACGAAGCGCGCGCCAAGGTCGAGGCGGCGGGTTGCGAAATTTTTGAGGTTGATGTCCCCGCGTTCCAGGCAAAGGTTGCCGAAATTTACGACAAATATCCTCAGTACGCTGAGGTTATCAAGCAGATTAAGGCGCTGTCCTAATCGGGACTATACCTAAAAGTTAAAACAGCGGGGAATTCTCCAGACGGCGTAAGCGTATAAAAAGCCAACGGCATCGGGCATTTTAACGCGGGCTAAACGCTCTTGCCAGAATTCCCCGAGGTTAGGGCATCATAAGAGTTAGAATATTCCAGATTAACTTTTAAAACCATCGTGTCAAAATAAGCGCTTCGGCACGATGGTTTTTATTCCTCAAACCACTATTGGAGGTTTTTTTAGGTGAATAATACCATCCGTGTTGTTCGCAAGACCTTGGACAGAATCATCGATTTTAAGCGGTATATCTGCGCTGTGCTGCTGATTATTATGACGTCGATTACCTTTGTTCAGGTTATGATGCGTTTTGTTTTCAGGGCGCCCTTCAGCTGGTCTGAAGAAGTCACCCTAATGTTTTTAGTGTGGTTCGGTTATATCTGCATGTCGGTGGATATTTACACCGATACCCATGCCGCTCTCTATTTTTTGTACAACAAGCTTCCGCCCGCGGCCCAAAAGCTGGCGGACCTGCTCCGTCATGGCGCGTTGCTCTGGCTTTTTTGCGAGATGGTCAAATATGGCTGGATCATCACAAAAATGAATCTACCCAAGCCCCAGCCCGCCACGCATTTTTCTCAGGGATGGCTTTTCGCGCCGCTGGTTGTCGGTGGACTCTTTATGGGACTTTATTCGTTGGCCAACCTTTTGACGGCTCTGCTCAAGCCGCTGTCTGAATACCGCCCCAAGGCGGACCACGAAAAGACGGTGGACGAAATGAACATTGAAAGGGGGGGCACCGTTTGAACAGTGTCGTCATGGGCACCACAATCTT
>JAEWBS010000114.1 GCA_023391005.1 Bacillota bacterium | reverse complement strand
CGCGTTCGTACTGTTCAATGCTCTTTTGTGGCATATGTGCTCTCTCCTTTTAAAATGGCTTCTCACCACCACTATATGCAACGCAAAGTGAGTGCGACCACTAATACGCATCTTCCGCTAAAATAATACTAAAATTTCGGCCTATTTTTCGTCGGGTGATTTGCTCTGCCCTATCCCTTGTCCGGTAACCCCTACCTTCGCAGCGCCCTGAAAATATTCTTGTCCTAAATTGATTGCTTCAGCGGAATATCAGCCGTATTTGCAAAAGAGTATCCGCACAGGCGGCGCATATGGCGCGCAGACGTCCCGGGTATTTTTAGAAAGATCGCCGGGGGATTAAAAATCCCCCGGCGTAAAATAGTCGCAGCACCCTGTTTTGCGGCAGAAAGTCCACCGTAACGTCAGGGCTGGGTATTCAGAATCAGGCTCGCGGCGCCCCAGATGCCCGCATCGTTTTGCAGCGCCGCCGTTTTGATCGGGGTATCGGCCATGCCGCCAAAGGCCATGCGGCGGTAATGGTGAGATATGGCGTCGAGCAGCATATCGCCCGCTCTTGAAAGGCCCCCGCCGATGACAAAGACCTGCGGGTCGCAGACGGCGGCAATGCTCGCGAGCCCGCGCCCGAGACGCTCAGCCATGCGGTCAACGGCCTGCAGTGCGGCGGCGTCCCCCGCCTGAGCCGCCACGAAGATGCGCTCGGCGTTAAGACCGTCTAACGGCAGCGCTGTCTTTGTAACCGAGGCCGCCGCTTCTTTGGTCAACCGCACCAGTCCCGTTGCCGACGCGTACTGCTCAAGGCAGCCCCGATTTCCGCAACTACAGGGCGTTGCCTCGTCAGAACAGACACCGATGTGTCCAACCTCGCCGGCGCAGCCGTGCGCGCCCTTTAACAGCCTGCCGTTTAGAATGACAGCGCCGCCCACGCCGGTGCCCAGCGTCAGCAGCACCATGCTGTCATAGCCCTTAGCCGCACCCCGCCAAAGTTCGCCGAGCGCGGCGGCGTTGGCGTCGTTCTCCGCCCGGATACTAAAGCCACACAGCGCTTCGAGCCCATCTTTGAGCGCGACGGTTCCCCAGTCAAGGTTAACGCAGCCGTGCACCACGCCTAGATCGTCGACCGGGCCGGGCGCGCCGACGCCGGCACCCAGAATAGAGGCCGGATGAATCCCGTTTGCCACAGCGCAGCCGCGCAGGCTCTCGGCAATCTCCAGAAGCATGGCGGCGCTGTCTCCATCGGTGCGCGAGGGGAGCTGCCACTTTTCTAAGAGTCCTTTTTGGGCCGAGAAAAGCCCCATTTTAACCGACGTTCCGCCGATGTCGACGCCAAAGGCAACTGATTGATTTGACATAATAACATCCTCTTTAGTAGCAGTATTGCACAGGCTTTAAAATGTGCTATACTGTTGATAACTTCTCTTTGAAAGGATTGTGCCCGATGAAATACAGCTTTTTAAACGACTACAGCGAGGGCGCGCACGCGCGTATCATCGCGGCGATCACCGACACGAACCTCGTGCAGACGGTGGGCTATGGCACCGACGAATTCTGCGACCGCGCCCGCAAGCTGATTGCGGCGGAAATTAAGCGCCCCGACAGCGCCGTCCACTTTTTCGTAGGCGGCACCCAGACGAATATGACCGTTGCCGCCGCGCTGCTGCGCCCGCATCAGGGCATGATTTCGGCCGAGAGCGGGCATGTCAACGTGCACGAAGCGGGCGCAATCGAGACGACCGGGCATAAAGTGCTTACCATTCCGGCGCCCGACGGCAAGCTGACCGCCAAGGCTGTGGAAGCGCTGATCCGCGCGCATTACGACGACCCCACCGCCGAGCACATGGTGCAGCCCGGCATGGTGTATGTCTCTCAGCCGACCGAGCTGGGCACCGTTTACCGCAAGCAGGAGCTCGCTGATCTGGCCGAGGTCTGCCGCAAATACCGTATTCCACTTTATCTCGACGGCGCGCGCTTGGGCTGCGCCCTAACCTGCCCGGGCAACGATCTGACACTGACCGACATTGCGCAGCTGACCGACCTGTTTTATATTGGCGGCACCAAGATGGGTGCGCTGTTCGGCGAGGCGCTCGTCATCAACCGGCCGGAGCTCAACGTCGACTTTCGCTCGATTCTCAAGCAGCGGGGCGGCATGCTTGCCAAAGGCCGCCTATTAGGGCTACAGTTTGAGACACTGTTCACCGACGGCTTGTATTACACGCTGGCGCAGCACGCCAACGACATGGCGCAGCGTCTGGCCAACGGCATTTTAGCGTTGGGCTATTCCTTTGCCGCCGAGGCGGTGACCAACCAGCTTTTCCCGATTCTGCCCAAGTCGGTGCTCGCGCGCCTTGAGGAGGATTTTATCTTCTCGGTACAGTACGCCGCAGACGACACGCGGGATGTTATTCGCCTGTGTACCTCATGGGCGACCGATCCTGATATGGTGGCGCTATTTTTAGAAAAGCTCAAGGCTTATACCGCCTGACTCTATTCAGTATAGGGGCCGCAAACGGGGTTTGTCAATCGGCGGAATAACACGCGACGCAAAAAGCGCGGCATAGATGCTTCAAGTTTTCAGGCTGTAAACACGCGTGAAATGTCGTAACCCGCTCTCATCTATATATGCGTGGTTGCTTGATCCCGCGGTTGGCGGCAAGCGACATATATAGCCTGCTGCGGCTTGGTCAATACCCTCTGCAAGCCTTGGATTTACGCAACTGTTATCACATCATCAGCTCTTGACAGCTACGGGCCCCCGCATAAAGTATGCGGGGGCCCGTAAAATCGTTGTGTGGTTGTTATAGCCGTTACAGCGTCGCCATCAGGTCTGAAACGAACGGCTTTTCAGTAATCAAGCCCTGCTCGTACAGCCAGTCGATATTCTGCTGCCAGACCGCTTCGCTCTGCGAGAGGAAGGGTGCCGCGTCGTTTTCCATCAGCGGCAACAGCGTCGTCATGCTCTGGCGCTCAACCGACTCGGAGAGCGGAAAGTTCTCCTCATTTTGGTTTTTGAGCAAAATCGCGAGCGCCTCTTCGGGGTCGGCCTTCATATCGGCAAAGCCCTTGGCGCTCGCCCGCAGAAAGGCCCTGAGCGTTTCGGGGTCGTTTTTGATCATATCATCGTTTGCCATGAACACGCCCTCATAATAGGTCGGCACGCCATAGGCATCCACCGAGAAATAATCGACCTCAAAGCCCTCTTCGATAAGCTGCGGTACCTCGTGGTTGACAAAGCAACCGATCGTGGCGTCGACATTGCCGGTGGTCATCGAACTCATGAGGTCAAAGCCGACGTCGATCATCGTGACGTCGCTGTAATCGGCCCCGACGTTTTGCATCATGCTGCGGATCAGCGCCTCGTTGAGCTCGGTACCGGCATGGCCGATCGTTTTGCCGATGAGATCGGTCGGGGAATGGATATTGGCACTTTTAAGATTCAGCACGATATTAAGCGGCGACTGCACCACCGCGCCGATGGAACGCACCGGCACCTGCTGATTGGCCCGCGCCATAATGACGTCCTGCTGGTAATAAAGCCCGACCTGCGCCCTACCCGCCGCGACCAGCGACATGGCATCGTTGGCGTTGGACGGGAAACGGATGTTGACCTTGAGCCCCTCCTCGGCGTAATAGCCCTTTTGAATCGCGGTGTACATAAAAGCGTGCAGCGCGTTGGGGTACCAGTCGAGCACGACGTCGATTTCTTTGAGCGGGGCCGCCTGACCCGATTCGGCGGGTATCGCCGAGGGCTTTGCACCGCACCCGACAGCGACCAGCAGCATCAGCGCCGCGAGCAGGATTGAAAACAGCTTTTTCATAAATATTTTATCTCCTTTTAATCGGTTATAGTTCCTTACGCCAGCGGATGACCGCGCGCTCAAGCAGGCTGATCAGCCCGACGATGAGCATCGCCACAGCCGACAGCAGCACGATGGGCGCGAATACACCCGCGCCGTCGAGCTGGGTCATCATCCGACGGGAAAAGTAGCCCAGCCCGCTTTGCGCCCCGAGCCATTCACCGATGGCCGCGCCGATGATCGACAGCGGAACCGCCATCTTGATCGCCGAGAAGAAATAAGGCAGCGCGGCGGGCAGCTTGAGCTTGACGAAAATATCACGCCTACGCGCGCCGTAGGTGAACAGCAGCTCCTCCATTTCGGTTTTGACCGAGCGAAAGCCGTCGAACATTGAGATGGTAATCGGAAAAAAGGTGATCAGCACCGTGACGAGCACTTTACTCCAGATGCCGTAGCCGAACCATAGCACGAACAGCGGCGCGATCGCCGTCGTGGGGATGGTCTGCGACGCGATGATGATCGGGTAAAACGCCTTCTCGGCTAGGGGGCTTGCGTCCATCGCGATTGCGAGCAGCAGGCCCAGACCGATTGAAATGAGCAGTCCGACAGCGGTTACAAGCATGGTGGCGGGCAGATGCACCCGCAGCAGCGGCTCGCGCAGCGCCCACAGCCGGGCCAGAATCTGGGTGGGCGACGGCAGAATGTAGGCCGCGCCCAGCCGCATGGCGACGCCCTGCCACAGCAGAAGCAGCAGCGCCACAAGACCGGTTGCAGGCAGATTGGCGGAGCTATACGCCAGCTTTTTAAGGACTTTTTGTTCTCCGCTGGAGGTCATATGTACCTCAGGGCTAATCATCGGCTCTTCTGTGCGGATGATCTGTGACGCCGATGCGATTATTGACGTTTTTGCCTCAATGTTCTGTTCTTTGACGGAGACTATCGGCGCTTCGGTGCAGGTCGTCTGCGTTTTATCAACAGTTATAGAGATGTTTATATCAGCGTTCTGTCTTTCCGAAGGGGTGGTTGGATGTCTGCCACAGGCGCTCCGATGCTCCTCAACGGTTATAGCCTCTTTGTATGGGGTGTTTTGCCCTTTTACATGGGTTATTGGCACGTTGGCACAAGCCGTCTGCGCCTTATCGGCAATCTCCGGGATGCTTATACCAGCGTTCTGCTTCTCCGGAGGGATTGTTCGCGCTTTCTCAACGGCTATAGATGCGTTTGGATGGACGTTTTGTTCCGCCGCGAGGGGCATTTGCCCTTCGGTGCCGGTCGCTTGTGTCTTCCCCACAGGCGTAGGCACGTTTAGACGGACATTCTGTTTTTTCATAATGTCACCTGCTTTCTCAACAGCGTGACCAACTGCTCGCGCAGACCGATGATCTCGGGCAAAGCAAGCATATCGCGGCTGCGCGGGTAGGGCAACGGCACCGGAACATCGATGAGCGTTTCAATCGGCGTCTGCGCCACGACCAAAATACGATTCGAAAGGAGCACCGCCTCTTCGACATCGTGGGTGATGAACAGAATCGTCTTATTCGTATGTGCCGCCTGCTCGAGCAGCCACTCCTGCATAGCGACGCGCGTGAGGAAATCGAGCGCTGAGAACGGCTCGTCGAGCAGCAACAGCTCACAGCCGGTCAGCACCGTGCGCCCGAACGCGGCGCGCTGCCGCATGCCGCCCGACAGCTCGGACGGATATTTATGCCCACAGCCGGACAGCCCCACCTCGCCAAGCATCTCGGCCGCACGCCGCCGCATCTCGGGTTTGGACATACCGCCCGCGATCTCAAGCGGCAACTTTAGATTATCGGCCACGGTGCGCCACGGGAACAGCAAATCGCGCTGCGGCATGTAGCCGCAATAACGGCGCTTACCGTTAATTGGCGCGCCACCGACGCGAATCGTCCCCGAATCGGGGGCGAGCAGACCATTGATCAGCTTGAAAATTGTGCTCTTGCCGCAGCCGCTGACCCCGACGAGCGAGACGAATTCCCCCGGCCGCACGTCAAAGGACAGCCCCTTGATGGTCGGGGCCGGTTCCTTCGGATATTGATAGGTCACCTCTTTTAGCGACAGCATCGCTAATCCTCCATAACGGCGGTAAAGGTCATACCGCCACCTCCCCGATCAGCGCCGCGGCGGCAGCGGCGTAATCGGTCAGATATTCGTCGATGGTCAGCTTTAACCGTGCCTGATGCCGCTCGGCCGAGGGGTCGTGCACGCCGATAACGTAATACCCTGCTTGTTTGGCCGTTTCGGCGGCGTAGGGGGCGTCCTCATAGACGGCGATATCGGCGGGGGCAGCCCCCAGCCTTTGGGCCGCCGCGTTGTAGACCGCCGGGTCGGTCTTACCGACGCCGATCGTCTCACAGCTCATAATAAATTCAAAATAGTGCAGCAGCCCGAGCCGGTTTAAGCAGATGTGCGCGAGCCGCTCGTCGGTGGCGGTCGCGATGCAGCAGCGCACGCCAAGCGATTTCAGCGCCTCGAGATAGGTCATGACGCCCTCGCGCCGGCCGATCGTCGTCTCATACTGCGCACGCATATAGGTGTTGAGCGCGCCGACAATTTCATCGACGGCGCCCGCGACGCCAAGCGTCTGAAAATATTCCGCCGACTGCGGCAGCGTCAGCGGCGCGATGATCTTGCGCAGATCGTCGGGCGGGGTAACGCCGTGCAGGCGCAGGAAGCTCGCCCCCAGCCCCCGCCACACCGGCATTGAATCGATGAGCGTGCCGTCCATATCAAAAATGGCAAAGCGTTTATTCATTTTAAACCGCCACCACCCTTTCGCTGAGTTCACGCAGCGCGGCGGTTGCGGCGGCGGGATCGTCCTTTGCAAAAATGGCCGAGATGACCGCTACGCCGTCGATGCCGCTGCCCGCAAGCTGCAAAATATTCTGTTCGTTAATGCCGCCAATGGCCACAACCGGAATGCTGACAGCGTCGCAAATCTCGCGCAGTCGCTGAGCGCTGATGGCCTGCGCGTCCTTTTTGGTTGCAGTGTTAAACACGGCGCCGACGCCGATATAGTCGGCCCCGCTCGCTTCGGCGCGCTTTGCCGTCTCAACCGTGTTGGCCGAGATGCCCAAAATCTTATCCGGCCCGATCAGCGCGCGGATGTCCCTGTCCATAATGTCCGACTGGCCGACATGTACGCCATCGGCGCCGCACCGGATCGCGACCTCAACATTGTCGTTTATCACAAACGGAATATTATATTTTTGGGCGATGGGCTTCATTTTTTCGGCCTCGGTTAGGAATTCGGCGTCGGTCAAATCCTTCTCGCGCAGCTGCAAAAAGGTCGCACCGGCGGCTAGCACCTTTTCGACGGTGCTTTCAAGCGACGCGCCGTTGAGCCATGTGCGGTCGGTCACGACGTAAAGCCGCATGGCGTTTTTATCGATTTTCAATGCGTTGTCCTCCCTCTAACTGTTCGTCGTTAAGCAGGTTGACGGCGTCGATGAGATAGGTTCTAAACGACGCCGTACCCGCCCGGGTTTCAAGCATTTTGTCGCGCGCCAGCTCACCGCACAGCCCCATGGCCGAGACGGCCTCGACGGTAGCGGTGTAGACATCGTCCGGTTGCGCGCCCGCGAAGACGCCAATCAGTGATGTCAACATGCAACCGCTGCCGGTAATCTGCGCCATCTCGGCGCAGCCGTTTGTGATCACGCAGACGCGGTGCGCGTCGGCGATGATGTCGAGCCTGCCCGAGATTGCGATAACCGCGCCGGTCGCTTTGGCAAATTCCTGTGCCATCCCGCAGACGGCGTCAAGATTTTCTTCGGTGACGGCGTCACCCGCGCCCGCATCGACGCCCCGTGTGTCGGAGTGCCCGACCGCCAGCGCCTTAATCTCCGAAATATTGCCCCGGATAACCGAGAGTCGAACTTCTTTTAGGATGCGCGCGCAGCTCTCGCCGCGCAGCTTAGAGGCCCCCGCCGCGACGGGGTCGAGCACCACCGGCTTACCCAGCGCGTTGGCGCGCTTGCCGGCCAGAATCATCGCGTCGATATCCCCCACGGTGCCGATATTTAAAACCAGCGCCGACGCGACCGACGCAATCTCCTCAACCTCGCGGCGGTCATGCGCCATCGTTGGCGTGCCGCCGATTGCGAGGATGATATTGGCGCAGTCGTTGACGGTGACAAAATTGGTGATACAATGCACGAGCGGTTTTTGAGCGCGTATATTTTGCAAGGTCTGTTTCATTGGCTTCTCCCTTTTTATACGAATATCTAACAGTTGTGGGTTTTCGCGGATTTTTGTTGTTTGGAAAGATGGGCGACGCGGGCGGACGACAGCTGTCAAGGAAGGCAGCGCCGCCAAACGGCCTGAGGGCCAAAGAGATCCTATTTTTACCGGTTGAGATTATCGAGCAGGCGTTGCAGCGCACCCGAGCGCTTAAGCGCGCCTAACACCAGCACCGCGAGAAATGCGCCCATCATCGAGGAGGGTGTGTAAAACGGAATGTAATAAAACGGCGACTGCGCGTCGAGCCCATACCACAGCTTCATAAGCGGATAGGCGACCATCGCGCTGATAAAGCCGGTGCCGATGACCTCACCCGCAACGGCCGCCCACAGGCGCTTGGTTCTTTGATAGAGCAGTCCCGATAGAAAAGCACCGAAAACCGCTCCCACGAGCGCCTGAATCGTTCTGCCGCTCATCATGCGCATAATACCGGTTAAAAACGCGGCGGCGAGACCGTACCACGGCCCTAAGAACACCGCCGCCAACACATTGACAAAATGCTGGAACGGGGCCATCGACGGAAAATAAACAAAGGTGCACAGCACGAAGCTCAAGCAGGCAAACATGGCCGTCAGCACCATTTTACGAATTTTAACGGTGTTCATAGTACTGTGCTCCCCCCGTTTTGCTGATGCTTGGCTGTTTTTTCGTCAATCGTCCAGACGCCATCGGGGTTATAGCTGATCTTGACATAGCTCATGACGCTGGGCGCGCCCTCGCGGACACAGATGAGCGCGCACTGCTTGACGATCTCCATCAGCGCGTCATAATCGCCCTCAATCGTCGTCTCAAACGGGCCGACCACATAGCGCAGGCCGCTGAATTTGATATAAGAAATGACGGCGTCGACAATGCGCAGCGTCTCGTCGCCCTCTACCTTGGGCAGCACCTGAATAGCAACGCTGGCGTTCATTGTACCGCCCCCCGTCTGATGTCAAAGCAGTGGTTTAAAGGACCGCTGCCCTGCCCTAAATCGAGCATGGCCGATAAAGCGCCGGTGATATAGCGCTTGGCAAGCCCGACAGCCTCAGGCAGTGGATGCCCCAGCGCCAGATTGCAGGCGATGGCCGACGAAAGCGTGCAGCCGGTGCCGTGGTTATTGGGGTTAGATACCCGCGCCGAGTGGTACCAATGCGCCTCGCCGTTACAAAGCAGCAGATCGTCGGCGGAGTCGCTCAGGTGGCCGCCTTTTAGCAGGATGCCGCCCTTTAAAAGCTTTTCCATCGCCTTTGCGGCGCGCAGCATGTCGTCGGTGCTGTGCACCGCAAAGCCGCAGAGGCACTCAGCCTCGGGAATGTTCGGGGTGATGACCGCCGCCAGCGGCAGCAGTTTTGTTTTAAGCGTCTCGAGCGCGCCGTCGGACATCAGGCGGCTGCCGCTCGTCGAGACCATAACCGGGTCGACGACGATATTCTGTGCCCGATAATCGCAGAGCTTTTTCGCGATAATCTCAATGATGCCCGCGTTTGACACCATGCCTATTTTAACGGCATCGGGGCGGATATCTTGAAAGATGCAGTCGAGCTGCTGCCCGACAAATTCGGGCGTCGCTTCAAGCACGCCGTAGACGCCGGTGGTGTTCTGTGCGGTCAACGCGGTGATGGCGCTCATCGCGTAGACGCCGTGCGCCGTCATTGTTTTGATGTCGGCTTGAATACCGGCGCCGCCGCTGCAGTCCGAGCCCGCGATGGTGAGGACCTTTTTCATGTGCTGTCTTCCTTTCTCTTTTGGGTCAGGGGGAGCCATTGGGATATAACAGAAAAGGGCGTCCCCTACGGGACACCCTTTAATCATCTTGTCGGGCAGAAAATCCGCCTTTAAAATTTGATCGCATCGCATCCCTACGTTGGCATTATCCAAATCAGGTAAGGTCGAGGGGTTTAGCCCCTCCTCTCAGCCTTCCAATAAGAAAGCTCCCTTGCTATGCTTATGGTAGCACTTTCCGCGCCGGTTGTCAAATACATCGCGCGGTTATCGCGGCGCCTCCGCCGTCGGAACCACCATGATCGAGACTTGATTGGGCATACAGACGGCGATATCCATATCCCGCCAGAGCCAACCCGCGTGCACGCAGATCTGGTCGGGGCAGGTCGAGGACTTAAAGTGAATCTCATGATTCTCAACCTCGAGCACCACGCCGACGCCGAGTAGCGCGTTGAGGTCAACCTCGTAGGGTTCTTCATCCTTAGAGAGGTCGATGACGCAGACCTCAACGCCGCGCACCGAAACGACGGCGCTCATGGCCGGTTCTGTAGGCTGTAGCTGCCGATAGATTAAAAAGCCGACCGAGGCCAGCACAAGCAAACCGATTGTGATCACCACAAAAAGCTGCGCTTTAGATGCCGCTTGCTTCATATCATACCTCCTTTTGGGCTGCGGCCGCCGCCGAGCCGTTTTTTCCGTCTTGATGATAATATAAAATCCGTCGCAGCGTCAAGCCGCAGCTTATTTTAAAGAGAAGCGTGAAAAATGATGGGTGCGCGTTAGATAAATAAACCGCTACAGAACACGTGCCACCTGTCATTTTTCATTTTTTGCTAAGGCAATGTTTTTAATTCACCCTGCTGCTGTGTGCCTTCCGACGCGGGCTTATTGTCAAAGACGGTGAGCAGCACCACGGCGGCAAGAATCAGCGCTGAGCCCAGCGCGGTTTTAAGGCCAAACGACTCGTCAAAAGCCACAATACCGACTGTAATGCCGGTAATCGGCTCAAAGGTGCTCAGTATCGCGGCGCGCTGCGGCCCGACAATAGCGGCGCCAAGCTGAAACAGCACCACCGCGCCAACCATGACGGCCATCGCAAAAAACAGGCACAGCAGCCAGCCGGACAGAGATGTCGGCAGCGTCAGACTGCCGGTCAACGTCACGGCCGAGCCTAGCAGCAGCGTGCAAACCGCCGCCATACCAAAGCCTGTTTTAAAAGGATTTTCTTTTCCCAGCCCGCTTTTATCGAGATAAATGATGTAGGCGGCATAAGTCACGCCTGAGGCGATGGCCAGCGCCGCGCCAAAAAACTGTGCGGCCTCGCCCGGGGTATAAAAAAACAGCATACCAAGGCTGCAAAGCAGCACACAGCAGCCCTTGACCCACCCAATTTTGTCGTGGAAGAGCAGCGCGCAGCCCATCAACACAAAGATGGGGTAAACGAAATGCAACGTCGTCGCCATACCCGACGAAACATAATTATAGGAATAAAACAGCAGCGCCGGCGTCAACACCGAGCCGTACAGGCCCAATAGTACAATGCGCTTTAGTCCATCCTTTGTGGGACGTATATGGACCTTCTTGACGCGCAGCAGCAGATAAAGCACCGGCAGCGCCAAAACATTGCGTAACAGAACCAGACTGACGGCATTAACGCCGTCAGCATAAATATTCTTAGCCATCAGCGGCATACAGCCAAAGATAACCGCCGACAGAATAATGTAAATACACCCTTTTAAATAGCCGCTCATAAAAACATTTTCCTCTATTTGCCCAAAATAAAAGACGCCGCTTGGCGTAACGCTTTTTATTGTATACCAATCACGCTTTATTGGCAACCGTTTTTATGTTTGCTCCGCGGAATTCTGCCGCTTATGCAGTACAACGCTATGACAGAAAAAAGCCGGGCTTGCGCGCTTGGCGCAAACCCGACTTTCTTACATGATAATACTATTTGCCTTTAGATGCGTTTTTAGCCGCACTCTGAGCGCCGCGCACCTTGCCGTACCATATGAGCGCGCATACGTAAGCGATGGTGGCCACCGCGCCGATCGTATAGGCGACACCCCAAGGCAGGTTAAAGCCGATCTTGGCATTGGTCAGATACGAGATGGTCACAAACGTGTAAAACGCGCCGGGGACCAGCGGCATCCAGATCCATTTGGATTTGCCGTTTTCGCACATCCAGATCGCGATGCTGGCAAACGCGAACAGCGCCAGCGTCTGGTTAGACCACGCGAAGTAGCGCCACAGCGTTGCAAAGCCCGCGGGACTGGATTTTGCCCAGACCAGAATCGCTGCCACAATCGCAAAAATGATCGCGGATAGCGACAAACGCTTGCCGTTGGTGTTCTGGGGAATGTGGAAAGAGTCCGCGATGGTCAGACGAAGCGCGCGCAGCGCGGTATCGCCCGAGGTAATCGGCAATACGATAACGCCCAGCAGCGCGATCAGGCCGCCGATGGGGCCCAGAATATCCTTGGCGATGATGCCGATGGTGCCGGTCGCAAGGCTCGGGTTGCCCTGCTGGAGGCCCAGATTATAAACGCCCATCGCGCTCGCGGCCCAAACCATCGCGATAAAGCCTTCTAAGACCATCATATTATAGAAGGTTGTACGGCCCTCTCGCTCGCTGGCCATGGTGCGGGAGATGATGGCGGTCTGCGTCGAGTGGAAGCCCGACAAAATGCCGCAGGCGACGGTGATGAAGAAGATCGGGATAAACTTGGTGGCGTTAAAATAATCGCCATAAGCAAAGGCTGCCGAGTTCCAGTCGTCCCAGACGTTGAGCAGCGGATAGCCCTTTACGAACATGCCAACAAAGATACCCACGGCCGAGAACAGCAGAATAGCGCCGAAAACCGGGTAAATTCTGCCGATGACCTTGTCGATCGGGAACACTGTCGCGATCAAATAATAAACAAAGATAATACCGTAGATGACCCAAGTGGACATCGAGGTCGCCTTGCCGTCAAAGCCGAATATCTGAACAGCCGCAATATCGCCGGGCGTGTAAATAAACACAGCACCCACCAGAATAAGTAACAAGCTGACAAAAATCTGATAGAAGAAGAAAACGGGCTTGTTGGTGTATTTACGCACCATGTCCGGCATCTGGGTGCCGCCGTCGCGCAGACAGATCATGCCGGAAAAATAGTCATGCATCGCACCACCGATGATGTTGCCGATGGGGATGGTGATAAATGCGATCGGTCCGAATAAAATGCCTTGAATCGGTCCGATAATCGGGCCGGTGCCCGCGATATTCAAGAGGTTGATCAAGCTGTTTTTCCATTTTTTCATTGGAACATAATCGACGCCGTCCTGCTTCGTGAGCGCGGGCGTCTGACGGTCGTCCGGGCCAAAGACCTTTTCGCAAAGCGCACCGTAGACAGCGCCGCCGCCGATGAGAATGACTAGGCCGATAAAAAATGTTGCCATAAAAAAACTCCCTTCCTATATCAAAAATAAGTCCGAGCACAGTTCTCCTTAGACCGGTGTCACCTCCCGAAACGAGATAGCCGCCCCCGAATCATGCGCCGTTGTGCGCACCTTGGCGATGGCTGCGGGTATATGAAAAAGTAAACAAAACCCCATTTTATCCGCGGCGCCCCATAGCGCCGCAAACGGCCTGATCGATTGTCGAATAGCCTATTCCTATGACTATGACAGCGCACGCGCCCGGCATGCGGTGTTGCTCAAATCTAGGAATAACTTTAATTTCCAATTTCACACCGGCCCTATTATATACCTTTTGCTTGGAATTGTTAATAGATTTTCGTAAAATTATGGCATAATTATTAAATTCGGGCGATTTTCAGACCTTTATACAATAAACGCCCCCGGTTATGCGTCACTTTTCATAATGAATATACAATATTTCCCTCCGAAAACCCCGGCATTTCTGACAGTTGCGTTTCTTTGCATCAGTAAAACCCCGGCAAAAAGCACAAGTATACAGTAACGGCTCGCGCTCAGCCAACCATTTTGCCGCCCTTTAGATCACGCCCATCAGAAAAAGGGGGACGGCTTTACGCCATCCCCCCTTTTGGTTTTAAAAAACAGATCGCCTGTGTCTGTAATCAGACGCGGTGCATCAGGTCGGTATAGGTCGGCATCGGCCAACTGGCCTTATCCATCATGCGCTCGGCAAAGTCTGAGATTTCACGGATCTGCTGCATATCCTGCTGGATCACATCGCGGATATAGCGGGTCGCGCCCTCAGTGCTGTCGTCGGGTAGCGCCAGCACATCGTCGCGCAGCTTCTGGGTGCGCAGCGTCAGTTTGCTGACCGCGTCGGACAGCGTCTCGACATAGTTAAACAGCTCGGTGTTATCCAGCCCAATGGCGCGCAGCCGCCGCAGGCTCTCGGCCGTTTTGCCGGTGTAGTCAATCACCGCCGGCAGCACCTGACGCTGCATCATCTCAAGCAACGTGTTGGCTTCGATCAGCGTGATTTTACTGTAGTTCTCGAGCATGATCTCATAGCGCGAGCGGCATTCGACCGGCGAGAAGATGCCAAAGCGCCCAAACAGGTCGACGGTGTCGGGCTGCTTCCAGACGGCGGCGGCATCCAAGGCATTGGTGAGCATCGGCAGGCCGCGGCGCGCGGCTTCAATTCTCCAATCCTCGGCGTAGTTATTGCCGTTCATGATAATGCGGCCGTGCGCGGCATAGGTCTCACAGGCGATCTCGCGCACCGTCTTTTCAAGGTCGTCGCTCTTTTCAAGCTTCTCGGCAAAGGCGTCGAGGCTGTCGCAGAGCATGGCGTTGAGCACAATGTTGGCCAGCGCGATCGACTGCGCCGAGCCGACCATGCGGAACTCGAACTTATTGCCGGTAAACGCCAGCGGCGAGGTGCGGTTGCGGTCGGCGTCGTCGGCCAGCACGCTCGGAATAGCGGTGACGCCTACCGACATAGGGCGCTTAGGGCTGCAGGCGTCGTCGCTGCTGCAAGCCGCCAGCAGATTGGTATAGCGCTCGCCCAAAAACATCGAGATGATGGCGGGTGGCGCTTCAAAGCCGCCCAAGCGGTGGTCGTTGCCCGGCGTGGCGGTCGAGAGGCGAAGCTGCGCCGCGTAACGGTCGGCGCCGCGCACAAAGGCGGCGAGGAACAAAATGAAGGTCAGGTTGTTCTCGGGGTGCTCGCCGGGCGAGAGCAGATTTTTGCCCTTGTCGGTACAGAGCGAATAGTTGTTGTGCTTGCCCGAACCGTTGACGCGGGAAAACGGTTTTTCATGCAGGAGGCAGGCCAGATTGTGGCGCTTGGCAACCTCCTTCATCGTCTCCATAATCAGCTGGTTGGTGTCGCAGGTGATGTTGGCCGAATCAAAGACGACAGCTAACTCGTGCTGAGTGGGCGCGACCTCGTTGTGCTTGGTCTTGGCCGCAACACCAAGACCCCAGAGCGTTTCGTCCAGCTCATGCATAAATGACGAGATACGCAGCCGCACGCGGCCGTAATAATGGTCGTCAAGCTCCTGACTCTTGGGGGGCGGCGCGCCGATAAGCGTTCTGCCGCAGAGCTTTAAGTCGAGCCGCTGCTCGTAGTGGGCGCGGTCGACAAGAAAATATTCCTGCTCAGCGCCGGCCATCGGAATGACGCGGGTCGTTCCTTGATCGCCCAAAAGCCGCAGAACGCGCACGGCGCTGGCCGAGAGCGCCTCCATCGAGCGCAGCAGCGGCGTCTTTTGATCGAGCGAAACACCGCTCGGTCCGCAGAACGCCGTCGGAATATACAGCGTCTTATCCTTGACAAACACCGAGGAGGTCGGGTCCCAGGCGGTGTAGCCCCTCGCCTCAAAGGTGTTGCGGATGCCGCCCGAAGGGAATGACGAGGCATCCGGCTCGCCCTGCACGAGCGCGCGCGAATCAAATTCTAAAATAGCGGTACCATCGCCGCGCGGGGCCAAAAAGCCCTCGCTTTTGCCCGCGGCGGCGTTGGTCAGCGGATGGAACCAGTGCAAATAGTGGGTCGCCCCCTGCTCGACGGCCCATTTGAGCATCGCGGCGGCCACCGGCTCAGCGATGCTTTCGTCGAGCTTGCCGCCATCCTTGCGGGTTTTGCGCAGACTTAAAAACACCTCGGCGGGCAGCATGCGCTCCATGACCTCGTCGTGGAACACGTGGATGCCGAATCTTTCTTGAAAAGACATATTTTCCTCCCCAGCTTCTGTTTTGCGCTTGATGCGCCCGGTATTAAGGCTTGCCGACCACAGCAATGCGATATTGATATTTACGATAGATTATTATAGTAGCATTTGACCCGCGCTTTTTCAAGAAAAAACACACGCCTATGCTTATTCTATATAAAATGGTGAAGATCGGCGCACGGATCTTATATCCCGTCGCGGCAAGACCGGCGCGCGCCGCCGTCCGATATCATTTAGATCGGCGCGGGGCAAAAAGCTTTTATCGACACGGCTTCTTCTTAATGGAATATTCGTATTGCGGGCATAATAATACGGTATTGGGCGGTAAAATGCGCCGCGTTGGTCACTTTTCTGAAATTTAACGCCTGTCAAGGTCTTTATATGGGACTTTCATAATTTTCCCTTGCTAAATTTTGAAGAATGTGCTATTGTCTTTTTAGTAAGTATGAAGTATTGACAGGAGAGTGGGTAATAACCCGCTCTTTTGTTTATGTATAGGGGGTTCACTATGGCAAAAGCTAAACAAAACACCGCGCAAACAGCCGAGCGCCTCGCGCAGCCGGTGCTGCTGCAAATGGGGCTGCGTCTGTGGGAGGTCCGCTTTGAAAAAGAGGGCGGCACGTGGTTTCTGCGCTATTTTATCGATAAGGACGGCGGCGTCAACCTCAACGACTGCGAGCAATTTTCGCGCCTGATCGATCCGATTCTCGACGCGGCGGACCCCATCGACGGCTCTTACAGCCTTGAGGTTTCCTCCCCCGGCATCGAGCGCGAGCTGACAAAGCCCTGGCATTTTGAAGAGAACCTCGGGCGTCCGGTCACGGCGCGGCTGATTCGCGCCAAAAACGGCGTGCGTGAGCTTGCCGGTACGCTCGTCTCTTATAACGACGGTACGGCGGTCATTCTCGACGCGCAGACCGAGACCGAATACGCCGTCGCCAAGACCGAGGCGGCCTATATCCGCTTGCAGGACGATTTTGATTACGACAAAGGAGCAGGACAATGATTAACCGTGAGTTTTTCGAGGCACTGACGCTTCTCGAAAAGGAAAAAGGGATTCCCGTTGCTTACATGGTGGAGAAGATTAGAAA
>JAEWBS010000103.1 GCA_023391005.1 Bacillota bacterium | reverse complement strand
TGTGGACGGGAATTTGATGTGTTGTCCGAATAATTTAAAATTTCTGCGAATATAAATCGGGTAGAAATGAATAGCGAGGAGAGAGCCGAATGGAACTAAATCTTCATAGACGATCGGTCGCGGCCTGTGAACTTTTGCTTGATACGGCCGCGGAACATCCCATAGAGTGCGACGTGCTGCTGCCGGATTATTGCCCCGACATTGTTCGCGTGCTTTGCTGCCAGGTGCAAAGCGCCGTCACCGATTGCGCGGTGCGCAAAACCGCTTTTACGGTTGAGGGCATGGCCGTTGTCAAGCTGTGCTATGTCGGCGAGGTGGGCGGTGTTCGCAAGGTCGAGTACAAAATTCCTTTTTCAAAAAGCTTTGAGCTTAAAACCGAGCCGACCCGCCCAATTTGGTCGGTGACCTGCGAGCAGGGGCACACCAACTGCCGCGCCGCCTCACGCAGACGGGTCGATGTGCGCGGGGTTATCATGCTGCGGGTGAAGCTGCTTGATGCCGTACAGCAGCAGGCTGTAGACGCCGCGGAGGGCATGGGCGTGCAGCTGCGCGCCTGCGAAGACAGCGTGTCGGATCTGACCGGCCAGATGCAGCGCCAGTTTTCAATGGCCGAGATATTGACCCCCGCCGTGGGCAAGAGCCCTGCCGTCGAGGTGGTGCGGGCCGAGTGCCGCCCCACCGTGCAAGAGAGCCGGGTCATGGCCTCCCGCGTGCTGCTCAAGGGCGAATTGATGGTACACCTGCTGTATAAGACCGACCCCGAAACCGGCGCACTCGAAACCGCCGACTACGCACTGCCGCTCAGTCAGGTGATCGAAGCGGACCATCTCGACGAGAACATGCAGTGCGAGGCGCAGGTCAACTGCGTATCGCTTGACTGCACGCCCGATGAAACGGGGCAGGAGGGTGAACTGCGCGTGGAGGTGCAGCTTGTCGCGGTCATCCGGTTCTTTAAGCCGATTGTGCTCACCGGCGCCACCGACAGCTACTCGACGCTCTATCCCACACAGAATACGCTGGCAAAGCTGCGGGTGCCCAAGTCCTGCACGGCGGTGTCGGAACGGGCGGGCGTGCGCACCGAGGCCGAGGCCCCTAAGGATGTCACGGCGCTGCTTGATGTCTGGGCCAGCCCGTTTGGGCAGAACACGCATAAAGAGGACGGCATGATAACGGTGAGCGGCCAGCTGAAATTTACGGCGCTGGTCTCGACCGAGGAGCTTGGGGCCGACTGCGTTACCCACACCTGCGACGTCGCCATTAAGGTCCCTTGCAAGAGCGATATGGCGGAGCTGATGAGCGATATGACGGTGCTGGCCGTCTCAGGCAGCATCAGTCAGGGAAAATTGATGCTCGGATGCGAGCTGCTGCTGGCGGGTATGCTCATCGAGTTTGAGATGAAGTCGCTGCTGACCGACCTGATGGTTGACGAGCAGAATCCGCGCAAGAGCGACCCGCTGCTGGGTCTGATGATTTACTACGCGAACGCCGGCGAGCATGTCTGGGACATTTCAAAGCGATTTGGCTCACTTCCGGCGCAGATTATGGCGGACAACGAGCTGACCCAAGAGCTGTTAGACGTCGACATGCCGCTAATGATACCGACCGTTTAGTGTGCAAAGGGGAGAAAGCGTATGGAAAGCACTGCTAATAACCGCATTTACGAGGACATTGCCCGACGCACCGACGGGGATATTTACATCGGCGTTGTCGGCCCGGTGCGAACCGGAAAATCCACCTTGATCAAAAAATTCATGGAGCAGATGGTGCTGCCCAATATTACCGACGCGGCCTGGCGTGATCGCGCCACCGACGAGATGCCGCAGTCTGCTGCAGGCAGAACCATCATGACCACCGAGCCGAAGTTTATTCCCGAGGAGGCTGTGCGCATCTCGGTGGACAACAACGCGCAGTGCAACGTGCGGCTTATCGATTGTGTGGGGTATATTGTTCCCAGTTCGCTGGGCTATATTGAAAACGACCAGCCCCGCATGGTAATGACGCCGTGGTTTGACCGTGAGATTCCGTTTAACATGGCGGCCGAGATCGGCACCGACAAGGTCATCAAGGAGCACTCGACAATTGGCCTTGTGGTCACGACCGACGGCTCGATCTCCGACATTCCGCGTGAGGAATATGAAGAGGCCGAGCAGCGCGTGATCAGCGAGCTTTCATCGATCGGCAAGCCGTTTGCGGTTGTGCTCAACTGCGTCGATCCTGAGTCGGCACAGTCTCAGGCGCTGGCCGCGCGGATGGAGGAGAAATATCAAGTGCCGGTCACGCCGCTCAACTGCCTGGGGCTCGACCTCAAGGGTATTGAGAAGATTTTGCAAAGCGTGCTATACCAATTCCCGCTCAAGCAGATCGCCATTGAGATTCCGCGCTGGATCGTCGCGCTTGAGAAGGACCATTGGCTCAAAAAGGCGCTGTATGACGCCGTTAAGCAGTCGACGTTCGGCATCAAGCGCATGCGCGAGCTGCCCGAGAAGCTGGGCGGGGCCAAGAAATGCGAATATCTCAACGATTTTACGCTCGATACCATTGATTTTGGTCAGGGCAGCGCCCGCGCCCGCGCGACGGTTGATCCTAAGCTCTTCTACCGCGTCATAGGTGAGGCGACCGGCATCGACGTGCAGGACGACACCGATCTCATGCCGGTGATGATTAAGCTTGCCTCAATCAAACGCGAGCATGAAAAATACCGTCATGCGCTCGACGAGGTGGCCGCAACCGGCTATGGCATCGTCATGCCGACGATGGATCAGCTCACGCTCGAGGAGCCCGAGATCATCAAGCAGGGTGGACGGTACGGCGTTAAGCTGCGCGCCTCGGCCCCGTCGATCCATATGATGCGCGCCGATATTTCCACCGAGGTCTCACCCATTGTGGGCAGCGAGAAGCAGTCTCAGGAGCTGGTGGAGTATCTGCTCTCGGAGTTTGAGAGCGACCCGGCCAGGATCTGGAGCTCGAATATTTTCGGCAAGAGCCTGCACGAGCTGGTCAACGAGGGGCTGCACAACAAGCTCTACCGCATGCCGACTGACGCCAGAGGCAAGCTGACCGAGACGATTGAGCGCATTATCAACGACGGCTGCTCGGGGCTCATCTGTATCATTCTGTAGCGCCGGCGCAGTATACTTACGAAAAAAAGTGCGGCTCAGGCGCAGCGCTGACCGGCTCAAGGTTTTTGTGGGGCGGTAAAAACCTGACCCCAATGCTGCCAAACGGCACCGTGTATTTTTTAAACGCGCCAGTATGCCCGCGCTTTTTAAATCGGCTTAACAGATACGGGCGGCGGCCGCAGTTTCATGACAGGAACTGCGGCCGCCGTCTTTTGGTTCCAGAATATTGGCATCTTGACGGTGGACTTTCCGCCCAGCGCTGGCATAAAGCGCGTCAGGCCTCCGTTCGCGCGCGCCTCCATCCCAGCAGGGCGAAAAATCGACGGGTCAATAATCAATCTGACGGAATACGGTATCAAACAGCGTTTATAATGATCTGGGACACCTACCTTGTCCATGGGCACGTCTTTTGAATAGTTTCATCCAATTTTAACATAAATTTATTGAATCGCATGGCAATAAACGGTATTATAAAGTTAACTATAATAAACCAAAAGGAAAAGTGTCATGAAAAATAGTCTTAGATATGTGTCGTTTACGGCTGCGGCTATCGTTTTAATGTCCACCTGTATGGTGGCGTACGCCAAAGAGAAAAAGGCTGATTTACCGGCGGCGGCCAATTGCGCCATCACCGTCGAGGGCGACAGGCTCACCGTTTCGGGCAGCTATACCGCGACGACCAGCTATACGATCAAGGACAAGTCCGTGGCCTTCGCGGTCGATAGCACCGGGCTGGCGCTGACCTATCCGACGCAGAGCGGCGCTAAAACCATCCGGCTTGGCAAGCGGATCAATGCGTTTAATGTGTCCGGCACGCTCGATGCGCTCACGCTTGCCGACACGCTCGACTATCACTATACCGTCACTGTCGACGCATCAGTCAATCAGCTGACCGCGAACGGCGATGTAAAGCTGCTGCTGACCGGCGAAACAGCGATCGACACGCTCACGCTGGCCAACGACAAAGCGGTTGTCACGGCTGAAAACGAGGTCGAAATCCAGAACACGAACAGGGCCTTGAATTCCGAAACCTACCTGACGGTGGCTATCCGCGATTATCGCGCCAATACGACGGCGGCTTCTTATGACAGCGCGACCGGTGTGCTCTCTTTACAGGCCAATCGGCCCGGATGCACCGTAACCGATGCCTTAAAAGACGTTGTGCTGACTGTTCGGCAGGCGCATGGTGATCTGGCGGTGTCCGGGCGGTGGTACTGGCCGAACCTCGACGGCGGCGCGATGGACAGTGGCCGTTATCTGTACCGCTTTGCCGCGACTGATGGCATATATGGCGGTGAGGCGCTGATTGTGGATTTTACCGCTTTTGGCGATTAAAAGAAAAAGCACCTGAATGTACGCTTTAGCAATATAAGACAAACTGAATTTTGAATTAAGGAGCTTTTGGCCATACTAACGCCATATTTAACATTTAACGGTACTTGCGAAGAAGCATTTAATTTTTATGCCGAGGCTTTCGGAGGTGGCAATACTCTGTTTGCACGGTTAGACAACAACCCAAACAACCCTGTTATGCACGCAAGTGTTGCCTTCACAAAACATGAAGGCTGCATCATGGGGGCCGATACAGACGAGCCTGTTGTCATTTCCGGCATGTCTATTTGTGCTGTGCTGCCGTCCCGAGAAGTGATAGAAGAAATAGCTGTAAAGCTTGCCGAGGGTGGTACGCTTGTGCAAAAATTTTTACCACATCCACCACCACATCAAAATGATGGTGGTGCTGAAGTTCTTGATAGGTACGGGTATACTTGGTATTTGAGTACATAAGCCTTTGCAACATAAAGTAAACGCGCAAATGGGGAAAAGTCAGATATGATAATCAGACCGATAAACGCGCAAGACGATCGTCTTTCTATAAGCCATGTTTATGAGGAAAGCTGGAAAAGCGCCTATAAAGGGATGCTTCCCCAAGAATACCTTGACAGTATTCCCACGGGTCACTGGGTACAGTTTCAAGATGGCGCTGCACATCATACGCTGATTATGTTGGATAATGACAAAATTATCGGCACCTCTTCTTATGGCGCATCAAGATTTGAAGATATGAACGGATATGGTGAAATCATCTCCATTTACCTTTTGCCCGTGTATTGGGGCAACGGCTATGGAAAGCAATTGCTGCAAGCAACGGTTGGCGGCTTGCTGCAAATAGGCTATAAAGCTATTTTTCTGTGGGTATTAGAGGCAAACATGAAGGCTCGGCGTTTTTATGAACGTTTCGGGTTTGCAGCCGGCGGCGCCTATTTGGAAAATGATATTGGCGGTAAAAAAGTACGAGAAATACAATATATCCTCCACATTTAATGAAAAGACGGGCTATCGGCTTTTACGCCGATAGCCCGTCTTTTTAAGTTGCCGAAAAAGTGACAACGTTTCAGCAATTTGCACAGAACGAATGCCGCCTCAACGGCAACATCGGGGGAACCCTCGGCATAGGTTTTTCACGCAAAAAACAGTCCACCGGACTGTTTTTCCGCCCCTTTCTGCGAAGAGATACGCAGAGCACGATGGGGCGCCGCCCCAAACCCCGCAAGCTTTTTGTAAAAAGCTCAACCAAAAACGCTAATCCCACGACCCGGTAAGCGCCGCCAACCCCCAATTTACATCTACAGCTCTACAGCTTTTGGACAAGCAAAAGCGCCTCCCGTTTTGGGAGGCGCTTTTTAAACACATAAACCTTACTTATTAGCCAGCGCCGCCTTGAACTGCTCGATCATCAGCGGAACAACCTTGAACAGGTCGCCGGTGATGCCGTAGTCGGCCACTTCAAAAATCGGGGCCGCGTCGTTCTTGTTGACAGCGATGATGCACTCGGAATCCTGCATGCCGGCCTTATGCTGAATAGCACCGGAGATGCCCAGTGCGATGTAGATCCTGGGGTGGACGGTCTTGCCGGTCTGGCCAACCTGATGGTCGGCGGAGAGCCAGCCAGCGTCGATGGTGGCACGCGAGCCACCGACAACGCCGCCGAGCACGTCGGCCAGCTCGTGGGCCAGCTCAATGCCCTTCTGAACGTCTTTACCGATACCGCGGCCAACCGAGACCACAATGTCAGCGCCGGTGAGGTCAACGAGCTGCTTGGCAGCCTTGACAACCTCGAGCACCTGAGTCTGGATGTCGCCCTCGGTGAGCGAGAACTCGGGCTTGATGATCTGGCAGGCGTCAGCCTTGGCCTGATCGAACTCCGCGCGCTTCATAACGCCGGGGCGAACGGTCGCCATAGCGGGGCGGAAGCGGGGGCAGATGATGGTCGCCATCAGGTGACCGCCGAAAGCCGGACGGGTCATCTTGAGGTTTCTGTCCTCATAGTTGAACTTCTGAGAAGCCAGATCGATCGTCGAGTTGGTTCTCAAGAACTCAATATACTTGGCGACGTCAACGTCGAGATGGGTGCAGTCGGCGCAAAGGCCGGTGTGCAGACGCGCTGCGCAGCGGGGGCCGAGGTCACGGCCGATGTTGGTCGCGCCGATGAGGAAAACCTCAGGCTTCATCTCGGTGATAACCTCGCAGATCACCTTGGCGTAAGCGTCGGTGGTGTAATCCTTGAGCAGGGGCGACTCGCAAACGATGACCTTGTCGGCGCCGTAGCCGCCAAGCTCCTTGGCGATGCCCTCAACCTTGTCGCCCAGCAGCAGACCGCAGAGCTCAACGCCCAGCTCGTCCGCCAGCTTGCGGCCTTCGGAGATCAATTCGTAGTCGGTGGGCATCAGTTTGCCCTGGCGCTGCTCGCAGAAGACCCATACGCCCTTGAAAGCAGCAAGATCGGTATTGTTAAAAGTAGCCATTCGTACTTATCTCCTTTCAATCAGATAATGTGCTTTTCAAGCAAAATGCTGGCAAGCGTTGCACAGGTTGCCTTGTCGGCGCCCTCGAGCATGGTGCCAACACCCTTCTGAGGAGGAGTGAAGGACTTGAAGATGTTCGTGGGAGAGCCCTTCAGACCAATGGTGTCCAAATCGATCAGCGGATCGTCCTTCAAGGTCTCGAAGTTGAAGACATGCAGCGGCTTCGCATAGCAGTCCATGACGCCGCCGACGCTCATGTAACGCGGATCGTTGAGCTCCTTGATGCAGGTGAGCAGGCAAGGGGTCTTGGTCTTGATGGTCATATAGCCGTCCTCAAGCATGCGGCGGCAGGTGACCTCGCCGCCCTCAACCTTCAGGTCGGCGACGTAGGAGATCTGGGGCAGGTCAAGCTTCTCGGCGATCTGCGGGCCGACCTGGGCGGTGTCGCCGTCGATGGCCTGACGGCCGCAGAAGACGATATCGTCGCTCTCAAGGCCGATCTTCTTGATTGCGGCCGAGAGAATCTGCGAGGTGGCGTAGGTATCCGAACCGCCGAACTCACGGGCGGACACGAGCACGCCTTCGTCGGCGCCCATCGCCATCAGCTCGCGGAGCATGCCCTCAGCGGGGGGCGGGCCCATCGTAATGACAACAACCTTGCAGCCGTTGGCGTCCTTTAAACGCAAAGCCGCCTCGATGGCGCTCTGGTCGTCGGGGTTGATGATGGCGGCCATAGATGCACGGTTCAGGGTGCCGTCGGGATT
>JAEWBS010000081.1 GCA_023391005.1 Bacillota bacterium | reverse complement strand
AGTCCAAAATGAAACGCGCCCTTGTCTGCTGTTCAGTATACCATACTGTATAGCAAACAGGGCGCATTTTTTACAAATTCTGATTAATCTTCGTCTTCTTCGTCATCATAATCCTCGTCGTATTCCTCTTCGTCACCGTTGAAGAAGTCTCTGCGCAGCGGTCTGCTGTGCAGATAATACACAACGCCGATGCCCACCGGCACAGCCGCGAGACCGGTAATGATCAGCACCCACACCCATGTGGGAATGCCGCTTTTCTCCTCGGGACCTTCGACCGTTTCATCATCAACAATGACGTCGACGATATCGTCCTCATCCTCCAACTCATCCTCAGGCTCGCTGGAGCTTTCCTCCGGCTCGCTCTCGGATGTCGACGAAGAGGATGACGCTGGCGGGGTGCTCGAAGACGCTACAGGCGGCGTGTACGGATAGCTGCTGGAGGGCGTTGTCGGCACAACAGTGGTGCCGGTGCCGCCGGTTCCCGTACCGGTACCGGTTCCTGTACCCGTGCCGCTGCTCGCGCTTGAGCTGCTTGACGAGCTGCTGGTGGTTTGCAGCTTTTTATCAGAAACGATATAGCGCCCTAGCGTCCGGGTGCTGATAATATACTCCTCGTCATCTTCGTCATACTCAGCGTTGACACGCGAGATCTGACCACTCTTGCTGACCTCGTAGACATAGTAGTCGTCGTCCTCAAAGCCGCCGAGATAGAGTTTGCCAACGCGGTTAAAGCTGGCGTAGTTGCCGTTATAAAAAAGCAAGGCGGCGTTGGGGTATTTATTCCATATCTTGTCGTCGGGATCGGTGTTAAAGCTCAGCACAATGCTGCTCTGACCGACCGTACTGACCACAAAACGAACATTTTTGTCCGCGGCAAACTCAAACTCAAAGTCCTGCTCCGCGTCAAAACCGTTACCGTCTTTAAAGGTAGCGGGCGTAGTGCCGATAATGCCGTCGCCGGCGGCATTCGACGCAGAGGAATAACCGAGCTCCACAGCAATATTGGCTGAAATGTTAAAGCCGTCGCTGCCGCTCTTTTTCAGCGTGACAGTGCCTAACAAATCTCTGGTCTGCGTGCTGGTGCTCTTGTCGATCGTAATGGCCAGACAATAAACATAGCGCATTGAGCTTGATGTGGTACCGGGAGGATCCTCCGACGCACGAATTCTGGTCACCTCGACCTTGCCAACGTAGGACCCGCTCTCCTCCCACTTTTTGCCGATACTGGTGTTCTTAGTGGCGTCAGCTTCATAGACGTATTTATATTTGTTGGCCGTCTCTGCGCTTTTCAGCGCCTCACTGGCCTTATCCATCGCTGTTTTCTTGGGGGTCACGTCATTTTTGGCGTCTTCCACCGCCTTTAGCGCCAGCTCAATGGTCGCTTTATTCGTCGCGTTTGTCAGAGCCTTCACCGCGTCAGCGAGCTCGTCATCCTTCGTCTTTTTTGCGTTTTCAAGCTCAGTCTTTTTGGTGCCCAAGCCGGTTTTTTCTTTCTCGGCATCAGTGACGGCCTGTTTTTTCTGGGGCACGATCTCGTCTCGCTGTTTTTCAAAGGCCGCTTTATCGGTCTCCATTTTCAGTTTGGCCGCATCCCATGCTACTCTCGACGGATGCGGGAGCTCGGGTGAGCCCGCGCCCTTCCACGCGCTGTCCTTCAGCCCAAAATCGGTAACCGAATTCGTATAAACATCCTGCAGCCGCTTCTGCTCCGTCTCGGCATCCGTCACCGCCTGCTTGGCCGCGTTGATCTTTACATCAGCCGCCGCAAGCTCTTTGACATAATCGAACTTATTCAGCGCTTCCGTCGCAGCGTCGGCAGCACTCTTCTTTGCATTATATGTGGTCAGCTTGGGCTTATAATTTTCTTCGTAAAGCTTATAGGCATTGTCATATTTCGTTTTTGCTTCGTCATATTCTTTCTGCTTCTGGCTCACCGTACTGGCCGCCGCGCTGAGCAGCGGAAAATAAACGGTCTTGCCGTAATTGACCTTGTCGACAGGATTATCCAAATCCAAGGCCGTGCTGTCATCCTCTAAAACATATCCTCTGGAGGACACACCCGCCACCGGATATTGAACCGCCGCAAAAGCCGTCATTGACAGCGTGCTGCCCAGCACCGCTATCGCCATGATGAACGCTAGTGTTTGTTTCATCTGAAATCCTCCTATTTAAAGCGCAATATTCCAACACAAGCCCCATCGTCTGATATGGCCTTGATGTTTCCTCTAGTAAGGTGCGGATTTTGCCTGAAATTTTTCCATGAAAAATAAATTTATTTATAAAATATACTACCGAGAATCTTACCATATTTTTTTAAAAAAGAGTAGCCCTTAATTTAAGCTTTTAAGCCGCTTTTTCCGCACATTAAATGTCGGATCTTCTCCAGTGCATCTTTTCCAAAGCCGGTATTTTATAAAGCGCCCGAACGTATGTATATCAATGGAATATTAGAGCTTCGCGGCCTGTTTTGCTCCTACAGAAGATTTTAAGCAATCAAATTATATTCAATAAAGCAAGTGGGGTCTTGATTATGGGTTATTATATAACAACCGAACCTGATGTACATATCTATGTTGAGGACATCAACCCCTCGGGCGAAAAAGCCATCCTTTTTATTCATGGCTGGCCGGGCAGCCACCGCTTGTTTGAATATCAATACAATGTGCTGCCACAAAGGGGCTATCGCTGCGTTGGCATCGACCTACGCGGCTTTGGGCAGTCGTCCAAGCCTTGGGGTGGCTATAGCTACAACCGTATGTCCGACGATGTGCGCGCCGTCATTGACGCGCTCGGGCTTGAGCAGATCATGCTGTGCGGCCACTCGACCGGCGGCGCCATTGCGGTGCGCTATATGTCAAGGTACGAGGGCTACGGCGTAGCCCGATTGGCGCTGTGTGCGGCGGCGGCCCCCAGCCTGATTCAGCGCCCCTACTTCCCCTACGGACTGCCGGTACAGACCGTCTGGGAGATGATACAGGAAATAAGCCAAAACCGGCCCGAGGTGCTGCGGAAATTCGGCGATCAAATCTTCCACAACTATGTGACGCCCAATATCTCGGAATGGGTCTTCGATTTGGGGTTGGAGTCGGCAAGCTGGGCCATGTCGGCCATCGCCAACGACTGGCTGGGCGAGGAGCAGCTTTTTGAGGATTTGAGCCAGATCTCAGCCCCAACATTGATTCTGCACGGCTATGAAGACAAGGTGTGCCTGTTCCCACTGGCGCAGGCACAAGCACAGCGTATTCCCAACGCCACGCTGATTCCGCTAGAAGCTTGCGGACATTTTCTCTTCTATGATCAGATGGAAAGATTCAATCAAGCTCTGATTGAATTCATTGAAGCGTAACACCGGTACGCCTCAATAGCATACCAGCGATAAAATGATATGACACGGCCGTCTGACGACCGATGCCGTCGCATTGCTATAAAGCAAAGCGGACCGCCACCCGTCTAATACAGGCGGCGACCCGCTTTGCGGTATAATTTAAAAATAGAATTCGGCCTTTTAGGCGCCGTTCCGATAGGGCGGCCCTTTATTATTTATGGGTCAGCGCCCGCATTTTACGCTCAAAGTCGTTTAGCATAATGGTTTTTAAGGTCCACAGGCTTTCCGACAGATCGACATAATAGCGGTGGGGGTATTCAAAGCGCTTAATCTCGTCCCACATCCGGCCAAGCTCGGTTTTACAAAACTGCTGTATATCCTTTAAGGGCGGGGATTGGTACAGCCGCTTGCCCTTTTCGTAGATCGGCTCGAGCAGGCTGACCGCTTCAAAATCCTCGAGGGTTTTCTTTTTCCAGATCGCATTGGGATCAAAGATGGTGAGAGGCTTGGTGTCGTCGATCTCCTCTTCAAACAGCGTAATATAATCGGCCGACGCCTTGCCGCTCTTGCGGTCATAGAGGCGGTAAAGCTTCTTAAAGCCCGGGGTGGTTACCTTTTCGGGGCTCTCGCTGATCTTGATGCGGGGGGCGAGCTTGTCTCCCTCCTGCACGGCGACCAGCTTATAGACGCCGCCGAACACCGGCTCGGAACGTCCAGTGATCAGATTTTCGCCTACGCCGAACAGATCGACCTTGGCCCCCTGCAAAATCAGGTCGCGAATGATATATTCATCGAGCGAGTTCGAGGCGACAATCTTACAGTCTTCAAAGCCCGCCGCGTCGAGCAGGGCGCGCACCTTTTTAGAGAGGTATGCGATGTCGCCCGAATCGATTCTGACACCCTTGGGGCGTTGTCCCAACGGCAGCAGCACCTCGTTAAAGACGCGGATGGCGTTGGGCACACCGGAATGCAACACGTCGTAAGTGTCGATCAACAGCGTGCAGTTGTCGGGGTAGATTTCTGCATAGGCCTGAAATGCGGAATATTCATCGGGGAAGAGCTGTACCCAGCTGTGCGCCATCGTGCCGACGGCGGGGATGTTGTAATATTGCTCGGCGATGACACAGGCCGTCGAGGTGCACCCGCCGATATAGGCCGCTCGCGCGCCCAACATGGCCGCGTCGTAGCTCTGTGCGCGACGCGAACCAAACTCCATGATCGCCCTGCCCTGCGCCACGCGGTTCATACGGGTGGATTTGGTGGCGATCAGTGACTGAAAATTGATGGTCAACAGCATCATCGTCTCGATCAACTGCGCCTGAATGGCCGGACCCTTGACCACCACGAGCGGCTCGCCCGGGAAGATCGGGGTGCCCTCTTTGATCGCCCACAGGTCGCATTCAAATTTAAAATCCTTGAGGTACTCTAAAAACGCTTCGGAGAAGGTGTTCTTGCTGCGCAAAAACGCAATATCCGCCTCAGAAAACTGCAAATTGTCGATATACTGCATCAGCTGCTCGAGCCCCGCCGCTATTGCGTAGCCGCCGCCGTCGGGAATTCTGCGAAAAAACATGTCGAATACGACCTCGGTATCCTGCATGTTCTTGAGCAGATAGCCGTTCGCCATCGTCAGCTCGTAAAAATCGGTCAGCATCGTCAGATTACGCTCGTTTTTAATGTCTATCATCGCAGGTGCGTCCTCATTTCAACGATTTTATATTTTTATGTAGAATAATCCCGCCGCGCCAAATCCAAAACAGCGCGCGTCAGGCTTTGACAACGATCGTGACAGGCTGCGTCAGCACACCGGCCAACGCGCCGCTTTCGGCATCCACCGCGCAAATGTTGGCTGTAGCTTTATAATCCCCCGGGACAAGCTTTTCATCCAGCGCGGCCTTTTTTATCATCTGCCCGGGCAGCAGCGCGCCGGTGCGCAAAACAACCTCGCCAGATTCTTCGAGCACGAGCTCCAGCGTCATTAAATATTGATTTTGCCGCGGATTTTTCAACAGCAATGTCGCCGGTTCCGAGGCAACGGAAAAGACCAGCTCCCGTTTAATCTCGTATGAGAACTGGTCGGATGGATTGGCCTCTTTTTCAGAAAACAATCCGACTGTGGCGTCGACTGCCCGGGTGTCCAGATCAATTGCCGACGAAAAATCGGTTTTAAAAGCGCCGACCGGCGCAACGTACCAGTGCAAGATCATAAATATAGCGCCCGCGCAAAGCGCGGTGACAATAAGAAGGACGCCAAGCATCCGATTGCTCCGTTTTCTTTCCCGCCGTAAATCCATTTTAACGCGCCTTACCTTTTTATCTGGCATTTTTACTGGTTTTTCGCTAAAAACTGAATAAATCGGCGTGCGGTGGCTGTCCTGCCGGAATCAAGCAGTCGGTGCACCGGCCGCAAAGCCGCCGTCGGTATGGAACCCCGCTGCAACGCGCTCAGTTTGTTAGCAAAATATCAGTATTTAGTCGATTATACACCTTTTATGTTGTCATGACAACCCATTATCGGAAAACGAAATCAACATACTATCTTTGTCAAACAGTTGTTCTTTGGATGTCTTTATGGTAATATAAGTTAACAAATTGCCAAAGGAGACCATGTGTTATGTATGAATACGATGAAAAGCCGACCATGTACGAGCAGGAAACCATGGAATACGCCAGAGTGCCTCAGGATCAGCGGGTCGCGCTTTATCTGGCCAAGGTTATGGGTTGGATGTGTCTGGGCCTTTTTACCACCTTTGTGAGCTGTTTTCTGTGCTTGGCGGTGCCCTCCATCTTTTACACCTTAATTTCCAGCACGACCATAATGTACGCTATTATGTTCGCGCAGGTGGGGGTTGTTATCGCCATGGGCGCGGCCATCAACCGGATCAGCGCGGGGACCGCCACGGTGCTGTTTATGGTTTACGCAGCGCTCACCGGTGTTACCTTCACCGTGTTCACCATTCTGTTTGAGATGATCAGCATCCTGTATGTCTTTGGCCTGACCGCCTTGATTTTTGTGGCTTTGTCGGTGTACGGATTCGTTACCAAGCGGGATCTGACGCGTGTGGGGACGCTGGCCATATTCGGTCTGTTCGGCATCATCATTGGCAGTCTGGTCAATATGTTTATAGGCAACAGTGTCATGGATTTGGCCATCACCGCCATTGGTATCGTCATCTTCATCGTCCTGATCGCTTACGATACCCAGAAGGTTAAGGGCATCTACATCCAGACCATCGCTCAGGGCTACGATGAGGATAGCCAGCAGGTACGCAAGCTGGCCATCTTTGGCGCGCTCACCCTTTATCTGGACTTCATCAACCTCTTCCTCAAGCTGCTGCGGCTACTGGGTAAGCGGAGAAGGTAAAAAGCAACCATCTGTATAAAAGCCCCTGTTGGTCACAGGGGCTTTTGCTTATTTATGCGGAAGGCTCCCCGTTTTATCCGAGCGCCTTGAGATATTTAATTATGAATAATCTATAAAATCAATAGCAGTTCTTGACAGAAGTAACGTGTGTTACTATAATTAGATAGACAATCTAATTAAATTACGGAGGACGGTATTTTGACCGATGAGTTCATGTTAAAGCTCAACGAAACGCTGGTCACGGCCTATCGCTCCATATTGAAAATTGAAGATGAATTTATTAAACGCGCCGGTACGCCCAACGTTTCTTCAAGCGAGATGCATCTATTAGAAACGATCGGCAAAACTAAAGGCCGCGGTCGCACCGTTAAGGAGATCGCCGCCGACCTGCGCATCACGCAGCCATCGGTAACCGCGGCGGTCAACCGGCTGGTGCAAAAGGGCTGCGTTGAGCGCCGCCGTTCCACCGAGGACGGGCGGGTGGTCTACATCCACCTGACACGGTTAGGCCATAAAACCTACGCCGTTTTTATGCGCTTTCATGAAAATATGGTGCGCGCGGTGGCAAAGGATTTGAGCGACGACGAAAAGGCGCATCTGCTCAAAGGGATGATCCGCCTAAACGCGTTTTTCGAAAAACAGTTCATTGATGAGCTGGCGGGGTTGGACCCTCAGAACGATCTTGCAACAAAGGAGTAAGCTTTTATGAGCTTTTCAATTCTCTCAACGGGCCGGGCTGTGCCCAAACGTATTCTAACAAACGACGAACTGTGCCGCTTTGTGGACACGACCGATGAGTGGATCTACACCCGAACCGGCATCCGGCAGCGGCATATCTGCATGGAGGAGTCGCTGGCCGATATTGCGGTGGCTGCCGCCGAAAAGGCACTTACCCGCGCGAATTTGACCGCCGCCGACATCGACCTGATTCTCTGCGCGACCATCAGCGGCGACTATATCACCCCTTCGCTTTCGTGCCTTGTGCAAAGCCGAATCGGGGCCGACTGCCCTGCCTTTGACGTCAATGCCGCCTGCTCGGGCTTTTTATATGCGCTGGATGTGGCTGACGGCTATTTTGCCCGGAAAAAGGCGCGGCATGTACTGGTCGTTGCGGCTGAGGCGATGAGCCGCCTGCTCGACTGGCGTGACCGCTCGACCTGCGTGCTGTTTGGCGACGGCGCGGGCGCGGTGGTGTTGGGCGAGGGCGACGGGCTGCGCTCGCTGTCTTTGACCACCAAGGGCGACGCCGAGGTACTCAACGTCCCCAACGTTAAGGGCAACCTGCCCGACCGTATCCCCGACGATTCTGAGCCGTATGTTTTTATGAACGGGCAGGGCGTGTTTAAATTTGCGGTCAACGCCATGTGCAATGGGCTGCGCAACACAATTGCCGACGCGGGGCTTCAGGAATCGGAAATTACATGGGTGCTGCCGCATCAGGCGAATTTGCGCATTATCGACTTTGCCAAGTCGAAGCTGGCTATCCCGCCCGAGCGTTTTTGCATCAACATCGAGCGGTATGGCAACACCTCCGCCGCCTGCATTCCGCTGTTGCTCGACGAGCTTAACGAGGAAAAGAAGCTCCAAAAGGGCGATTTGCTGGCTATGTGCGCCTTTGGCGCGGGGCTGACCAGCGCCTCGGCCGTGCTGCGCTGGGACTGCGAGTAATTAAGATCCGCTGTTTATCGCGCTTTTTTAAGCCGGCGCGTTAACATAAATTAAAAAGATTTTATTTAAAAGGAGAATATTAGCATGAACGAGAATTTTGAAAAAGTAGCCAAGGTCCTTGCCGAGTATAAGGAGATCGACGCATCTGAAATTACGATGGAAACCACCTTTGAAGAGCTGGGCTTTGACTCGCTCGATATTGTTGAAATTGTCATGAACCTCGAAGAGGTTTTTGAGCTGGAGCTCGAAATGAACGAGGGCCTCGTCGATGTCAAGAGCCTGCTTGCCTACATCGAGTCCCTGCAGGCGTAAGATTATGATTAAAACGCCGCTTTGTGAGCTACTTGGCATTGAAGCCCCGATCATTCAGGGCGGCATGGCATGGATTGCCGACGCCGAACTGGCCGCCGCCGTCTCAAACGCGGGCGGGTTGGGGCTGATTTCGGCCATGAACGCCGACGCCGAGTGGCTGAGAACTCAAATTAGAAAAGCCAGAACCCTCACCGATAAGCCGTTTGGCGTCAACATTATGCTTATGAGCCCATTTGTCGAGCAGGTGGCCAAGGTCGTCGCCGAAGAAAAGGTCAAGGTTGTGACCACCGGCGCCGGAACGCCTGCCAAATATATGCCGATGTGGAAGGAAGCCGGTATTGCCGTGCTGCCTGTCGTCGCTTCGGTTGCCTTTGCAAGGCTCGCCGAGCGCAGTGGCGCCGCCGCCGTCATCGCCGAGGGCTGCGAGTCGGGCGGGCATATCGGCGAGCTGACCACGATGGCGCTTGTGCCCCAGGTCTGCGACGCCGTTAAAATTCCGGTTATCGCCGCGGGCGGTATCGGCGACGGGCGCGGCATTGCCGCCGCCTTTATGCTCGGCGCTGTCGGCGTGCAGGTCGGCACCCGCTTTTTAACCGCTTATGAGTGCAATGTGCACCCCGTTTATAAAGAACGCATCCTCAAGGCTAAGGACATCGATACCGTCGCCACCGGCAAACGCTTGGGCCATCCGGTGCGCTGCCTGAAGACCCCTTTCTCCCGCGAGATTATGAAGATGGAGGCCGACACGGGCGTCACGGTTGAAGAGCTTGAGGCCAAGGGCGTTGGCGCGCTGCGCCGTGCCGTGCAGGAGGGCGACCTCGAGGGTGGCACCTTTATGGCCGGCCAGATTGCGGGCATGATGAAAAAGGAGCAGAGCTGCGCCGACATCATCACCGAGATGTTTGATGAAGCTGCTGCGATTCTTGGAGGTGCGGCCAAGTGGGTAAAATAGCCTTTTTATTCGCCGGTCAGGGCGCGCAGTACACCGGCATGGGCCAATCGCTTTGCGAGGTCAGCCCCGCCGCCCGGCATATCTTTGACTTGGCCGACAACGTTCGCCCCGGCACCTCAAAGCAGTGCTTTGAGGGCAGCGCCGAGGAATTATCGGTTACCCTAAATACCCAACCCTGTCTGTTTGGCGTCGATCTTGCCGCGGCTGAGGCGATGCGCGAAGCTGGCATCAACCCCGACGGCGTGGCGGGCTTCTCGCTCGGCGAGGTCGCGGCGCTGACCTTTGCGGGTGGCTTTTCAGCCGAGGACGGCTTTAAGCTCGTGTGTGAGCGCGCCGCGCTCATGCATGAGGCCTCCGAAGTCAGCAAAAGCGGCATGGTTGCCATCCTAAAGCTTACCCCTGAAAAGACCGCGGAGGTCTGCGCTCAGGTGGGTGACAGCTACCCCATCAACTTTAACTGCCCCGGTCAGATCGTAGCGGCGACGCTGCGCGACCGTTCAGATGAACTGATCGCTGCCGTTAAGCAAGCGGGCGGTCGGGCGTTAGCTCTGCCGGTAAGCGGCGGATTCCACTCCCCTTTCATGCAGTCTGCTTATGAGGGCCTCCAAAAGGCGCTGGAGCGTTATGCTTTTGCGCAGCCCTTGGTGCCGGTGTATGCCAACTCCACCGCATCGCCATATATCACCCCAGATAAGCAGTTGTTGTCGGAGCAGTTGATCCGTCCCGTTTACTGGCAGAAAACGCTCGAAACCATGGCCGCCGACGGCTACGACACCTTCGTCGAGGTGGGCGCGGGCAAGACCCTATCGGGCTTTGTCAAGAAAACGCTGCCCGACGCCACCGTTGTAAACGTGCAGGATGCCGAATCTCTTGCCGCCGCGCTGGCGACGCTGAGAGGAGAATGAACCATGCTGACTAATAAAACCGCCATCGTCACCGGCGGGTCGCGCGGCATCGGCCGTGCGATTGCGCTGGCGCTGGCCGCGCAAAACGCCAAGGTGGCGATTCTATACGCGGGCAACGCGACCGCCGCTCAGGCCACCGTCGAAGAAGCGCAGAAAAACGGCCATACCATGACCGCTGTGCAGTGCGACGTCGCCGACAGCGCGGCCACCAAAGCCGTTGTCGATACCCTGCTCAAGGAGTGGGGCCAGATTGATATTCTCGTCAACTGCGCGGGCATCACCCGCGACGGGCTTGTGATGCGCATGAAGGACGAGGACTTCGACGCTGTGATTGCAACCAATCTCAAGGGCGCGTTTCTGATGACCCGCCAGTGCGCTACCGCGATGATGAAGCGCCGTACCGGCCGCATCATTAACATCGCCTCGGTCTCGGGGCTTTGTGGCAACGCGGGCCAGGCCAACTACGCCGCCGCCAAGGCCGGTATGATCGGTCTGACCAAGTCGGTTGCGCGCGAGCTGGCCGGCCGCGGCGTCACCTGCAATGCGATCGCCCCCGGCTTTATCGAAACCGACATGACCGCCGCGCTGTCTGAAAAGGTGCTGGCTGCCTCTTTGGAGAACGTGCCGATGAACCGCATGGGCACGCCGGAGGAGGTCGCCTCGCTCGCCGTTTATCTTTGCAGCGAGGGCGCGGGCTACATCACCGGCGAAGTCATCCGCATCGACGGCGGCATGTGCATGTAGCCGTTATACGCCGACGGCTGAAACGAGGTAAAACGATCAATGTTCAATTTTAACAACCACAAGCTTACGCTTGGCAAATATACCGCACCCGTTCCGATTGTGCAGGGCGGCATGGGCGTGGGCATATCGATGGCCCGCCTCGCCTCCGCCGTGGCAAACGAGGGCGGCGTGGGCGTGCTGTCGGCGGCGGGAATCGCCATGCTGCGCAAGCCTGCTGAGCGCGACCGCGAGCGCGCCGTCTCAGAAGGCATCTCGGAAGAGATTGCCGCCGCGCGCGCCCAAATAGCCGACGGCGCCGGACTGCTCGGCATCAACATCATGAATGTGATGACCGACTTTGCCCAGATGGTCAAGACCTCGGCCGAGGCCGGTATCGACGTCATCTTCTCAGGCGCGGGGCTGCCGCTCGACCTGCCGAAGTTCTCCCCTTCGGACATCGCGCTGGTGCCCATCGTCTCCTCCGCTAAGGCGGTCAAGATGATCTCGCGCTGGTGGGAACAGAAATATGCCCGCGTGCCCGACGCCTTTGTGCTTGAAGGGCCGCTGGCCGGCGGGCATCTCGGCTTTACCGAGGAACAGATTGACGACCCGGCCTTTAGCCTTGAGGCGCTGGTACCGCAGCTGCGCTCGGCGCTTGACGCGCTTGAGCAAACCGCCGGACGCGCCATTCCGCTGATTGCGGGCGGCGGTATTTTCTCGGGGGCGGATATCCACCATATGCTCTCGCGCGGGGCCTCCGCCGTTCAGATGGCGACCCGCTTTGTCGCCACTGAGGAATGCGACGCCTCCCCTGCTTTTAAACAGGCCTATGTCAACTGCAAAAAAGAGGATATCGTCATCATAAAAAGCCCGGTCGGCTTGCCGGGGCGCGCCATCGGGAACGACTTTTTGCGGCGCGCGGCCGAGCATGAGACCTGCCCCAAAAGCTGCCCGTGGCACTGCATCTCGTCCTGTACCGTGGACAATGCCCCCTATTGCATTTCGGCGGCGTTGCTCGCGGCCTGCAAGGGCAAGCTCGAACAGGGCTTTGCGTTCATCGGGGCCAACGGCTATCGCATCGACGGCATCACGACGGTGCACCACCTGATTGAGACGCTGCACAAGGAATTTATCGCCGCCGCAAAAGCCGGCGTGTAGAAGGAGGAATTTTATGAAACGCGTTGTGATCACCGGACTTGGCGCGATTACGCCGGTCGGCAACGATGTTGCAACCTTTTGGCAAAATATTTCAGCCGGTGTGAGCGGCATCGGATCTATCACTCATTTTGATACCACCGACTACAAGGTGAAGGTTGCCGCCGAGGTTAAGGATTTTGATGTGACGCCCTATGTCGACAAGATGGCGGCCAAGCGTCTGGATCTCTTTTCTCAGTACGCAATTGCGGCGGCACAACAGGCGATGGACGACAGCAAGCTTGACTGCGACCCCGAGCGGCTCGGCGTCTATTTCGGCTCCGGCATCGGCGGTCTCAACACGATGGTGCGCGAGCAGGAGCGGCTTTTGAAAAGCGGCCCCGCGCGCGTCTCGGCCATGCTGATTCCGATGATGATCTCAAACCTCGCCGCGGGCAATGTCGCCATCCGCTTTAACGCGCAGGGCCCCTGCCTGCCGGTTGTTACGGCCTGCGCCACCGGTACCAACGCAATCGGCGAGGCGTTTCGCGCCATTGCTGACGGCTATGCCGACGCGATTATCGCGGGCGGTACCGAAGCCTCGATCACGCCGCTTGCGGTGGCGGGCTTCACCAATTGCATGGCACTGACGCTAAACGAGGACCCCGCGACCGCCTGCCGCCCCTTCGACAAAAATCGCGACGGTTTCGTCATGGGCGAGGGTGCTGGCGCTTTGATCCTCGAGGAATATGAGCACGCTAAGGCCAGAGGCGCTAAAATTTACGCCGAAGTCTGCGGCTACGGCCACACCTGCGACGCGCACCACGTCACCGCGCCCGACCCCGAGGCCAAGGGCGCTTCGCGCGCGATCAAGGCTGCGGTCTCGCAGGCGCAGATCAGTGACGCCGACTGCGTTTATATCAACGCACACGGCACCAGCACGCCTTTAAACGACAAGAGCGAGACAATGGCTCTCAAACTGGCGCTCGGTGAAGAGATTGCCAAGAAGGCCGCTATCAGCTCGACCAAGTCGATGACCGGGCACATGCTCGGCGCTGCGGGCGCTGTTGAAGCGATCGCGGCGGTGCTGGCGCTGGAAAACGGCCTGCTGCCCCCCACCATCGGCTATGCCGAGCCCGACCCCGAGTGCGACCTCGACTACGTGCCCAACACGGCGCGCAAGGCCGATGTGACGCTGTCTATTTCAACCTCGTTGGGCTTTGGCGGGCACAATGCCTGCGTCGCCTTCCGCAAGGTTTAAGGGGGTAACCTCATGAACCGTGAAGCGATTAAGGGCCTGCTCCCCCACCGCGAGCCGATGCTGCTGGTGGATGAGGCCGAGCTCGACCAAGAGGGCCGCGCCGTCGGGCGGTATACCGTGCGGGGCGACGAGCACTTTTTGCAGGGGCATTTCCCGGGCAATCCGGTTGTGCCGGGTGTGATTCTCTGCGAGATTATGGCCCAGACCTGCTGCGTGCTGTTCGCGCAGGACGCCGTCGGCAAAACGCCGTACTACACCGGGCTTAACAACGTCAAATTCCGCCGCAAGGTGCTGCCGGGCGATACGGTTGAGATGACCTGCGAGGTTACCAAGCACAAGGGCCCGTTTTACTTTGTCAGCGGCAAAGGGACTGTGAACGGCGAGCTGGCAATTTCAGCCGATTTTTCGTTTGCATTGATGGATTAATAGATTTTTTAAGAGAGCTGAGCGCAACCGCGCTCAGCTCTCTTTTTTACTATTACAATTTGGATGATCCATTCTCCTGTTGACTAACCTCTGTTTCTTTTTGATCTTTGCTCCGCTTATACGCAACCAAGGCCCACATGATATAGTCCTCTTTTTCCTTTGCCATTTTGAGGTATTTCTCAACCTTCACGTCGGCCATTTTTTCTCCGTCGGTGATTTGTTCAACCAATTCAATATGTTTTATGATCCAACAGACGGCGTTTTGCATTTCTTTGGGCAGCATTTCAATTTTTTCCTGCAAGGTCTTCATTATCTGCTCTTTCTCGTCTATCATTTTATTTCACCTCTAATTTATTTTGGTATGTATACATTCCAATTTTATCACATATAGTACGGTAAAATCAATATTGTAATATATACATTCCAGTATACTGAGGAGGATATTTTGATGTCTGACAAGATAAAGCAGGATATTTCCATCGGAGAAAATCTTAAATCTCTGCGTAAGCGCGCAGGATTATCCCAAGAGGCAGTTGCCTCTAAGCTGGAGTTGATGGGCCTTTCGATCAGCCGTGAGATTGTTTCACAGATGGAATTAGGTCGTTATAGCATCAGGGTGAGCGTTTTAATCGCCTTGAAGCAGATTTACAATGTCGATACTTTCGACGATTTCTTTAAGGGGCTGCAATTAAATTGAAGCTTAGCGGCGCTTAAAATCTCGCCGACGCAGCAGCTAACCTAAATACTGCCGCAGCAGCAGATCAACCCTCGGCATATAATTCGGGGAGAGATTCTAAAGAGAGGGGCGGCGAGCGCCCTCTCTTTAGTCGTTGGGAGAGGGGATTCTCAAGGGGGGAACCGTCGAAAGGTTCCTTCCTTGAGCGGTCTTTTTGCCTACTTTTTCTGGCGGCAGAAAAAGTAGGCCCCCGCGGGTAGCGGAACGACCTTCGGCAGACATGCCGAGGAAATCTCGCGACAGCGACAATATACCTAGGGCAACCGCCATAAATAGCCAATGTTTTTATTGCGCTGACGCGCAGGAACGGCCCCCACCCCCAACCCCCTGTCCCCAGAGGGGCACAGGGGGCTTTCACCCCCAAACCCCCTGAGGGGGCTTAAAGAATACGGTTGTGGTGAATGTATGCCCCACGTGAAAGTGTTAGCTTCCCACGCACCGTTAGTTGGGCGCGCATCCAGACTTGTTATGTGATTATGCGCGCCAATTAGGTTGTCTGGCCTCTGGGGAGCACGGCGGCGCTTCCATCGCGCCGCCATGCCGGGTAAGCATTATATAGCGTATCGTGTAAACCGCCTTTTAAGCTCAACGTTTGTAAGCCAAGCCCCGCATGCCAAGGGCTACCGCAAAAAAAGCCTCAGGTCGAGGCGCTTGGATTTGGGCCCTACGGGCCCCCCCCGCACCAGCGGCGGCGCGCCGTACGGCGCGAATCCAAGCGCCGCCCTGCCGAGAGCGTAAAACCACAACAGCAGCTAACCTAAAGCTCGTTGCCGCCGCAGATCAACTCTCGGCATATAATTCGGGGGGAGATTCTTAAGAGGGGGGCGATGAGCGCCCCCCTCTTAAGTCGTTGGGAGAGGGGTCCCCAAGGGGAGAACCTGAGACAAGGTTCTCCCCTTGGGCGGTCTTTTTGCCTACTTTTTCTGGCGGCAGAAAAAGTAGGGACGGCGGAGCCGCAGCGGGCATCCATGCCGCCCGCTGCGATCAGCGCAGCCGTCCGA
>JAEWBS010000017.1 GCA_023391005.1 Bacillota bacterium | reverse complement strand
CTCTCGTAAGGGGCGACGGTGAGCCCAACAGGCAGCGGCACGGCTACAGTATTTTACCAGTATTCCCCCATGCGCGCAACGAATTTAAACCAGATGGGCGCTGATGGCGGTCGAGATCTCGTCGGCGGCTTTTCTAATTTCGTCCGCAGATTCGCCTTCGACCATCACGCGGATGTACGGCTCGGTACCCGAAGCACGCACCACCACGCGCCCGCGCCCCTGCAATACCTGTTGCCAGCCGTCAATGACGCGGCAGACCACTGGATGCGTCTCGAGCGCGGCCTTCATACCCGGAGTTGCGTTGACGTTTTGCATAATTTGGGGAAAGCGCTTCATCTCGCCGCCCAGCGCCGACAGCGGCTTATTAGCGGCGGCCAGCGCGTTTAAGAGCATCACGGCCGAAAGCTGTCCGTCGCCGGTCGTGGCATGCGCTAAAAAAATCATGTGGCCCGACTGCTCGCCGCCCAGCGAGAGGTTTTTCTCCCGCATGACCTCGAGAACATAGCGGTCGCCCACCTTGGTGATTTCAGTTTTGGTACCGCGCGCCTTCATCAGCTCAAAAAAGCCGAAGTTGGTCATCGAGGTGACCACAACCGTGTTTTCGTTAAGCTTGCCTTGCGCCGCGAGATGGTTGCTGAGAATGGTCAGCAGCACATCGCCATCGAGCAGATTGCCCTTTTCATCCACAGCGAGCAAACGGTCGGCGTCGCCGTCCAAGGCAAGCCCCGCCGCATAGCCGCCCCGCGTCACAAGCGGAGCCAGCCGTTCGATATGGGTCGAGCCGCAGCCATCGTTGATGTTAACGCCGTCCGGCGCGTCGGCCAGAAAATCGGCTTCGATGCCCATCGCCTCAAACAGCCTTGCGGCAGTCGCGGCGGCGCTGCCGTTGGCGCAATCAATAAGCAGCCGACCTGAAAATCCGCCGCTATAAAGAGCGGCGAGCGAATCGATATAATGCCGCACGGCGTCCTCGGCGCTTTTAACGCGGCCCAGCTCGGCGTGGGTTTTAAAATCGTAGGGTATTGCGCCGTCAAGAATAATGGCCTCAATCTGGGTTTCTTCATCGTCGGTCAGCTTATAGCCGCTCGCGCCAAACAGCTTGATGCCGTTGAATTCGTAGGGATTGTGGCTGGCGGAGAGCATGACGCCCGCGTCGGCCTTATAGTGCTGCACAAGATGGGCGACCGCCGGCGTCGGCACCACACCGAGCAGCAGCACATCGGCGCCGACCGAGCAAAGCCCCGCCGTCACGGCCGCTTCGAGCATGTCACCCGAGGCGCGGGTGTCGCGCCCGATGACCACGAGCGGCTTTTTATGGGTCTGGGCCACAAGCACCATCGCGGCGGCCCGGCCGATATTCATCGCCAGTTCGGCCGTCAATTCAATTCCGGCTACGCCGCGCGCGCCATCGGTTCCAAATATTCTTCCCAAAGCAATTCCTCCCCTGCGAGACCGTTTATTTTGCCCCGCAAGCTATTGATATGTTGCCGCGTCTCAAAGTAAGCTAGTCTGCCCCGACTCAATTTGCGGAGAAATGATGCCGAGATGCTGCGCGGCCTTTGCCGTTGTGCAGCGTCCGCGCGGCGTGCGCGCCAAAAAGCCCAGCTGCATCAGATACGGCTCGTATACATCCTCAATTGTAATGGCTTCTTCGCCGGTGGCGGCGGCCAGTGTTTCGAGCCCGACCGGCCCGCCATTGTAGTTTTCGATGATGACGGTGAGCATGCGTCGGTCAATCGCGTCGAGCCCCAGCCGGTCGATCTCGAGTCGGGATAGCGCCAGATCGGCGATATCGCTCGTGATGATGCCGTCACCCATGACCTGAGCAAAGTCGCGCACCCGCTTTAAGAGCCGGTTAGCGATACGCGGTGTGCCCCGCGCCCGGCGCGCGAGCTCAACAGCGCCTTTTTCCTCACACGGAATCGCCAGAATCTCAGCGCTGCGCGTGATGATATCGGTCAGCTCCTCAGGATTATAAAGCTCCAGACGCATCTGTACGCCGAAGCGGTCGCGCAGCGGGGCCGAAAGCTGCCCCGCGCGGGTCGTCGCCCCAATGAGCGTAAAATGCGGCAGATCCAGCCGAATTGAGCGGGCCGACGGCCCCTTGCCGATCATGATATCCAGCTCAAAATCCTCCATCGCGGGGTACAAAACCTCCTCAACCGAGCGGTTGAGGCGGTGAATTTCATCGATGAATAGAATATCGCCTTCACCAAGGTTGGTCAAAAGCGCGACAAGATCGCCCTGACGCTCGAGCGCCGGGCCGGAGGTGACGCGGATCTGCACCTGCATCTCGTTGGCGATAATCTGCGCGAGCGTTGTTTTTCCCAGACCCGGCGGGCCGTAAAACAACGCGTGATCCAGTGGCTCTGCCCTGCGGCGGGCCGCCTCTAGGAATATTTTAAGGTTTTCCTTGACCTTGGTCTGGCCGATATATTCATCAAGGCTGCGCGGGCGCAACGACAGCTCGGTTTCAGAATCAAGCCGTGTATATTCCGGCGCAACAATGCGGTTTTCAAAGTCGGTTTCATCACTTCTAAGCAAGAAAAGACCTCCTTTTTAGGGTTGTGGGGCACGGGGTGGCAGCAGGGAGCCCCTTAAAAAAGACCCGCCCTTCGGATAGCGCCACTGGCAGCATCCATCACCGTATTAAGTGCCCGAAAGACATTCGCTGTTTCTTAATGCAAACACATGATCAGCGTATTGCTACGCGTTTTTACCTTTAGAAACGCCCTAGAAGCGCGCCAGCTTTTTCAGACCGCGCTTGACCAGTGTTTCCACCGGCATGTCGTCGGTGCAGTCGGACAGCGCCCCGGCCGCCTCCGACTGGCTGTAGCCCAGCGCCGCCAGCGCGGCGATTGCCTCGCTGAGGTTGCCGCCCTTGGCCGCCGAAGCCGTGACCGCTTCAAGCGCCTTGGTATCGGCCGAGCCAAAGCCGCCGAGCTTGTCCTTTAATTCCAGCACAATGCGCTGCGCGAGCTTGTTGCCCACGCCCGCCGCGCGGGTCAGCACCTTGGCGTCGCCCGAAGCGACGGCCAGTGCCAGCTGAGCGGAGGTGAAATCTGAAAGCAACGCAAGCCCCAGTCTGGCTCCCACCCCGTTGACCGAGGTTACGAGGCGAAAGCTCGCCAGTTCCTGCGCGTCGGCAAAGCCGAAAAGGTCGACCGAGTCTTCACGCACCACCATATGGGTGAGCAAAAACACCTCGCTGCCCACCGGCGGCAGGCACGAAAGCGTATTGAGCGACACGGCGCAGCGATAGCCCACGCCGGCGCATTCCACCACCACGCCGCCCGGCTCGGCGAGCAAGAGCTTCCCTCTGAGTGAATAGATCATCGGCTCCTCCTGTTATTGTCGTTTAGCACCGCGCGGCGCAGCGTCGACACCGACGCGCTGTGCGCGTGGCAGATGGCGACGGCCAGCGCGTC
>JAEWBS010000006.1 GCA_023391005.1 Bacillota bacterium | reverse complement strand
GCTATATGCTTTAGCAACAGGATTGTTTATGCTGGCAGTCTTTATAAAAGGCAACGCTTGCTTTGCGCTAACACGCAGGAACGGCTCCCACCCCCAACCCCCTGGCCCCCGCAGGGGACCAAGGGGGCTTCACCCCCAAACCCCCTGAGGGGGCTTAAAGAATACGGTTGTGGTGATTGTATGCGCCACGTGAGGACGTTACCTACCCACCCAGCGTCAGTGGGCGCGCATCCAGACTTGTTACGTGATTATGCGCGACACTTGTGTTTGTGAGGTCTTTTGGAGCACGACGGCGCTTCCATCGCGCCGCCGTACAGGCAACGTATTATAATTAAAGTGCCCCGCCTATGGCTGGCCGATTGCGCCATTCACTTGCGTTCATGGTATACTATAGAAAAATATGGGGGCTTAACAAGCCCGGATAAAATAATCATTGAACTGTTTTATCCGAGCGGCCTGCAAGGGACTCCAATGTCGCCTGAATCGTCATCCGCGCTTATTACGGATGGCTTTTTACTTTTTACGCAATAGAGCAAAAGGCGTCAGGTATGAGTTTTAGCAGTTTAAAAGTGCCGGTTTAACCGAGAGGTTAAACCGGCACTTTTGCGGTGCGGGGTAGGCAGATACGAAGGCCGCCTTCAAATACCGTCCAGAAAGGGCGAAAAGGCTGTTGGAACCGTAATATCCGCCTCAAGCTGCGCTTTTGTCACCCACGCAAACGCTTCGGGCATATTGTCGCAAGCGATTATAAAGCTTGTCATCTGCCATTCAATATGGGTGAAGATATGCTTTTTCCGCCGTCCCGGCTTGAGGTCGCCGTCATAGATATTCTCAAAGCCCCATTCGCGCAACAGATGCACGGCTTCCTCAACCGAAAGGCAGCCCTCGGTGTTGGGCAGCTCCCAAAGCCCGCCCAGCAGCCCGGTCGCTTCTCGCCGTCGAAGCGCCAGTCGGTCGCCGCAGCACAGTAGAAAGACCGTCTTTTCTTCCTGCTTGCGCGGTTTTTTCTTGGCCTTGACCGGCAATGTGCGCTGGGTGCCGTCCGCATAGGCACGGCAGCAGCCGGCAACAGGGCAGTCATCGCATTTTGGTGCGCCGTTTGGCAGGCAGACCGTCGCGCCCAGCTCCATCAGGCTTTGGGTAAAGTCGCCGCGCCGGTTGTCGGGGTAAATCACGCGCAGCATATCGGTGATATTGTTTTTTACCTGCGGCAAGGAGATATCGGCGTCGCTGCCGGTCAGCCTTGAGATCACACGCAGCACGTTGCCGTCCACCGCCGGCGTCGGCTGCTCAAAGCAGATGGAGGCGACCGCACCCGCCGTATAAGGCCCGATGCCCGGCAACGCTAAAATATCGGCCGGTGCGGTAGGAAAGCGGCCCTCGTGCTTTTCAATCATCCTTTTGGCGGCCTTTTGCAGGTTGCGCGCCCGGCTGTAGTAGCCCAACCCTTCCCACAGCTTTAAAAGCTGAGGCTCGTCCACTTCGGCAAGGGCTTTGATGGTCGGGAGCTGCTGCAAAAAGCGGTTGTAATAGGGGATGACAGTATCGACCTGCGTTTGTTGCAGCATAATTTCGGACACCCACACGCGATAGGGGTCGGTGTTCTCGCGCCAAGGCAGCACGCGTGCATTTTGGCTGTACCACATCAAAAGCGGAGCCACAATGCGGCTTAAATCGAATTTTTCGGGATAGTTTTCTGTTTGCAATGTTTTCACCTTTTGTTTTATTGATAATATCGCAAGCGGTCGGGCGAATCGATTGTTCGGCCCGGCGTAATTTGTATACCCGGTTAAAACGACAAGCCCGCAGCGGCACACTTTTAGCGGCTAATAGGCTTGCCGTATCATTCGCGCCCATTATAAAGATATCGCGCATGGTGTTAAGATGCAATAGAAAAGAGCGTTCCGTGCGGAACGCCCTTTGTTAATGTTGTTAAGATTATCTTCTGTTCGAGAAGCAGTCGCTGCAAAATACAGGACGGTCATCTCTGGGCTGGAAGGGAACCTTGCAGGGAGCTCCACACTCAGCGCAGACAGCGTCGAACATTTCGCGGGGTGCTCTCTCGGAACGGCCGCTCGAAGCCTTACGGGAATCGCGGCAGGGCTTGCAGCGCTGCGGTTCATTGGTGAAACCTTTTTCGGCGTAGAAAGCCTGCTCGTTAGCAGTGAATACGAACTCGGAACCGCAATCTTTGCAAGTGATAATTTTGTCGTTGTACATTTGAATACCTCTAATCTAAATTCTGGCCTCACCGTATTGTGAAACGCTATGGTTAAATATACTAGATAAAAATATATTTGTCAATAGGGAATCGTAGGAATATAGAAATATATTTTAAAAAATGAAATTCGACAAAAAGCCCGTTAGAATGACAAAAAATTGACCTGCGCATAGCTGAGTTCCACGGACTTTTTGAAGCTTTTTGTCGTCAAACCGCCGAATAGGGCGCGCAATCATTCGTAGCGCAACGCCTCGATGGGGTCGAGTTTAGACGCCTTGTTGGCCGGATAATACCCGAAAAAGACGCCGATTGCCATCGAAAAGCTGACCGCGATGACCACAATCACCGGCGAAGGCCAACCCGGGAAGCCCAGCAGCGACGCGCCCGTGAACCCCAACGCAGTGCCCAGCGCGACGCCGATAATGCCGCCGATCAGGCAGATGATCATCGACTCGACGATAAACTGGATGCGAATGGCGCTGTTGCGCGCGCCAAGCGCCTTGCGCGTGCCGATCTCGCGGGTGCGCTCGGTCACCGACACCAACATGATATTCATGACGCCTATGCCGCCGACCAAGAGCGAAATGCCGGCGATAATACTGATGGCGATGCTCATGGTATTCATCATGCCGGTCATCTGGCCGATCATGCTGTCCATGCTCTCGGTTTTAACCTCGACATATTTATTATTGCGGTAAAAATGGTCGTTAAAATATTTGGCGGTCTGCTCGGCAAAGAGCTTTGAATCGGTGACGCCGTCAGCGGCTTTGACGCGCAAGAAAGAATACCGCCCCTGCGTCTGGCTGGTGATCTGCTTGGCCAGCGTGATCGGGATGAACACCGTCGTCGTCGTGTCGCCGGTCATGCTGCCGAGCATGCCCGAGACCTCAAATTTGTAAACGCCCACGACCGTGAAGGTATAGAGCCCCTGATTTAAACGCAGCTTAATTTCTTTGCCCAGCGCCTGTCCGGCCGGCATGCCGGGGAACAGCTTTTCGACAAAGCGGTCGGAGATAACGGCGGCGTATTTCATGCCGCCCACCTC
>JAEWBS010000111.1 GCA_023391005.1 Bacillota bacterium | reverse complement strand
ACTTTAACCTCGACGCGCTCGAGACGGTGTTTGAAAAGATCGGCACGCCCTATAAGCGCGCGGAATTTGCCGAGCGTTTGGCGCTGGCCCAGTTCTGGCTCGAGCAGTGCTCGCCAGAGAACGCCTATAAGCTGAGAAATAACCGCGATTTTGCGATTTACGACGCGCTTTCCGCCGAGGAGCAGCAGGAAATCAAGCTGCTGTTTGAGCACCTCTCGACGGTGGATGACAGCCTCGACGATCTCAACACCTTCCTTTATTCGGTCTCGCGCACCGTGTTCCCCGAAGGGGACGACAAGGAAATCAAGGCCAAGCAGGGGCGGTTCTTTAAGAATGTCTACCAACTGCTGCTCAATAAAGAGCGCGGCCCGAGACTCTATCTGTTCCTGCACGCGATCGATAAGGCCCGCTATCTGCCGCTGCTCGATTTTTCAACCCCCGCCACCGCTGAGGAGCAGGTCGCCGCATCAGCGACGCAAGCACCCGCGGAGGAAAAGGCCGTTGACGCCGCCGCGCCCTTAAAGCCCGAAATTGCGATCGACGACTTTGCCAAGCTCGACTTTAGAGTCTGCAAGGTGCTCGAATGCGTCGAGGTGCCCAAGGCGCGCAGCCTCTTGAAGCTGACGCTCGACGACGGCCTTGGCGGCCGGCAAATTGTGTCGAGCATCAAGGGCGAATACCAACCCGAGGAATTGATCGGCCGCAAGATTATTGTGGTCGCAAACCTCAAGCCCGCCAAGTTTGGCGGCGAGAAGAGCCAAGGTATGCTGCTGGCCGCAACGAGCGAAGCCAGCGGCTGCAAGGTTATCTTTGTGGACGATTCGGTGCCCTGCGGCACCGCGATTGGGTAATATAGAAACACATAAAGCATCCCGCCGAGCACAAAGCTGTGCGGCGGGATGCTTTTACTATGCCTATTGGGCGTCTGAGTAATAAACCTCAGCGGCCACCAGATCGGCCGCGCCACTTGTGCTGCCTAATATCGTGTCAAAATCCTCTGCAGGAAGGTACGCCTCAAAAAAGTACCCATCCTTTACCCAATAGATCATACGCCCGTAGGGCTTATCCGTCTCGGAATCGGTCGCCTCGGAATAGTAAACGCCCGGATAATCCTGTAGCTCAAAGACAACCTCTGCGTTGCTGTCTGCGAATGCCTTGAGACCGGCGTCGCCGTTGCCGGTGTAATTCCATCCAACCGTGAGGGTGTTTTTCAATTCCTCTATCTCCCTATTATCCGGGCTGCCGGCGGGCACATACCCCGCCCTGTGACAGCGGTAATAAATGTGTGAGCCAGCCAGCCTGATTTCCGCAAGCGTCATTTGAGCGTCGGCGGAAGTGACGGGAGTATAGAGTATAACCGCATTGCCGTTATCACTTTTCAAAAGGCCGAAGGGATAAGCCTTTTGCATGGCGCGCAGCAGCGCATTTTCATCGCGGATATATGCGACCAGCTCCGCCGCATCCTTAAAGCGCTTTGACTCGTGCTGTATGGTGGCGCGCATATAGTTGTCAATAACCTCCTGATAGATGCTCCGGTAGGTTTCGGAATTTCCCTCGTCCAAATTCAGCGCCCTGTTGTTGAAAGATGCGGCGTCCGTCGAATCCGACTGTGCGGACACCACCGGATATCGGCCGTATTTGCTGCCCACGGCGTAATATTGCCCCGCAAATCTGGTTTCTGGCCCGTACTCTCCGAGAAACAGGAGATATTCCCGGCCGACGTCGGACGGATAGTAGCTGCCGAGAGAGTAGATGATCTTTTTGCCATGCTGCTTATCAATGTGATAATCTTCAATCACCTTAATTTGCTGGTCGACCGCAAGGCTGCCTTTATACACCCCGGTAATTTGAAATGCCGAGATGGTGCTGCCGTATATCGCGTTGCCGTCGGGGCCGTATTGCAAATCGGTTTCTGAACCGTCTAAAAATTTTCCTTGGACGATATGGACTGCGTGGTTTTCGACTTCATCCAGCTTGGTTGGGCTAAATAGGGGAAGAGCACAAGCCGGGGACGCGGGCGTTAAATCGGCATAATCCCATGGCTGACGGTTATTTTGTGCGCACCCTAAAAATACAGTCGATAAAATTATTAACATGAGACATAAGGGCATATATTTACACATGATATGTCCTCCTTGGTCATCAATTTGTAGCCATGCGCGCAATTGGGGTTCTTTACTCAAACCGATGCAGCGAGCAGACCGGCTGCCCCTGTTTAATCTCGATGACGCCGTAGCCGCGCGCACCGTCGCGGGGTTTGCCGAGGCTGCCGGGGTTTAAGAGCTGTATGCCTAATACGTCGCGGCAGAGCTGGCGGTGGGTGTGCCCGAACAGCGCCACAGCGGCATTTTGCCGCCGCGCCTGCGCCGCTAGCCGCTCGGTCGCGCGGTTGACGTCAAACAAATGGCCGTGGGTCAAAAAGAGCCGCAGGCCGCCGATCTCAACCGTTGCCGTGTCGGGCGCGGTGGAAACATAATCGCAGTTGCCGCGCACAAACCGCACCGGCAGCAGCGGCCAGACGGCGCGCAGGTCGTCGACATCCTGCGCGCCGTCGCCAAGATGCACGAGCAGATCAATGGCGTCCTTTTCGCGCAGCACAAGGCGGTAAAGCGCGTCAAAATCGTGGTGAGTATCCGATACGACGAGAATTCTCATAGCAAATATCCTTTGTAAAAATGCTGGCGCTGTAACCGGCGTATTTTAAGATATAGTATCACCTGCACCAAACTTTGTAAATTGCGCGGACGGCATATCCGGCAAATAATTTGGCCGCAGGGCGAATAGCTATTGATGTGGCGGTGTTACAGAAGGCCCGCCTGCAAAGGAGAGATACGCCATGCCGCAAAACGCCCTATTGCCGCTTGTTTTAAGCGCCGCAGCCGGTGGCGCCACCGTGATCGGCGCGCTGTTGGCCGTCATGGTGCGCCGGCCCAAAGCGTCGCTTTTAACGCTGGCGCTGGGCTTTTCAGCTGGGGTGATGCTGTCGGTGTCGCTCTTAGAGCTGCTGCCCGACGCGGTTGGGGTGCTGATGTTTGAGATGCCGGGGCTGGCCGGCACTGCCGTGGCGGTCTTTTCGTGCGCGGCGGGCATGCTGTGCTCGCAGCTTTTAGATTCGGTTCTGCCCGGAGGTTTTGAGCGAGATCGCGCGCAGCGGGAGCGTCAGCTGCTGCGGCTGGGCGTTTTTTCGATGCTGGCGCTGATGCTACATAACCTGCCTGAGGGCATGGCGGTGTTTTTAAGCGCCAGCCGCGATGTTAAGATGGGGCTCAAGCTCTGCGCGGCCATCGCGCTGCACAATATTCCCGAGGGGATATCGGTCGCCATGCCGGTCTACGCGGCGCTTGACCGACGCGCGCCCGCGCTGCTGTTGGCGGCGGTTTCAGGCGCGGCCGAGCCGCTGGGCGCGCTGTTGGCACTGCGCTTTTTGCAGCCGGTGCTCACCGAGCGCGGGCTGGCCATGATGTTCTGCGGCATCGCGGGGCTGATGAGCGCCATCGCGGTTGCCGAGCTGCTGCCCGCGGCGCTGTGCGGCAAGCAGACGGGGTATGGCGTGGCGGGGGTGCTGTTTGGCATTCTGTTGATGCTCGTCAACGGCTGCTTGTTTTGACCCCTCATTTTGCCGACAGTTTGTACCGCCGCCGGGTTTGTGCGGCTCAGGCGTTGGCGCGGTTTTCAAGGCGGAATTTCGGTTTCTCAGGGCCTGCGGCCTTAAAGTGCCGCAGGCTTTTTTTATTGTGGGCGCCGATATGCTGAAAATGAAGCGGTTGTCGAAGTTTTCAATGTCATACGCCGATCAAAAAGACATTATAAAGCATATTGCTTCAGCGGCATATCACTGAGAACGTCTGTTGGAGACAAAAGCTGTAGGCGCGTGAAACTGACGGCGCAAACGGGGCAACCTAAGCGTTGGAATGCCGAGTCGCTTGCCGTGCAGCGGTTGGCGTATAGCGTTGGTGATGTGCCGATCTTTGCCCGCGGGAGATTCAACGCGGCGCTTCGCCCGATTTTCGCATCAGCGTGCCGCTTTACAGCGGAGAGCAAAAATGAATTTGTTGTAAATTTTGAAAAAAATCTCAAAAATCCCTTGATTTTTTTGAAAAATAGGCTAGAATATTCTTAGCACTCAAAAGATAAGAGTGCTAACAAAGTTAAATAAAATCTATATAAATGGAGGAACAGCAATGAACATTAAACCGTTGGCAGACAGAGTCGTAATCAAGATGGTTGAAGCGGAAGAGACCACCAAGAGCGGAATCATCCTCGCAGGTTCCGCGAAGGAAAAGCCTCAGGTTGCAGAGGTTATCGCGGTGGGCCCCGGCGGCGTTGTGGATGGCAAAGAGGTGACAATGTATCTCAAGGCGGGGGACAAGGTTCTCATGAGCAAATATGCCGGAACCGAGGTCAAGATCGACGGCGTGGAATACACCATCCTGCGCCAGTCCGACATTCTCGCGATTGTTGAATAACCATTACCGATCAAAATAAAGGGAGGAACATCTATTATGGCTAAGATTATCTCTTACGGCGAAGAAGCCAGAAAGTCTTTACAGGCGGGCATCGACAAGCTTGCCGATACCGTTAAAATTACCCTCGGTCCCAAGGGCCGTAACGTTGTGCTCGATAAGAAGTACGGCGCGCCGCTCATCACCAACGACGGTGTGACCATCGCCAAGGAGATCGAGCTCGAGGACCCCTTTGAGAACATGGGCGCGCAGCTTGTCAAAGAAGTGGCGACTAAGACGAACGACGCCGCCGGTGACGGCACCACCACCGCCACTCTGCTGGCTCAGGCGCTGGTGCGCGAGGGCATGAAGAACGTTGCGGCGGGCGCGAACCCCATGAGCGTCAAGCGCGGCATTCAGAAGGCGGTTGACGTCGCTGTCGAGTCGATCAAGGAGAACTCCAAGAAGGTTTCGGGCTCGGCGGATATCGCCTCGGCCGCAACCGTTTCGGCCGGCGACGCCTTCATCGGCAAGCTGATTGCCGAAGCTATGGATAAGGTCGGCGCCGACGGCGTCATCACGCTTGAGGAGTCCAAGACCGCCGAGACCTATACCGAGGTCGTCGAGGGCATGCAGTTTGACCGCGGTTATATCTCCCCCTACATGGTCACCGATACCGACAAGATGGAAGCGGTTGTCGACGACGCCTACCTGCTGATCACCGACAAGAAGATCGCGTCTATTCAGGAGATTCTGCCGCTGCTTGAGCAGATCGTGCAGTCGGGCAGAAAGCTTGTCATTGTCGCTGAAGATGTTGAGGGCGAGGCGCTCGCAACGCTCTTGGTCAACCGCCTGCGCGGCACCTTTACCTGCGTCGCCGTCAAGGCCCCCGGCTTTGGCGACCGCCGCAAGGCCATGCTTGAGGATATCGCCATTCTCACCGGCGGCACCGTCGTGAGCAGCGACCTCGGCTATGAGCTCAAGGAAGCCACCGTCGGTATGCTCGGCCGCGCCAGCCAGGTCAAGGTCAGCAAAGAGAACACCGTTATCGTCAACGGCGCGGGCGATCCCGCAGCCATCAAGGCCCGTGTGGCGCAGATCCGCTCCGAGATGGAGAACACCACCTCCGACTTCGACCGAGAGAAGCTTCAGGAGCGTCTGGCGAAGCTTGCGGGCGGCGTAGCCGTCATCAAGGTCGGCGCTGCGACCGAGGTCGAGATGAAGGAAAAGAAGCTGCGTATTGAGGACGCCCTTTCCGCCACCAAGGCCGCCGTTGAGGAAGGCCTTGTCGCGGGCGGCGGCGTGGCGCTGCTCAACGCGATGCCCGCCGTCGAGAAGCTGCTCTCCGAGCTTGAGGGCGACGAGAAGACCGGCGCTAAGATTCTGCTGCGCGCGCTTGAGGAGCCGGTCCGCCAGATCGCTAAGAACGCCGGACTTGAGGGCTCGGTCATCGTCGACAAGATCAACCGCGAGGGCAAGGTTGGCTATGGCTTTAACGCCGAGAGCGAAGAATATGTCGATATGGTTGAGGCCGGCATTGTCGACCCGACCAAGGTTGCCAGAAGCGCTCTGCAAAACGCGGCTTCGGTCGCCGCAATGGTGCTGACCACCGAGTCGCTCGTCAGCGAGCCGGTCAAGGATGAGCCCGCAATGCCCGCAGGCGGCGGCATGGGCGGTATGGGCGGCATGTACTAAGCACCCCCGTTGATTTAAACAACAATTGTCGTTGGTTGTTATTTAAATAGTTCCCGAATAAAAATCCCCCGTCTCTCTTTAGAGACGGGGGATTTTGCATATTTGGCGTCGGGCTTTAAAAGATACAGCCTTATCATCCGGTTTGCGCGGTGCCGCTAAACCGCGTACAGCACGTATTCGGTCGGGAAAACCGGCATTCCATAATAGCGCAGATAAAAATGGTAGGAAGGATCGGCCGCGTAGATCATGCGGGCCAGCTTCCAAAGGTCCTTGTGGTTATGATAAACGCTCAGCGCGAGCTTTGGATGATCGCGCTTGATTGTTTTCAGACAGCCCGAAAGTGCCGACTCCTCACCGCCCTCAATATCCATTTTGATAAAGGTGACGGTTTCTTCAATATCGTCATCGACTTTAGTGACGGGAACGGCGATAGCCCCGCTCTCGGAAAGCTGGCTGACCGAGGACAGGGTATTGGAATCGAAATATAGCGTGCCGTTTTTGTCTCCGGCGCCCTTTTGGCGGATCAGGACGTTATTCAGCTCAAGGAGCGCGATGTTTTTTTCAATATACTCGATGTTGGCAGGCACGATCTCATAACAATAGATGCGTTTGTAGCCGTTTTTGCCAAAAACCTTGGCGTACTGGATAAGGGTGTCTCCGATATAGCCGCCGATATCCACAAAGACCTCATTTTCATCACAGTTGAGGATGTCGAGGTCAAAATATTGGCTAAAGGTCTTGTCACAGATCTGCTCCACCCTTTGAGGATCGGACATCAGCCAATAATATAGAATGTTGACGAGAATTCTTTTGGAGCGATGGTCCTTGAGCACACCGTAGAGCCATTCAAAATCCTCGCGGTGTTCGACGAGGGCATGGGCCCGGTTTTCGGCCATCGCATAGACACCCTTTTCGGGGTCATATTCGCCCCAAAGCTTGTATTGATTGACAAAGCTGATGGTGCCGTTGTATAGTCGGCTGTTGGTCGCGTTAAAATGTGCAAGATTGCGTTTAATAGCCTCGGTCATCTTGGCGATGTCCCGCTCTTTGATAAACTGCATGAGGTTGCTAAATTCTATATCGATTTGGCTGGGTGCGCGAGATGGCGCAAGGCCATCTGCCGCATCAGGGTGGTTGGCGATCGGCGGCTTGGATTGAAAGGACATTGCTATCATCCTTTTCAGTTTGTATTTTTATTATCCTATGAAGCCGCAAATTAAATGGTGTAAAAGGCCTGCGCGCGCGGCGGCTGCCCGGTATCACTTCCACGGGCGCGCTGCCCACCATGGGAGGCCGCTTCAAACAAAAAGCCGCCGCCTAAAGCCGGTTGGGCTTTGGCGGCGGGGGTGTGACAAAAAGGAGGGGTTAGACATTACTCAATTTTTTAATGGCTTGGTCCTCTGATGAGACAAAAAAGAAGTCTTTTCCGTTATTGCTTTCGTAGATGAAATCTCGCAACGGCTTACTTGTGTAGGTTGAAAAATCGCCAATAATGGCAAGCTTGATGTGGTAGTTGATAAATTTCTGCAAGATATCGCCCGCGAGGCGGGTGCTTAGAATAAAAAAATCTTCAGCAATTTCTTCTTTATAGAGGATGATGCGGTTGGCGCCGCTCTCGTACTGGACCGACATCATAAAATCTAAAGCCGACTGCATGTTGGAGAGGAGCTTTTCTGAGCTGTTCACGACAGCCAGTTTTAAGCCATTTACTTCAACGGTGCGGATATTCATATATAGCGTCCCCTTTTAATTTCTGATGATATTTTGCCCGGATCAGCAAAACACATGCATTTTTGCTTTTGCGCTTAAAACGCTAAATTTAAAAACAAATTTCATTCTTTTTAGCCGATGCATCGGTCGCATATCTCCGAGGCGCTTTTACAACAGTTTTTACCGTGGTATTTGGCCAGATAAAGGGCCTGATCGCAAAGCCTATACAGCAGGTCGATATCGGTTCCTTCACCGGGCAGGATACTAAAAAAACCGATGCTTATCGTATATTTTATGGGGGTATCGGGGGTGCCGACAGAGGTGTTTTCTATCGTCGCCCTTAACCGTTCCGCAACTTCCCGCACGTTGTTCTCATCCGCCTCGGGAAGCAGTATGGCAAACTCTTCTCCGCCATATCTGCCAAACAGATCGTAGCTTCTCAATTGCTTTTTAATCGCATTGGCAAAATCCTGCAGCACGGCGTCGCCGACAAAATGCCCGTATTTATCATTTATTTTTTTAAAATCATCAATATCAATCAACAAAAACGCGATTTTCTCCTGCTTTCTTAAGCATAGGGAGATAAGGTCCTTTGACCGCATTATGAAAGTTTCGCGATTCAAAATATTTGTCAATCCGTCAAAGGAGGCGGCCTTTAGCAGCTCAAGATCCTGTTTTTCTTTGTCGAGCAGGATAAACCCCGTGCTTCCTGCCAGCATCACAACATAGAGCAGCAAAAAAAGCCATGTGTTAAAAATGCTTGTCGATGTCAGATTCATGTCAAGGTCGGTCGTTATTGCCGCAACAGCCCGGAATATCAAAAGCGATATTGTAAGGCTGTAGAGGATGGCAATGACCTTTTGGAGTCTGGAAGCGTTTTTATCTGTAAAAAGCTTGTACACAGGAAACAGCATTAATATTGCCGTGATCGAGGAGGCAAAGGTGATTCTGACGTTCTCAGGAAAACCATATGCCGTCGCCCCAACAAACACCATAATGCAACAAACAAGTAGGGTGGTGTAAGCGCGTTTGACCCTTTCGGTGTAGCCGCTCTTGAGTATCATGAGCGCGATCAGCTCTAAAGCCGCGCCGGTAAACAGGGTGGAATTGGCGACAGCCACTAAGATCATACTGGGCACAAGCCCTCTCAGGCCAAGCATCACCCATCCAGCCGGTTGCAGCAATTTTGAAAGCAAAAACATGTTGACCGCTTTGCTTCTGTTTTGCTGCCGGGTATAAGCAATGATGAGCATACCCGTTAAAAGATGGCCTAAAACAAGAACGATTAAAATTGTCGCCATGTTGATATTGAAAAGAACCATTTTTATTCCCCGCAGCTCTGAGGTGTCAGACGATTTTTGTCCTTTTTAATTATACAGCAAAAAAGGCCCAAGTAAATAATCTTGAAACCTTTAAAAGGGTAAATTTCTAAAATTGTCCTGTAGGCGCCGCTAAAAGGCGAGGGCGTCTTGTGCTATGCGCGGCGAAAATGACGCCGCACTCTATGTCGTATCTGATTATGGATTTACGCTCACACGGCTCATGATAGCGCTTAAAATTTAGATTCAGCCGGTTTACCCCCTCGAGGTAAACCGGCTGAATCTTATCTTGAAAGGTCTCTTTACTTGACCGATACATAGTCATTGTTTTCGATGTAAAATCGCCAAGGATAGTCCTTCGCTTCCTCAGCATAGTCAATACCCACACGTTTTGTCGTTACGACAGCAACATGCTCGCTTTCGCCTTCCTCAATATAGACCGCGTTGCCGCACAAATCCACACCGTTGAAACGCCGGTCCAATGCGAATGCGGCGCATAGCTTCCCGGGGCCGTTGGTCAGGCCTCTGCGCTGGCTTTTTGTCAACTGTTGATAGGGTTTTCCAAAGCGCCTTAGCGCCATCCATTCCGTGCCCTCCAAAGGCTCCGCCGCTCTTATTAAAACGGCCTGCGGCCGCTCTTTTTCATTGGTTACCACATTGAAACAACAGTGCATGCCATAAATCATAAATATATAAGAAAAGCCCGCTTCCCCATACATCACCGCTACTCTGGGTGTCCTTTTACCGCCGTAGGAATGCGCCGCTTTATCCTCAGGGCCCATATATGCTTCCGCTTCAACAATCTTAGCTGAGATTCTCTGCCCGTCAATCTCGCGGACGAGTATTTTCCCTAAAAGCGCTTTGGCGACTACGGTTGAATCTCTATTATAGAATTCCCTGTTTAGCTTTTGCATGACGATTCTTCTTTCTGAATTTTAGCAAGAATAAACGCGCTATGTGGGGGGTATCCGCAGTACAGCCCGACGGCATACACTCCATGTCGTTCAGTCACAATTTTAATGGCACACAAGCTGGGACCCGCTTGATGAAACGGCCCATTTCGGCAATTTGACACTACAGATACCGCCGCACCCTCCGGCAGTACGCCTCGTATTCCGTGCCGTAATGCGAACGCAGGAACTTTTCCTCACGCAATATCTGCCTGTGTATCAATAACCCGAATGCGATAGCCGCCACGGCGATAACAGCGTTTCTGTGAACCAAGAATAGCCCGATAAAGAATGAATTAAAGCAAACGTAGATCGGATTTCGACTCAAGCGAAACACCCCGGCTGTAACAAGCTTGTCGGGTTTTTCTTCATCAATGCCGACCCTAAAGGAATCTCCAAAGGAAATAAGCGTCACAATTAAGCCTATGATAGCTGCCGCGGAGAGGGGCAATCCCACCCATCCCGGGGTGACGGTCTTCCAGAATGGACGAACAAGCGGTTCCCACAGCGGCAGTTCAAAACGGTTTGCAAGAACGGCGTAGATGATGACCAGTACAAACGGCACAAGCAGAAAGTCTGTTTTGTCCGTCGCGCCGAACACAATAGCGCGAATGCCTTTGCGCCGAAGCAGCGCAGCCCGGATGAGAACCGTTAAGATAAACAGTGCAAAAATAACGATCGTTGCGCTATACTGAAAAGTCTGCATTTTTTCACTCTCCATGAACGATACGGTTGGGGGCTTAGGCCTTTTCCAGCAGGCAGCAACACTCCACATGCGTTGTTGTATTCTGAAACTATTACGCCTATTCGCCTTGGTGGCAGGATAATGTATAATTAAACCACTTCTTTTATTAGTCAATACTAGTATTTCGATTTTGTATATTTTTCTATGCTATCAAAATCTCTATATACAAATTCGTTTAATTTTGCATGTCTTTAAATTTCTATAGCTATGACAGTATGGATTTTTTTGCATTGTCAGGATGTGAATCATCATATGCTTCTGGAATTATTGGCTTTTCTTTTATCTTTCTATCTATTACGGTTTTCATCCAATTAATTTTTTGCTGTGCTCTTAAATCTGATGTTTTCATTTGTTCTAAATTGAAGCAGCATAACTCTAATGTTTTTTGATTTGCATAATGAAAACAATCCAGTGCAAAAAAACCATCATCATCAATAATAAATATTTCTCTCAAAATTGATTGAGAAATATTGCGGCATGATAAAATCGAACATTCAAAATCAGAAGGATCTATAATTATTCTTGGATATATAGAAAATTTATTTTCGAGCTCATACGCCTTGACCAATCCAGGCCCATACACCACATCACTGTCATGATATAGTTTACCTACCGCAATTCCTCCTCGTAACAATAATCCGTATTGTGACAATAGTATTTGAGTAAACGCAGAAAGAAGTTTAGTAATCTTATTCATGGCACCGTGTTCTTTTAGCCCGATAGAAAACACGAGACTATCAGAAATAGAAGTCATCATAACACCTTTAAGCTTCATCATTTTTACTATATTATCTTGTCCCATAAAATAAGGTAGTTTTAAGATGGCACCGATATCATCAAATTTAGATTCATCATTTATAAGGCGCTTAAATCCAAGTATGTCAATAAAAGCGACTATCTTTTCTTTATATTTCATGCTGGCCTCCTCTTAGCAGAATTCCCCCTATGTTCAGTTCCTTTGCAATAGGACTACAACTTCAACATGCGCCGTCCTCGGGAACATATCCACCGCCTGAATTTTTTGAGGAACAAAGCCGAGCGCGTTAAACAGCGCGATATCGCGCGCGGCGGTGGCGCTGTTGCAGGAGACCATGACAATGCGTTCAGGCGACATGCGCACGACCGTTTCGATCAGCTCAGGCATGCAGCCCTTGCGGGGCGGGTCGAGAATAATGACATCGGGGGCGATGCCCTCGGCCTCGAGCTGCGCGGCGGCCTCGGCGGCGTCGGCGCAGATAAAGCGCGCGTTGGCAATGCCGTTTTGCGCGGCGTTTTGCCGCGCGTTCAGGACGGCGGCGGGGACAATTTCAACCCCGATAAGCGCGCGGGCGTCCTGTGCCATCGAGAGGCCGATGGTGCCCGCGCCGCAGTAAAGGTCAAGCAGCACCTCGTCGCCCGACAATGCCGCGAATTCACGCGCGACGCCATACAGCCGTTCGGCGCCGCCGCGGTTAATTTGATAAAACGAGAGCGGCGATAGTGAGAACGAGAGCCCACACAGTTGGTCGGTGATGGTGTCGTTGCCCCAGAGCGTCTGACAGACCGCCCCGAGCAGCACATTGGTCTTATCACGGTTGACGTTGAGCACCACCGACGTTACGGCGGGGCAGGCGGCGCGCAGCGCGTCGATTAATGCGGGTGTCTGGGGCAGCGCCTGTCCGTTTGCGATGACCGTTACCATCACTTCGTTGGTCGCCTCGGCGTGACGGATATAAAGCGAGCGCACCAGCCCGCTGTGCGCGGCCTCGTCGTAAATGCTGACGTTAAATTCAGCCAGCCAGCCGCAAAATGCGGCGGCGATGTCGCCAAAGAAGTCGGGGTGCAGCAAACAGTCCTCGGCTGCCTCCACACGGTGGGAGCGCTTGGCAAAAAAGCCGACCACCGGCCTGCCGTCCTGCAGGCGCACCGGGTAGATGGCCTTGTTGCGGTAGCGGTCGGCGCTAGGGGAGGGGATGGCCGGCGGCAGCGTGACCGAGAGCTTGCCGATACGGCGCATGTTCTCCTCCACCCAGCCGTTTTTAATCTGTAGCTCCTGCGCGTAGGAGATGTGCCGGAGGCTGCAGCTGCCGCAGCGGCGATAGATGGGGCAGTCGTCGGCCTGACGGCTCTCGGCGGGGGAGACGATCTCCTCGATGATGCCAAAGGCATAGTGTGAGAGCACCTTGACGACCCGCACCCGCAGATTGTCCCCCACCGCTGAAAACGGGACGAATACGGCCATGCCGTCAGCCCTGCCGACGCCGTTGCCCTCGTTTGAAATTTGCGTGATCTCCAGCGGTATAATGGCGTTCTTTTTTAGCATAAAGGCCTCCCGGCTTAAATTAATCCCATATTTTTAAGAATCAGTGACCCCGCAAACACGGTTAAAACCGAAGCGGCGGTCGTGAACACCACCATTTCGGCGGCCAGAGCGCCGTCCGCGCCCATGACGTCGGCCATGACGGGGCAGCCGGTCGCGTTGGGGGTGGCCAGAATCAGAAACAGCGCGCAGAGCGGAATCTTTCCCATACCGAGAAACACGCCGATGGCTGTGCCGACCAGCGGCAGAAAGATCAGCTTGGCAAAGGCGGCGACGAGGGTCAGCTTCAGATTCCGCAGTGCGTTTTTAAAGTTGAGCTGCGCGCCGACGCCCACCATCGCGACCGTTGAACCGGTGGAGCCCAGATCGAACACCGGGCGTTGGATCAGCGCGGGCAGCGGAATATGCAATGCCGAAAGCACAAAGCCCGCGATGGCCGCCAGCACCAGCGGATTGCTGAAAACATTACCCACAATCGACTTTAAATCTACCTTTTGGCCGGGCGTGTCGGTATACACCGAGAAGATGATCACGGCCAGCACATTATAAAGCGGCACGGTGCAGGCCACGAGCACACCGGTGGTACCGGCGGCCGCTTCACCGGCAAGGCTGATGGCAAACGGCAGGCCGAGCATGACCGCGTTGGAGCGAAAACCGGCCTGCGCCATCACGCCGATGCGCCCGCGCGAGTCGGTCAGCTTCGGGGCAATCAGCAGCATCAGGCCGATCATGCCCAGCAGGCACAGGATGCACAGCGAGACCAGCAATAGGTCAAAGTCGGTTTTAAAATCCGACGTATAGACGGTTTTAAACATCAACAGCGGCAGCAGAAGATGAAAGCACAGCCGGTTGACCTGCTTGGTGCCGCTTTCATCGAGCCACCCGACCTGACGCACGGCATAGCCGCAGGCAATGAGCAAAAAGCCCGGTATGACGGCATTGATGCAGAAAATAAAGTTTTCCAAAATGATATACCCCCGAATCGTCTTGAACAAATATAGTCTATAATACCACTATTTCACCCATAATGGTAGTGCAAAACCCCCGCCTGCGGGATAAAAGCATTCCTTTTTTGGGTCCGCTGTGTTATGATAAACGCGTTACGATTCTTCTCCCGCGGATGAATAGCCTCGCGGTTATTGCCGTGCGCCCGATTGCGGCAAAGCGACTGCCGCGCGGCTTTGACTTTTCGCTATGGCGGGAAAGCCCTATTGCAAACTGCACACGAAGGGGAACTTGGATGCTTCTGACACTGACTGACATTGGAAAGAGCTTTGGCGCCGAGCGCATTTTTGAACATATTAACGCCGCTGTCAACGAACAGGACCGCATCGCGCTGATCGGGCCCAATGGCGCGGGCAAGACGACGCTGCTCAACATTATTGCGGGGCTTGAGGAGCCGGACGAGGGAAGCATTGCCCGATCCGGAACCTTAAACGTCGGATATCTGCGCCAAAACGGCGGGCTTTCGGCCGACGGCACGATCGAAAGCGAGATGAAGCGCGCGCTGCAAGAGGTGTACGCCGTCGAGCAGGCGATGCTGGCCACCGGCGAGCAGATGGCTGCCGTACCGCCCGGCACGGCGCGCTACGCCGAGCTGGAACAGGACTATCAGCGGCTCGAGGCACAATTTTCGAGCCTTGACGGCTATCAGGCCGCCGTTAAAATCAGCACGGTTTTAAATGGCATGGGCTTTGGCAGCTTTGATGCCGCCACGCCGGTCGCGTGCCTGTCGGGCGGCGAGCGCACCCGGCTGCTGTTGGCCAAGCTGCTCGTGGAAGCGCCCGGCCTGCTGATTTTAGACGAGGCGACCAATCATCTCGATTTTAAAATGCTGGCGTGGCTCGAGGACTATCTTTCAACCTATCGCGGCGCGATACTGACCGTGAGCCATGACCGCTATTTTCTTGACCGCGTCACCAACGCGACATGGGAGCTTGAGAATTTAAGCCTCGTCGCCTATCCCGCGCCCTATGGGCGCTATCTGACGCTGCGGGCCGAGCGGCTTGAGCGCATGGAAAAGGACTATGAACGCCACATTCAAGAGGTGGCGCGGCTTCAGGACTACGCCGACCGCAACATGGCGCGCGCCTCAACGGCGTCGAGCGCCAAGAGCCGCTTAAGGATGATCGAACATCTCGGTGAAGCACAGAAGCCCTTTGTGCCCAAACGGCCGCCGCTGATCCGCTTTGAGCCCAAGAGCCGTCCGGTGTCGGACGTGCTGTTGGCCCGGCGGCTGACCGTCGCGGTGGGTGAGGGGGCGCAGTACCGTGCGCTGCTTAAAGACGCCGATATCCATATCAAGCGCGGCGAACGGGTGGCGATTATTGGCGAGAATGGGGCGGGCAAGTCGACGCTTTTAAAAACCCTGATCGGCAAGCGGCCCGCCGCGGGCGGCGATATCGCGTGGGGCCGCAATGTTGCGCTTTCCTGCTTTGAGCAGGATTCCTCCGACCTGCACCCCGATAAAACCGCGCTGATGGAGCTGTGGGACCGTTTTCCGCGCTCAAACGAGCATACGCTGCGCACGCTGCTCGGCGGCCTGCACCTTGAGGGGGAGGAAGCGTTTAAGACAATCGGCGTTCTGTCAGGCGGCGAGCGGGCGCGCATTAAGCTTGCGGTCGTTATGCTCGAGCACGGCAACGTGCTGGTGATGGACGAGCCGACCAACCATCTTGATATTCCCGCAAAAGAGGCGCTTGAAACGGCGCTGCTAAAATTTGAGGGCACGGTCATCGTCGTTTCGCACGACCGTTATCTGCTCTCGCACTTGCCCACCCGCATTTTGGCGCTGGCCGACGGCGCGCTGCAAAGCTTTGACGGCGGTTTTGAAGAGATGCAGGCCCAATTACAATTGGCGGCTGCCGCACAGCCTGAGAAACCTCAGATGACCGAAGCGCCCAAGGCGGATAGCGACGCACAGAAAGCCTTTTACCGCTCCAAAGCGCAGCGCAGCGCCGAGGTGGCGGCCAAAAAGCGCTTGGAACGGCTTGAGCAGGATATTGCGTCGACCGAAGCGCAGCTCGAGGCATTGCAGCGGATGCTTGCCGACCCGGCGGTTGGCGGCGATTATGCGCAGCTCTCGCAGCTGACGCAGCAGATTGCTGAGCTTGAGGCGCAGCTTGGCGGTTATTATGCCGAATGGGACCAGCTTTTGTAAAATTCAGGCTATGTTTTTAACCGGCGGCATGCTATGATATAGACAGAAAAGGGGCGGAATGGTATGAAAATTGAATGGAACCGCAAGCAAACGACGATTGCGGCTTATGCACTGCTGGTATTGGTGATCGCCATTTCTTATTATTTGGCGCTGTCCAATTTCCAGACCGTTTGGGCGACGATACGCAAGCTTTTTCACCCTGTCTTGCCGATGGTTTACGGCTTTGCGATCGCTTATCTGCTCAACCCCATTATGGTGGGTGCCGAGGTGCTTTTAAAACGGGCTAAGTTTTACGGCAAGCTAAAGCCAAAGCGTCAACGGGCGCTGTCGCTCTTATTGACCTATCTTTTGAGCATCGCCGTGCTTGTGGTGTTTGTGTTGATTATTCTGCCGCTGGTTGCATCGAATGTCACCGTGATGTACGGGCAGCTTCAGAGTTATGTCGGCGCGACCGAGAATTTTGCCAACGATTTGCTCGAGCGGGTTCCACAGGACCTGATTCCGCAGGAATATATCGAACAGCTTACCCAGATGGCGGGCAGCAGCATTCAAAACCTGATTAACTGGATGGCTACCTCAGCGCCAAAAGTCATCGGACTGATCTGGCAGCTCGGCTCGGGGCTGATTGCGACCTTTCTCGCGGTGGTGGTTTCGATCTATCTGCTGTTTGCCAAGGAGCGTTTTATTGCCCAGTTGCGTAAAATTCTTTGCGCCTTTCTGCCCCAGAAGAGTGTGCGCCGCATTGTGATGGTCACCCGCACCACACACATGATGTTTGGCCGCTTTATCACCGGAAAAATTGTCGACTCGATCATCATCGGCATCCTGTGCTTTGTGGGCCTGAGCATTATGCAGATGCCCAACGCCGTGCTGGTCAGCTTTATTGTCGGCATTACAAACGTGCTGCCCTATTTCGGGCCGTTTATCGGTGCGATCCCCGGCTTTATTCTGATCGCGGTCATGTCCCCGGTGCAGGGGCTGATCTTTTTGATCTTTATTCTGGTGCTGCAACAGATTGACGGCAATATCATCGGCCCGATGATATTGGGCGATTCCACCGGCCTGTCAGCCTTTTGGGTCGTGTTTGCGATTCTGTTTTTCGGCGGCCTGTTTGGCGTGGCGGGCATGTTTATCGGCGTGCCGACCTTCGGCGTCATCTACGCGCTGATTAAGGACAGTATCACCGAGCGCCTGAGCGCCAAGGGCATGCCGGTTCACACCGAAGATTATATCGCCCCGCTAGAGGTTGACGGCAAATAAGCGGTCGGCCGCTTGCCATGGGCGAGAAGGGCATAACAACCGGGCGGGTTGCCTGTATACAAAGAAGAACTTTGCATACGGGCAGCCCGCCCAGCCTTATCGGGGTTCATTCAATTAAGGGATGCTGCTTTGCTTGGGTGGCGGACTTTTGCCCCACCTGCCGCGCTGGGGTCGGCCAAGCGCAAGCTGTGCCGCCGTTCAGTCTAAGCCGCTGTCGGTGCCGGTGTGGTCGGCCTTGATGGCGGTGTCTATCATGTGAATCAATTCAAGCGTGCTGCGGAAATGCGCTTCTTTGCCTTGGTTCATCCATTTAAGCGTTCCTTGCCAGGTATCGTTTTGCTGATAGGCGATCTGAACAATAAAGGTGTCGTTTGTTTGGCTGCGGCTCATCACGTCTTCCCCCTTAAAAAGCTTGTAAAGATCATTATAACATAGTTTGGTCACAAAATGCTTATATATGTCGTACAGATATAGCAAACTTACTAAAAATGACATTTGGCGCTATTAAAGGAAAAAATGACGTGTTTATACAGCATAAAGTGACAAAAACAGATACTTATTTTTCAAATCCGCTGGATTTTTCTCAAAGAATCCCCTATAATTAAAAATAGTATGAACTGTTTCGAGTAAATTCGGTCACATTAAACATATTGGGTATGGGGGCAAGGCTATGCGGGTCAGTGGAACAAATAATAAAGATTTGCACGGCAAGGAATTGCGTATTTCGATGCTGGGCGGTTTCGAGCTTCAGGTCGATGACGTTGTGATTAATGACGGGATAAATCGTTCTCGGAAGATGTGGAACCTGCTGGCTTATATCGTTTCGCACCGGGATAAGCTGATTTCGCAGCAGGAGTTTATCAACGCGCTTTGGGGCGACGAATCGGGGCAAAATCCGGTCAACGCACTCAAAACGCTGCTTTATCGCATCCGGCTGTTGCTCGCACCGCTTGAAAAGCAATATTCAAGCGAGTTTATTTTGTCGCAACGCGGTTCTTACAGCTGGAACAACGCGATCAATTGCAGGCTGGATGTCGACGAGTTTGAGGCACTGTGCCGCCGCGCCACCGATGACAAGCTCGAGGACATGAAGCGTATCGCGCTCTACCGTGAGGCAATGGAGATCTATCGCGGCGACTTTTTGCCCAAGCTCGGTATGGAGTTTTGGGTTATTCCGTTGAGCGTGCACTACCATTCGCTCTACCTCACGGCGGTAAAGCGATTTGTCGACCTGCTTGAACGCAACGCGATGTACATAGAGATCTCTCAGGTTTGCACCAGCGCGATCGCCATTGATCCGCTTGACGAGGATCTGCACTGCTTACAGATTCGCGCGCTGCTCAAGCAGGGCAAGAATTCGGCGGCGCTGACTCAATATGAGAAGGCGACCGACGTGCTGTACCGCAATTTAGGCATCAAGCCCTCCGAGGCGCTGCGCCGGTTGTACGTTGAAATTATGCGTACCAACGAATCGATGGAAACCGATCTCGGCGTGATTCAAGACCAATTACGCGAGGCGGTGGCTGAGCCGGGGGCATTTGTCTGTGAATACGGCTTCTTTAAAGAGGCCTATCGGCTCGAGATCCGGCGCGCGGCCCGCTCGGGGCTGGCGGTTTTTATCGGGCTGCTCACCGTTTATACTGATACGGGTGAAATCCCTGAGCTGCCCCTGCTTAATGTGGCGATGGATCAGCTCTTGGAGGCGATTAAGTCGAGCTTGCGCAAGGGCGACGTCGTCTCGCGTTACAGCGGCATGCAATATGTCGTAATGCTGCCCGCGCTGACCTATGAGGATGGCGAAATGGTCATGAACCGCATAGTCAATAACTTTTATAAGCAGATTCGCAGAAAGCCGCTCAAGCTGCATTACCGCTTGCAGCAGCTTGAGCTGCCCGAAGAAATGCTTTAAACGCCGCATGCGCGGACAGCGCCCGATAACAGGCCGGGCTTTTAGCCTACTGCCTGTCGGGGCGTGTTAATGCCCTTGATAGTTAGCGTGCCTGCATCTACAGCAATTTGACATATCACTTGAATTAATAGCCATCTTGCTTGCATGCGGTTAAGCATAAAGGAAGCTCCAGCATCCGAATAATAAGTTTAACCGCGATATTTTCAAAGAATCGGGACATGGAAAAGAGGTGAAATCCTTGAAAGGGGTCTATTACTATCCCGCCTCGGCAATGCGGGTCTGCGTTGATCGTCTGTCCGGCATGGCGGTCGGCGGCCGGGCGTACTGCCCCCAACTGGAGGAGCCCATTGTTTTTGAAGATTTGGGCCTGTTTTTGCTTTTGGCGGATCGGGCGCTCGATCGGCGGGGATATCCGCTCGCGTTTCAGAAAAAGCGTAGCCTTTCAACCAGAGACGGAGATGAAGAGGCCGCTCCGCTTCAGCGAACAGGCAAATTCCCGCGTCAGCACGAGCAGGTGATCGATGTCAGCGCAATGCGCGGTGAGCTTTGCACCTTTCTCGTACATGTGCTGTCACGCCGCAATAGCAGCTGGCAGGGGCGCATTGACTGGATAGACGACGGCGGATTTGATAACTTTAACAGTGAGCTGACGTTCCTGAGAAAGGCGAGCAGACATCTTATGCAGCTTTCGTCCGGGAATATTAAAAGTCTTGAATATTATTAGACTAAATAAAAACACTGTTTTAAGACCTTTAAAACAGTGTTTTTGTCATAGTCTGGCGCAGAAGCGCCGCGGCATCTTTGATATTGAACAAACGGCGGGACAGCGGCGCGTGGCCGAAGGAGGCCAATGCTGCCATGAACGAGTTGATGCGCGCGGACGCGCACCCGCCGTTCTGAACAAACAGACAGGATCAAGCCGGCCAGCACGGCGGCGACAGGGCGATTAAATTTGCGTGCCACATCGTAGGATGCCGGTGGCATAGGATGGAGCGATTGGGATGAACATTCAGATATTCGGTAAAAATAAATGCTTTGACACCAAGAAGGCTGAGCGATACTTTAAGGAGCGCAACATCCGCGTTCAGCGTATCGACCTGCCGCGCTACGGTATGAGCGCGGGGGAGTTTTCAGCGGTGCTTACAGCGGTGGGCGGTGTCAATGCGCTGCTCGACGAAAAAGCGCCCGACGCGGCGCTGGTTAAATATCTTGCGCACGAAGCGGACAAGGCGCAGAAACTTCTAGAAAATCCCAAGCTGCTAAAAACACCGATTGTGCGCAACGGCAAACGGGCCACGGTGGGTTATTGCCCCGAGATATGGAAGGATTGGGAATAAACCGCGTGGCCGATAGAATGGCACTTTGACGTTTTGTTTTTATGCTCGCGTTAATTTTTAAAACAATTAAAGCCGCGTCCTCGCCAATTGGCAAGGACGCGGCCTTTTATTTTAGGTATTACGGGGCCGCGTTAAACGAGACAAAGGGGTTGACCGTCTCGCCCATGACCTGCGGCAACTTGCCGTCCCAGCGCTGAATCTGCTGGTATTGAATGTATTCGGGGCTCTGGTTGAGCTGCTTTTGAATAATCTCAATCGTATACGCCTGTGCGTCGGCCTTGATCTTTTCGCTGTCGGCCTGTGCCTGCGCTTCAATAACCGCCTGCTTGGCAAGCTCTTCCTTTTCCTTGGTTTTATTCTGCATGGTCAGCGCCTGCTGTTCGGCGGCAACCTTGGCGCGGATTGTCTCTTCAAAGCCGTCTTCAAAATCTAAATTTTCCATTGCGAACGAGACGACGATGATGCCGCTGTTTCCCAGACTCACGCGCAGCGTTTCCTCAATACTTTCCTGAACGGCGGCACGGTTCTGAACCAGATCTTCGGCGCGCACCTGACCGATCGCGTTTTTCATAGTTGACTGCATTTGGGGAATGATAAGCTTGGTTTCAACATTGCTGATGCCGACGTTGCGGATTAAATCGCCGATCAGCGCTTTATCGTAGATATAGTTGAGCTTTACCTGCAAATTTTCGACGGTCTGGGTGTCCTTAGTGTAGGCGGTGGTGTTCATTTCGTACATCTGCTCACGGACATCAACAGTGCGCACCGACTGCACAAACGGCATTTTAAAGTTTAAACCGGCGCTTAAAGAGGTGTCTAAAATACGGCCAAACTGGTATTTGACTCCAATGTAGCCCTCGTCAATAACCGTAAACGAAAGGCTGCCCAGCACGATAAGCGCTGCCAACAGCACGATGATGGTTACCGAGCGGGACAGCGATTTTAAAAATTTTCCCCCGTTGGTCGGCGCCCCGCCTGTGGGTGTTCCGCCGCCGCCTTGGTTAAACTGAAAAGCCATGGCTGTTTTCCTCCTTAAAGTCGCATATCTCTGTGTCGATGATTAAAGTATATCATGATGCACCATGCTAAACAATGAGAATTTTTAACTAAAGTGTGTCGGAATAGTGCATTTATGTCTAAATATATGAATGTTTATAATGGATAAGATTTTAAAATCTTTAAAGGGAATATTGCTAAAAACCTTAGAATTTTTTAACTATATGTAATTTAATATGTATAAAATGGTGAACTTAATTTAAAATTCTTTGAATTCCGCTACTTTTAGTTGAATTTTATATCAGATGATGTTATAACGGTAACGTCGCTTAAAAGCAAGGTCGAATATTGCGGGCGTTTAGTCGCTGTTTGATATTCGGCAAAAGATAGGAGGATCATCCTAGTGTTGCAGTTTATTGTAACCTTCAATTCTACACTGTTTATTCTATTTACACTGTTTTATTTTTACCAGATCATTTATGCGGTTGTCGGCGTTGTGCGACGCCCGCAACAGCCGCCCGAGGCTTCTAAAAACCATCGCTACGCCGTACTGATTGCCGCCAGAAACGAAAGCGCCGTCATTGCTGCGCTGATCGACAGCATCAAAAAGCAAAACTATCCGCAACAGCTGCTGGACATATTTGTCGTGGCGGATAACTGCACCGACGATACGGCGGCCGTCGCCAAAAAAGCGGGTGCAACAGCGGTTTACGAGCGTTTTAACGAGGTGCAGGTCGGCAAGGGCTTCGCGCTGGATTTTATGCTCAAGCGCATTGCGCAAGATTATGGCGCGGATGCTTACGAAGGCTATTTCGTTTTTGACGCGGACAACCTGTTGGCCCAAAATTTTGTGCGCGAGATGAACAAATGGTTTGATCGGGGCTATCGTGTGCTCACATCTTACCGCAACTCCAAAAACTATGCCTCCAACTGGCTGTCGGCGGGTTATTCGCTGTGGTTTTTGCGCGAGTCGCGCTATCTGAACTACCCGCGCATGCAGTTGGGCACAAGCTGCGCCATTTCAGGCACCGGCTTTTTGGTGCACGGCGACATCATCCGGAAAAACGATGGCTGGAAGCACCATCTTCTGACCGAAGATATCGAGTTTTCGGTGGATTGCGTCATCCATGGCGAAAAGATCGGCTATTGCCACACCGCCGTGCTTTACGACGAGCAGCCCTGCACTTGGAGCCAGTCTTGGACACAGCGACTGCGCTGGGCCAAGGGGTTTTATCAGGTTTTTGGGCGGTATCATACGCGTCTGATTTACGGCTTTACGGTTAAGCGCCAGTTTGCCTGCTACGATATGTTTATGACCATTGCCCCAGCGCTGTTCGTCTCGCTGGCCAGTGTGGCGGTCAACGGCTTCTTTCTGCTAAGCGCGCTGCTCGGCGCGGATGTGGCCCCCAAGCTCATTCCGCTGACGACCGACGCCATTTTTTCTTCAATGTTCAATTTTTACGCGGTGCTGTTTTTGTTTGGCCTGCTGACCACTGTCACCGAATGGAAGCAGATTCACGCCAGTGCCTTTAAAAAGATTTTATATCTTTTCACCTTCCCGATTTTTATATTCACCTATGTGCCGATCTCGATCGCGGCGCTGTTTAAGAAGATTCAGTGGAGTCCGATTACCCACAATATCAGCCGTTCGATTGAGGAGATTGTGCATCAGTAGGAGCCGATTAAACACCTATTACCACAAAAATGCCGCGCATAACCGCCATACCGCCGCAGATAATAATACTGCGATGAGATAAAAGGCTGAAAACAGAGGGGCGGGCGGCCGACTGCTTTTATAAAGGCGTCGGCCGCCACGAGCCGTGAACGAGGCCTTAAAGGATTAACATGGTAAAGGTGGGGGTGGACGATTTGATTCAAAACCAAAGTGGCGGCGTGGATAAACGCATTTTGCAGCAAGCTGAAAGACAGGGCTGTTCTCAGAAAAAGGCGGAAGACATTGCGCAGGAGCAGGTGCCGACCCTTGAGCAGATGTCTGAAAAACCGACCGACGATGAGAACGGCGGGATGCTAACCACGGCGGAGATTATTGATTTTGCCGAGGGCACCGACACGTACCTTTAAGTGAATAACAACAGCCCCGAACCGCTTCTGCGGTCCGGGGCTTGCCTTTTTATAAAAATCTTAGTGCGTACTGTTGTTTATTGAGATGCGTCGGACAAAGCATTGTCGACGGCCTTTTTAAGCACCTTGCTGGAGTTTGTCGCGCCCGCGACGGTGTCAACATCCACCTTTTGCTGGACAATCATTTCTGGTAGAATGCCTTCGGCCTCAATGCCGCGGTCGTGCCGGTGCTCAAGCAGCCGAATATCGGCTATACGGTGGTCTTTTACCGTTACTTCTACCTTGGCGTAGATAAACTGGACATCGCATTCCCCAATATAGACGCCGTCGGGTGTGCTCAAGGCGTCTGAATGGGTGTAGGCAATTTGTGCGACGGCGGTCCGGTACTTTTGTACCGAGAGCAGATAGCCCGTTAAAAACACACCGGATATGATAACGATTATAACAGCCGCCCCTAGGAATATTTTGACGCGCCTTTTCATAATAACCACCCATCATTGCTGCTTTTAAATGCGTCAGCGAACGCCGCTGCAATTCAACAATCTTAAATCTAATTGATTTTAACGCGTTTCTATAAAGCTGTCAATGGAACAGACGTCGAGTAGATGGAAAATAATTAAGGAATACAAAACAGGGTGTTGGCGTCCAATCGAACGGATTGGAGCGCCAACACCCTGTTGTATATCGCTTTTAAGCCACGCTTAAAATTATCTCGGGAACTTGATAGCGGCCTGCGCGGCGGCCAGACGTGCGATCGGCACGCGGAACGGCGAGCAGGAGACATAGTTCAGGCCGACCTTATGGCAGAACTCGACCGAAGAGGGGTCGCCGCCATGCTCACCGCAGATGCCCAGCTTAATGTCGGGGCGGGTCTCGCGGCCAAGCTTGACCGACATCTCAACGAGCTTGCCAACGCCGGTCTGATCCAGACGGGCGAAGGGATCCTGCTCGTAGATCTTCT
>JAEWBS010000034.1 GCA_023391005.1 Bacillota bacterium | reverse complement strand
TAGCCACAGCCCGCGCACCAGCGGTGCGGAAGGCGGTTAAATCGGATGAAATCGGAGCTTTTCATTATTTCAATACCTCCTCAATGGCATCGAGCACCTGATTGGGCGTGATAATTTCGCAGTCCACACGGTTGATGCCGATCACCGGTATGCTGTTTTTATTGTAGCGCTCCATCTCGCCGCGGATCTGTCCGAGGTTCATCTCAGGTACAATCACCGCCTTGACCTTGGCGAGCACCTCGATGACCTCTTTATCCGCAAACGGCCAGATCGTGACCAGCTTGAGAACACCGACCTTGAGCCCCTTGGCGCGGGCGATATTCATCGCAGCCATCGCGGGGCGAACCGAGCAGCCAAAGGTGATAATCGCGACGTCGGCGTCTTCCATATTGAAGCTTTCGGTATAAACGATATCGTCGCGGTGCTTTTCAATCTTGTTGACATAATGGCGTATGTACTTATTGGCGGATTTTCCGTCGTTGGCGGCAAAACCGTAGGGGCCGTGCATCGAGCCGCTCATGCGGATGATATGCTTGCCGCCGTAAGCGGGCATCGGCACGATGCTGTCCTCGTACGCCTCAAAATCAAACGGGGCAAAATCGCCTGCGGGTGTCTCGGGATCGGGTTGCTTTCGGTCGATAATTTCGCCGCCATGCAGCTCATATTGCTCGCGCATGTGACCGACAACCTCGTCCGCCAGCAAAAAGACCGGTGTGCGGTACTTTTCGGCCAGATTAAACGCGCGGATGGTCACATCGTAACACTCCTGTACCGAAGAAGGGGAGAGCGCGATGATACCGTGGTCACCGTGCGTACCCCAGCGGGCCGCCATAACGTCGCCCTGCGCGGGCTTGGTCGCGACACCGGTCGAAGGGCCGCAGCGCTGCACGTCGATGATCACGCAGGGCACCTCGGACATGATGGCAACGCCCAAGTTCTCCTGCATCAGAGAGATTCCGGGGCCGGAGGTCGCTGTGTAGGATTTGACACCCGCTGTCGAAGCGCCGATAATCGCAGCCATCGAGCCAATCTCGTCCTCCATCTGAACATAGATGCCACCGACCTGTGGCAGGCGTACCGACGAAATTTCCGCTACCTCAGACGAGGGCGTGATGGGATATCCCGCATAAAATCTGGCGCCCGCTGCGATGGCTCCTTCCGCGATCGCGTCGTTACCCATTGCAAACCGAATTTCATGATTATTGCTCATGCCTTGGACCCCCTTACTTCAATAGCAAAGTCAGGACACTTTGTTTCACAAATTTTGCATCCAATGCAGTCGGGCTCGCGGGTCGCCACCGGCGGGTAGCCGATGATGATGTCATAAACCTTTTTGGGGCAGAAGTCCGCGCAAATGCCGCATCCCTTGCACAGCTTCGTGTTCACGGAGATTTTAAACATGGTTGATGCATGCTCCTTTCGATCATTTATTAAGAGACCTCATCTTTGCGTTCAGATCAGGGGCGATTAGATTAATTAAACGACATGTACATTATTTTAGACTATAAGATTACCAACTGCGAATATTATATGATGAATTACGCGGCATATCAATACTATTTTGAAAAATATTTCAATTAATGATCTATATCATAAACTGTATGTATAAAATAATGGACATCAACTGCATAATTAGCAAAAATAGTGTACTATTAAGCGTTGATAAACTTATCAATAATGTCAATTTTTCGCTATTTGGATATCCAATACGCCAATTAAACAAATATGTTTTTCATTAAATGTTAGAAAATTAGACACTGATCATTATTTTGGCAAACGTATATTTACAGTAAAAGAACACCGTGTTATAATGACCTCATGAAAGCGACCGGACAGGGGCGTCGCTTCCAATCCCACGCTTCCGGTGATAACTTGCGTGATTACCAACTACATGCAACTATATTTGACCGACCGAGTAAGAGGGGAGCATTCTATATGAAATGCGAAGTTGAAACACTAAGAAAATTTGGCGCTGAAATTTTTGAAAAAGCCGGACTCTCTAAAAAGGATGCCGATGTCTGCGTAGACAGTTTTCTTCTGTCTGATATGCGCGGCATCCGCACCCACGGCATGACGCATCTGAAAAACTACTGCGACCGCCTTGATCAGGGGACGGCCTCAACCGGCTCCGACATTGAGATTCGCCAGACGGCGCCCTCGGCTTTAGAGGTAGACGCCAAGCACGCGGTGGGCATGTCCTCCGCGATGACCGTTATGGAGCGCTGCATGCAAGAGGCCCAAAAGACCGGTTGTTGCTTTGCAACGGTAAAAAATGGTTGTCATTACGGTTTTGGCGGTTATTTCCCGATGAAAGCGGCTGAGGCGGGCATGATCGGCTTTTGTATCGCCAATACGCCGGCGCTCGTGGTACCGTTTGGCGGCGCCGAGCCCATTCTGGGAACCAACCCGATTTCTGTTGCAATTCCTGCGGGAAAATATCCGGCGCTGGTACTCGATATGGCGACCAGTCTGGTTGCAAAGGGTAAAATTTCGCTGGCGCTTAAAGAGGGCAAAAGCATTCCGCTTGGTTGGGCCGTTGATAAGGACGGCAACCCGACGACCGACCCCGCCGCCGCAAATGTGGGCGCACTGCTGCCCGTCGGTGGTCCCAAGGGTTATGGGCTTGCTTTGATGGTCTCAATGTTAAGCTGCGCGCTGGCGGGTGGCGCGATGGATGTGGACATTCCGCGTTTCTGGGAAGAGACTGAGAAAATGACCAACATCGGGTACTTCATGGGCGCCATCGACATATCAAAGTTCTGCCCGCTCGATGTCTTTGAGCAGCGCGCCGAGATACTCCTCGCGTCGCTAAAGGCCAGCCGTCCGGCTCCGGGCTTTGATCAAGTCATGATCCCGGGCGAAATTGAGCTGAACATGACGCAGAAATGCCTTGAAGAGGGCATCGAGATGTCTGAGGTCAGCCTCAAGGAGTTCCGTGAGCTTGCCGAGCGCTATAACGTCAGTTATCCGTTTTAACATCTGATCGGGCAAAGCGAAAGCTGCGCTTAAAGCATCTGCGCCTTTTTGCATAGGGCGCGGCGGCATCTACTCATATCTCTCGATTTTGTAAGGTAGCATACTAAAGAGATTGCGCACAGTCAAACGCGGCTTTCAATTCCGATAAAAGCAAATCTCTCATAGCGGACACAAGGCAAAAAGGCTTCTGCCAACTGATTATTCCAGTCAACAGAAACCTTAAAATTGTAGGAGGTATTGTAAATGTGTAAAAAATTGTCCCGAATTCTCTGTGTAGCTTTGTCTCTTGCGCTCGTACTCATCGCTTCCGGCTGCGGCGCCGCGCCGGCCTCGTCGACTGCCCCGGCGTCCAGCGCCCCCGGCTCTTCGGCGGCCCCCGCATCGTCCGAAGTCGCTAAACCTAAGAGCCCCACCCCTATTCAGATTTGCGGCGCCACGAGTGGCGGTACTTATTTCTTGCTTGCAAATGCCATTGCGCAGCTGCTTAACACCGAAGCTGGCGACTGGTTCAAGGCCTCCGCACAGTCCACCGGCGGCACCCCGGTCAACATCCGCCTAATGGAAGAGAACGAAACGGAATTCGCCTTCGGTCAGGCCGGCGTTGCAAAGCAGGCGATGGACGGCGTGGCGCCTTTTGATAAGCAGTACACCAACCTCTCCTCAGTGACCTACGTCTATCCGAACGTCATGCAGATCGCCGTCCGCAAGGACGCCAAGATCACCGCCTTTGCCGACTTTAAGGGCAAGACCTTCTGCGCGGGCGCTTCTGGTTCTGCGACCGAGCTCAATACCCGCGACATGTTCGATGCCGCTGGTATCAAGTATGAGGAAGCTACCATTGAATACACCTCTGAGACGCAGTCGGCGGATCTGATCAAGGACCGTCAGGCGCAGGGCGCCAACCTGATCGCGGCGCTTGGCGCGGCCGCCATGATGGATCTTATGAGCTCGGGCGATTGTGAAATCTACTCCTTCTCGGAAGCAGAGCTCGACGCCATCTGCGCGCTGAATCCCGCCTATTTCCGCTTTACCATTCCGGCAAACACCTATCCCAAGCAGGATAAAGAAATCCAGACCTTTGCGGTAGCCAACTACATCTTCTGCCGCAAGAACCTTGATGACGAAATCGTCTATCAGTTTATCAAGACCATTTATGAGAACAACGCCGCGCTCACTGCCGCCCACAAGGCCGCAGCGGAAATCATTCCCGAAAATGCCACCAACGGTCTGACGGTTGAATTACATCCCGGCGCGGCAAGATACCTGAAAGAAATCGGCGCTCTGACGGCATAAACTCAGATTTAATGCAAGGGCGGGGCAGCGGATTTTTCCCGCCCTGCCCTTGCAATAACAATGGGTTTTGCAAAGTATTCTCTACGAGGATTACAACGAGAAAGGGAAACGTAGAATGAGCGAAAAGAAAACTATGCCTCCGAATACCGAGGCGTCTGCCGATCAAGTTGAGTCAGATGTCAAACAGAATACCAATATTCTCGATGAAATTGAAATAATTGATATCGACGAAACGCTGAAAAAATACGACACCGAATCGAACTTTGTTGACGTCCGCGGTTTCACCGAGAAGCTGGTGACAGTCATTGCGCTGGCCATGTCAGCTTTTCACCTTTATATCGCCAGCCCTTTGGGCAGAATGCCCTCTAACAAGGTCAGACTTTTGCATCTGGCGTTTGTCATGTGTTTAATCTTTCTTCTGTACCCCATGCGCAAGAAAAAGGACGGCACCGTTGTAAAATACATGCCAGTCGATTTTATTTTGGCAATTGGCGGTGTGGTGGTCAACCTCTACCTGTTTATTAATATTGACGCCATCTCGCTGCGTGCCGGCGTTCTTTACACCACTGACATTGTTATGGCAGTCTTGACCGTCATACTGGTTTTAGAAGCGGCGCGGCGCTGCGTGGGTAAAGAAATGTGCATTTTGGCCATTCTGTTTTTGTGCTACGCTTATTTTGGCAAATACCTCCCTGGCGCGCTCATGCACAGAGGATTCAGTCTAAAGCGTTTGGCGGACCATATGTATGTTTCTCCTGAGGGCATTTACGGCATCCCGCTGGGAACCTCCGCTACGGTTATCTTCCTGTTCATTTTGTTTGGCGCCTTTCTGTCCGAGACGGGTCTGGGCGAATTCTTCACCAATATTTCGATGGCGCTCGCCGGTGACAAAATTGGCGGACCAGCGAAGGTTTCGATTATTGCCTCGGGCTTTTTGGGCATGATCAGCGGTTCTGCTGCGGCAAACGTTGTCACGACCGGCGCGTTCACCATTCCGCTGATGAAAAAGCTGGGCTATAAGAATCACTACGCCGGCGCGGTCGAAGCGGTAGCCTCGACGGGCGGGCAGATTATGCCGCCTGTTATGGGCGCGGCCGCCTTTATTATGGCGGAATATTTGAGTGTACCGTATCGTTTTATTATGATAACGGCGCTGATTCCCGCCATTTTGTACTACGTGTCACTTTGGATTAATGTTCACTTTGAAGCCATGCGGTTGGATCTGAAGGGTATTCCCAAGAATCAGTTGCCTAACGCAAAGGCCGAATTTAAAAAGAGCGGACACCTGATTATTCCGATTTTTGTGCTCATCGGCTTGCTGATGATGAACTTTACCCCCGCTTTCTGTGCGTTCTTCAGCATTATTTCGCTGCTGATTATCAGCTACGTTAAGCCCTCCAGCCGCATGACCCTCAAAAAGCTGGCAAACGCGATGATTTCAGGCGCCAAGCAGGGTCTTAGCGTCGGTATTGCCTGCGCGGTTGTCGGTCTGGTGGTAGGCGTTGTTTCGCTTACCGGCCTTGGTTTGCAGCTGGCGAACATGATTATCAATCTGGCGGGCGGCAATTTGCTGCTGACGCTTATCCTCACCATGGTTGCCTGCGTCATCCTCGGCATGGGCATGCCCACCTCGGCAGCGTACATTGTGGCGGCCACCGTTGCTACCTCGGCCATTACAACGCTGAATGTCAGCCCGGTTGTCGCGCATATGTTCGTGCTTTACTATGCGGCGCTGTCGGCCATTACGCCGCCTGTGGCATTGGCTTCTTTTGCTGGCGCCGGCCTTGCGGATGCCTCGCCGAACAAGGTGGGCTGGACTGCTGTCCGCATCGGCATCTTAGGCTTTATCATTCCTTTTATGTTCGCCTTTTCTCCGCCCCTGCTCATGCTTGACAGCAGCGCGATTGAGATTATTTGGGCGTTTATCACGGCCTGTGTCGGTTGTTACTGTCTTGGCGCGTCCACACAGGGTTACATGCTGACCCATATCAATGTGCCGATGCGCGCCATCCTGTTTGTTGCAGCAATGCTGATGATTAAGAGCGGTCTCACAACCGATATTCCCGGCATCGTCATTTTGGCAGTTTGCTATCTTATTCAAAAGCGGAAAATTGCCGCCTCGGTAAAGGCTGTATAACGCATTAGCAATAGAAAGGGCCGTCGAATTGCACCCAGACTTGCAGGCAAGCCGATAGGGAGATTTCTAATGGCTAGTTTGACCATTCGTCTTGAGCCGGAGGATAATGTGGTGGTCGCCCGCCGCGATATTGCCGCCGGAACAAAAATTCCCGAAGAGGGGATTACGCTGACCGACGATCTGCCCGCAGGGTATAAATGCGCGTCGCGCGCCATTCAAAAGGGCGATGAGATTCGCAAGTATAACGCTGTCATCGGTTATGCCGCGCAGGATATCCAAGCGGGCGAGCAGGTTCACAGCCACAATATCCTGTTTGATGATCAGATGATGTTCGATGACGCTTACGGTGCCGACTGTCGCCCGGTCGCGCTGCTGCCGCAGAAAGACCGATGTACCTTTATGGGCTATGTCCGGCGCGTCGGGCGCATCGGCACTCGAAATTATATCGGTATTCTGGTGTGCAGCAATTGCGCCGCGACGGTGGCCAGAAAGATAGCCGCGCGTTTTACCCGCAAGATTCTTAGTGCCTACCCCAACATAGACGGCGTGGTACCGTTCATCACCGACCTTGGCTGCGGTATGGAGCAGTCGGGGGAGCCGTTGGATCTACTGCGCCGTACGCTGTCGGGTTATATCCGCAATCCCAACATGGGTGGCGCCATCATTGTGGCGCTCGGCTGCGAGCGCAATAATATCGACGCGCTTTTCGAGGCTGAGCACCTTGAAGAGGGCCCGCTGCTGAGCAAGATGATCATTCAGGAAATTGGCGGAACGGCGGCCTCTATTCGTCATGGTATTGCCCTGATTAAAGAGATGCTGCCGATCGTTAACGATGTTCACCGGGTGCCTTGCTCGGCCGAGCACCTCTGCGTTGCGCTACAATGCGGCGGGTCGGACGGATTCTCGGGGCTTTCGGCTAATCCGTCTCTGGGCAAGGCAATGGATATTCTGGTTCAAAACGGCGGTACCTGCATCCTTTCTGAAACGACCGAGATATTCGGCGCACAGCATATTCTGACCCGCCGCGCCGTATCCGAGGCAGTGGGCCAAAAGCTCATCGACCGCATTGAATGGTGGAAGAAACGGACCCAAGGCCGCGATTGCCAGATGAACGGCAAGGTCTCGCCCGGCAACAACAAGGGCGGCATCTCAAATGTGTTGGAAAAATCGCTCGGCGGTGTTAAAAAAGGGGGCGGGTCGCCATTGCAGGCAGTCTATGAATATGCCCACCCCGTCATGGCGCACGGTCTGGTATTCATGGATACCCCCGGTTATGACCCCATTGCGGCCACCGGTCAGATTGCGGGCGGCGCCAATATGATGTGTTTTACGACCGGGCGGGGTTCGTGCTTTGGCACGGCGCTTTGTCCCGTCATCAAAATTGCCAGCAACACGCCGCTTTATCAGCACATGAAGGATGATATGGACATCAACTGCGGCGGTGTGATAGACGGTATTACAACCACCGAAGAGATGGGTAGCGTCATTTTTGAGCAGATTCTTGAGGCCGCTTCGGGCAATTATACAAAAAGTGAATTGCTTGGTGTGGGCGAGGACGAATTTATTCCTTGGCCGATCGGCGTATTTGCCTGAGCCCTGCCGAATGGCCGTTTTAGGCAGTAAAAAAGCGCACATTCTTAAAACTTTAAGCTTTAAGAATGTGCGCTGCATATCAGGGGCGGTTGAGCAGATTAAAACCGAGATCGCCTGAGATATCGTTCGTAAGCAGAATGATATCATCAATCAACTCGTTTTGATACTGCTGAAAATGCTGAAGGCTGGTAGCAAAGCTTGCGGCGGCAATCGTCTCGCCCGACATATTTCGAATCGGTGCGCCCACGCAGGCCCTGCGCATGGAAAGTTCTTCGATTTCAGTTGAATAACCCTGACTTCTGATCTTGGCAAGCTCCTCATGCAACTGCTTTCGGTCGGTGATGGTATTGGCGGTCAGAGCGGGGAGCTTGACGCCGGAATCGAGCCATTTATCGATAACAGCGGGATCAAGGGACGCCAAAAGCGCTTTACCGCCGCCGCTGCACTGTGCGGGCAGCACCTGACCGTGCGGCATGCGCGGCAGTAGTGAGGAATCTTTTGACAGCAAAATGACCGCCATCATCTCAGGCTTAAGAACCGACACGTTGATCCGCACCATATTCCACTTTTGATACATAGGATTAATGTACTTTTCCGCCGTATTTAAAAAGGGGAACTGGTAGCGATACAGGCTACCGATCTCGTAAAAGCGATAGCCGAGCGTGTACTTCTTAGAGGTTGCGTCCTTCTCAAGGCAATTTTGTGCCAAAAGGGAATTGACCATGGCATAGGCGGTCGTGCGCGTTATTTTTAAGGTGCGGCTGATTTCCATGATGGTCATGGGTGCATTGCTGCTTGAAAGAAGGTTGATTAATTCAAAGGCCCGGTCAAGTGCCTGATGGGTACTGTTTTCAGAAGATGACATTGTAACTAAAATCCTTTCTTGGCCAGCAATATGCCGTATTTGGGTTTATTATGCATAGTTAACTCTACCATACTATCATACTATGTTATCTTAATCAATAGTATATTTTGATAACATAACATGATCGTTTTCCTGTACATTATTAATTGCATTATAACACGGTCAAAAACGATGTCGGAAAACTTTTCCACTATAAGGTTGCCAATTTAAAAATAACGATAAGGAGTTATAATCATGGAACTGAATTTGAAGGGGAAAACAGTTGTTATTACCGGCGGTGGCACCGGAATAGGAAAACGGGCTGCGTTAGAATTTTTACGTGAAGGTTGTAATGTCGCCATTTGCGGCCGTCGTCAAAGCAAGCTGGACGAAGTAGCGGCGGAATATCAAGAGATGGGCTTTGAGCTTATGACGCGCAGCGTCGACGTAACCGATTATCAGGCGATGTCTGATTTTGCCGACGCTGTTGCCGCCAAATATGGACAAATAGATGTTTGGGTCAATAATGCGGGTTCTAACCAGATCAAAAGTCTCATGGACTACGAGGTTGAAGAATTCCGCAAAATGACCGATAACATTCTCGTGTCGGTATTTTCCTGTAGTAAAATTGCCGCCACACATATGCGCAGAACCGGGGGCGGGGTTATTTTGAACGCCTCCTCTTTCTCAGCGGTTGTTCCCAATGCTGGGCGCGCCCCTTACAGCGCCTGCAAGGCAGCCGTCTCCTCGCTGACACGAACCTTTGCCGCCGAGCTGGCCAAGGACCATATCCGCGTGGTCGCCTATGTGCCCGGCATGACGGCAACCGAAATATCGGCTGAGAATATCCGCCTGAATGGTGAGCGGCTGATGCAGGATATTCCGATGCGGCGCTTTGGTACCCCCGAGGATAACGCCAAGCTCCTCGCATTTCTGGCGTCGGATTGCGCGGGATATATTAACGGCACCCAGATTGAAGTTGCAGGCGCCAAGCTCTGCGTTCAAAATCCGCAGTATTCCTACCAGTAAAGCCCCCGCAGCATGGACGAAAGCGGCGTGCTGATCACCGACGGGGTACACGACCAGAAAGACATGTATTCGGGTACGCCCCACGCCGCCTCGAGTGGGCTCACCGTCTGGTCGAGGATGGCGACAGTATCACAAATCGACATTCCCACGCGTACCATCACGCTGCATGTCGATGATCAGGCGCGCGCGCCGCAGGGCTGTGTGGCAGCCTTTAAAAAAGCCGATGACAACTGCGCTGGCCAAATATGCCGCGCTGGTCTCTCGGCGGATATGGGCGCGGTCATTCAGGTTCTATAGATTTACCGACCGCGATTTTCCGCAGGCGCGGTTATGATACAGTTGCGAAAGAGAGGAAATATATCATGAAAATAGCAGTGATGGGTACTGGAGCCATGGCCTGCCTTTTTGGCGGCAGAATGGCACAGTACGGCCACGAAACATGGCTGGTCAGCGGCTGGAAAGAGAACGTGGCGGTCATTTCAGAAAAGGGGATCGTCCTTAAAAAGAAGGACCAAGAGGACGTGCTTGTAAGGCCGCATGCGACCCTAAACGTCACCGACGTCATTGCCGACGGCGTTTATCCCGATCTGGTTTTGATCTCCTGCAAAGGCATGCAGACCGAGGCGACCGTCAAACGGGCGCTGCCGATTATAGGTGAAAACACCAGCGTCCTGACTCTGCAAAACGGCATGGGCAATGCCGACATCATCGCCAAATACGTGCCGGCGCAGCAGATCTTTTACGGCAGCGCCAGCATTGCATCGGACTTTTTGGGTCTGGGCATTATCAAGGATACCACCAACCACAACCGCTCGCCACTGGCTTCGATGATGCCTTATACCAAAACCGACAGCCCGCAGCTTGCGCAGCTCGGCGCACTGTTTGCATCCTTCGGATACACAACGCTGGCTGCCCCGAACACCGAGAAAAATATCTGGACCAAGTTTTGCGTCAACTGCTGCGGCAATGCGCTGGCCGGGGTTTCCCGCCTTTCCAACGATGTTTATTCCAACGACCGTAACGGTTTTATCATGATCAATCATCTGTGTGCCGAGACTGTAGCTGTAGCCAATGCCAAGGGCGTCGAGCTTGACTATCACGAGATGCGCGCTTATATTCATGCCACCTATTACGCCCAGCATCACTTCGTGTCGATGGCGCAGGATATTCATAATAAAATGCCCACCGAGATTGATACCATCAACGGATATCTGGTGCAAGAAGCGAGAAAGTTAGGCATTGCAGTCCCTTATAACGAGGTTATGGTGCATCTCGTTAAGCTGATTTCGGCGCATTATGATCAGGTATGGCTTTAAGCGATTCGCCTGACGGCGCTATATCTTACTGTGCGCTATTTAAATGGCTGGCGCCGGCGGACAGTTTGAAATCTATAAAGAGGTGTGTGTTTAATGAAGCCACTAGAAGGAAAACGCGTTTTAATTTCAGAACCGGTACCACCGGCATTTGAGACGGCAAACCGGCTTAAAGAATTGGGCTGCGAGGTCGAGTTTGGGTCGGACATCTGCAATCGGGCCGATAAGCGTTCGGTTGAGGAAATGAAACGCATCGTCAAGGAATATGACGGTTTTATCGGTATGTCGCGTGAAAAATTCCCGCGCGAGATATTGGAGCAGGCTGACCGTCTGGCTATTATTTCAAAGTATGGCATCGGTGTTGACCATATTGACCTAAAGGCCACTGAAGAAAACGGTGTGCTGGTTGCCGTGTCCCCGGTCAACCGCGTACCGGTGGCGGAGCATACCGTCACTCTGATGCTGACGCTCTGTAAATGTATCCGCAAAAATCAGCGCTACCTCAATGTTCCGAACTGGCGCATGCAGGAGATGGTCGGTACTGAGCTTTACGGTAAAACAATTGGCTTTGTGGGGCTGGGCGGCATCACCCGCGAGGTGATCGCGCGGCTGAGTGGATGGCACTGTGAATTCATCGGTTATGACCCCTATGTTTCGGAAGAAAAAGCCGCGGCGGATCATGTCAAAAAGGTCGATTGGAAGACTTTGTTTTCCACCGCCGATATTATCAGCTTGCATCTGCCGCTGACCGAGGACACGAAGGGGTCGGTAGGCGAAAAGGAATTTAACCTAATGAAGGCATCGGCGCTGTTCATCAACACGGCTCGCGGTAGGCTCGTTGATCAAAAAGCATTGATTGAAGCTGTCAAAACAGGGAAGATCGCGGGCTGTGGCCTTGATGTTGCCGAAAACGAGGAGCCAATTCCCGTAGATGACCCGATTATGGAGATTGCGGATTATGACAATGTGATCATAACGCCCCATATCGCGGGGTGGACGCGCGAGTGTCAGCAGCGTCTTGCCGACGTGACGACCGATAATATCATTCTGGCGCTGCAGGGGAATGTACCCCAAAACCTCGTCAATCCTAACGCGGTTGAAGTTTGGCAGCGCAAAACCGGCAAGTAATTTTACGCCTTTAAGCCGGAGTCAGCGCTGTTAAGACATGAACCTAATCAGCGATCCGCATCGGTAATCGATACATAAAGCATAAACCACCAAGAAGCCAGCGCCGTTTGGGCGCTGGCTTCTTGGTGTAGATAAATATTAAATCAAGGGTTGAAGCGAAGCCCCGCGAGGTGCGTGACCGGCATTGAGAATACAATTGAACCGGCCGGGCTGTCAGGGCCCATCTCTTTGATAATACTGTGTATAATCGCGGCCTTTTCAGAGGTTTTTGCAACGATTAGGATGATTTCCTTCTCATCCGCCAGTGATACGCCGTAGAATTTTTCGGCCTTTTGTGCGCCGCTGCCTTTCGCGTGAATTACCGTTCCGCCCATAGCGCCGCCGGCACGCGCCGCATCCATAACCGCCTCGGTATAACCCTCGTTTGAAATTACCACAATAACTTCATTTTCAAACGTCACTTGAGGCGGCGCTTTATCGGGAGCCGCATTATCTGATAAAAAAGCCAATGTTCTTACACCTCCAACACTTTTGATCGGAATCGAAAGGACGATGCCGTTGCCCGGAATATCAATATAAAACTTTTGTCTTACTTCTAATATAAAGTCTTCTGTCTTTTGTGCCGTTGCTATTGTCATAACCACGGCCTTTTCGGTGGCCTCAAGCCCATACAGATTCAATAGCCGTTTCGTGGCGGTTCCTCTGCCTAAAGCCGCTAAAACGATCGGCAATTCATGCGCTAGGCACAAAGAAACCATGTCCTCGCCTCGGCAGCGGCCCACTATGGAAATCACATAATTGAGTTCCATCTAGATTACCTCCCACAGTTCAATCACCGAGAGATCGTCATACGTCTCGGCCGGTAGCATCTGGCCGCCCTTGGCGGTCTTAATCACATAGACCATACCCATAACCTGTATCGTGATCAGCGGCATCATCGCAACCATCGCGACAAGACCAAAGGCGTCGGTGAGAATATTGCCGCCCAAGGCGCTGGTTGCGCCGACCGCCAGCGGCAGCATAAAGGTTGCGGTCATGGGGCCTGATGCAACACCGCCTGAGTCGAATGCGATTGCCGTAAAGATCGGGGGAACAAAAAAGCTTAACACCAGTGCGATCAGATAACCGGGAACCAGAAACCACAAAATAGGAATACCGGTGAGCACACGGAACATCGCCAGTCCCACCGCGGCCGCAATGGCGATCGAAAGGCTGATACCCATCGCCTGAGCCGATATCGCGCCCGATGTAATTTCCTCTACCTGTTTATTCAGCACGTGCACAGCCGGTTCCGCTGCTATCACAAACCATCCCATCAGCATGCCGAGAGGGATGAGCAGCCAGCGCTTCCATCCGTGCGTCAGCTCCGCGCCAAGCGCGGTGCCAAGCGGAGAAAATCCGACGTTAACACCAACAAGAAACAGCACCAATCCCACATAGGTATAAGCAATGCCGATTAATATGCGCTGAAAGGTCCGTTTTTCGAGCTTTAAAGCCACAACCTGAAAAATCAGGAAAAAGACGACGATCGGCGCAAGCGCCAGCAGAACCTCATGCATGTAATGGGGGAGTGCGGACAGATAGCTCAGGCCGATTGCGGTAGTATCGGTATAGCCTTTAAGGGCCAGATTCTCAACCGTAATCTCTCCACCTGAATACAAGAAGCCCAAGACCATCACGGCCAATATAGGGCCGATTGAGCACAGCGCCACGAGGCCGAAGCTGTCCTCCTCCGCTCTTTTATCGCTTCGCACATAAGCGACGCCCACGCCAAGCGCCATAATGAACGGTACCGTCATGGGGCCGGTTGTGACGCCGCCCGAGTCAAACGCAACACTCAGATAATTGACATCGGACAAGAAGGCCAGCAGGAACATCACCCCATAAAAGAACAAAAGCAGCCACCGCAGTTGTATCGCAAAAATGATGCGCATCATTGAAATGAGCAAGAAAATTCCGACACCAATCGCCACCGTTATGATGAGCACCGTCGTACCAATATGCGGCACATTGGCCGAAAGCACCTGTAGATCCGGCTCGGATATCGTGATCATTACGCCCAACAGAAAGCTCAACGGAAAAATGAGCCACAGATTCTTCGCTTTGGTCATTCGGGTACCGATCTGCCTGCCGATCGGCGTCATCGCAATATCAGCGCCAAGCGTGAAGAAGCCCATACCGAAAACGAGCAAAACAGCACCTACAATAAAGGATAACATAATGTCCGGTGTCACCGGTACGACTGTAAAGCAAGCGACCAGTACAAGAAGGCAGATCGGCAAAACCGATGCCACCGATTCTTTGAGCTTCTCAGCTAGGTAATTTGTTGATTTTATCATGTTATAGAGACACTCCCTCCGTTCGATGAACCTGATATTTGCAGATGCCGCCACACATACAAACATCCCGATACAAGTCAGTCCTCGCGCGTATAAAAATAGAGACTTCCTTACGATTTTTCTCGGAAGAAAGTCCCGAACGCTTGGATTTCTGCGACACAGCAAACATAAGGTTTTATTTATTCAAATTAGAGAGATCAGCTATGTTCAATGCGGTGCCACCACTGGTACATTCATTTTTATATGAGATGAGATCTCATGCGCCTAACTTATTATGAAATATTTTACTACAAAATATCAAGGAATTTTTAAAAAACAAGTAAATTTTTTAAAAATTATTACCGCGATTTGACACACAATTTACCAGATTGGTTATTTGGGGACGTTTATATCTTATAAGGAGCCATATCCTGAAGATATTTTCTGTACAAGGTCGTGGGTATGAATAAAACACGCCGGGCCCGCTGCATGCACAGCGGGCCCGGCGCTTCGCTTTATATATAAGGGGGAGGGAGTTAGCGGGTTAGGACGATTTCGCCGTTTTTCATGACCGTTTCAACAAGGTTGATGGCCGTGTGATAGGGCAGAAATTGAATCGACGGATATCGTAAGAAAATGATATCGGCCTGCTTGCCCGGCTCAATGCTGCCGACCCGGTCTGCTCGGCCAACAGCCGCGGCGCCGTTGATGGTCAGCGCCGTGATCACCTCCTCGATCGACATGCGCATATAGATGCAGGCCAGCGCGATCAGCAGCGGAATTGAGTTGGTAAAGCAGCTGCCGGGATTCAGGTCGCTCGCGATGGCGACCGCCATGCCGTCATCGATCATCTTGCGGGCACGTGCAAACTCTTCTTTAAGGCTAAAGGCGGTGGCGGGCAGCATGGTGCCGATAACACCGGCCTTTGCCATATCGGCAATGCCCTGATCCGATGCCTGCAGCAGATGGTCGGCCGAAACGGTACCAACCTCGGCGGCCAGCTCGGCGCCGCCAAGCTGTACCATCTCATCGGCATGGATTTTGAGCTTAAAGCCCATTTCTTTGAGCGCGTTGAGATAATAGCGTGAGTCATCGATCGAGAAAACGTTCTTCTCGGTAAAAATATCGACAAATTCGGCGAGGTCTTCGGCTTTAACCACAGGGGCGACATCGCGCAGCAATATATCGAGAAAATCCCGCTCGCGCCCCTTATATTCAGGCAGCACGCTGTGCGCACCCATAAAGGTGGGGACGATATCGACCGGCTGTGTGCCCGAAAGCGCCTTCATGGCGCGCAGCTGCTTAAGCTCGGTTTCTTTATCGAGCCCGTAACCGCTTTTGCCCTCGACGGTGGTCACACCAAATTCAAGCATCCGGGCCAGACGGTCGCGACCGACCTCGACGAGTTCTTCAAGCGTGGCCGCGCGGGTCTTGCTGACCGAGGCGTTGATGCCGCCGCCGCGCTCCATAATCGACATATAGCTATCGCCGCGCAGCCGCCACGAGAATTCATCGGCACGATAACCGCCAAAGATAAAGTGGGTATGCGAATCGACAAAGCCGGGCAGAACCGCCTTGCCGGTGGCGTCTATAATTTCGCAGCCGGAATCGCCGTACTGCTGCATCAACGCTTCGGTTGTGCCAACCGCCTCAATTTTATC
>JAEWBS010000127.1 GCA_023391005.1 Bacillota bacterium | reverse complement strand
AGCCTCTCCATTGCCCCTACTCCCTTTCAAGCACGCCTGTTTGCAAACGGCGAGTTGCTGTTCACAACATCCTATGCAAAAGGGCGTGCGGTGGTGAAATGAGGGGAATATGCAGCCAAAAGGGCATTAAAATCTATTCGTTTACAAGTTTTAAGATCTCTTGGACAATGCGGTTATTGGCGTCTTTAATCGCCATGCCGCGTGCGGCCTGTCCCAACGCGGCCAGCTTGGGCCGGTCGTCGGTGAGCCTTTTGAGCATTTGGATCAGGCCCTCGCCGGTCAACGCCTTTTCTTCGATAATTTCAGCGGCGTGTTGCTCGACCAGCGCCATCGCGTTGTGAAACTGATGGTTTTCGGCCACATTCGGAGATGGAATCAGAATCGAGGCTTTCCCCGCGCATTGCAGCTCCGAGAGGGTGATTGCCCCCGCGCGGCAGATGACAAGGTCGGCCGCCGCCAGACAGGTGGGCATGTTGTCGATGTATTCCCGCACGTCGAGGTGGGGGTTCTTCTCATGTGAAACCTGCTTTGCCCGAAGCATCTCGAGAAAATCCTTATAGTCATAGCTGCCGGTGGCGTGAATGTGATGGATTTTTCCGCTACTCTGGTGCCAGCACATAACGTCGGCAATTGCCTCGTTGATTCTGCGCGCGCCCAGACTGCCGCCAAACGACAAGATGCAAACCCTGTCCTCTACCCCGAGCCGCATGCGCGAAAGCTCGCGGTCGGCTGAGAAAATCGCCTCGCGAACCGGGTTGCCGGTCACTCTAAGCTTGGAGGGATCTTTGAGATGCAAATGCTTTTGGGCCTCTGGCATCGCGAGCAGCAGCCTGTCCACATCGGCGGCCAGCAGCTTGGTCGTCACACCCGGAAAGGCGTTTTGCTCGTGGGTCATCGTTTTGATTCCCATCTGATGCGCCTTGCGCACGACCGGTCCGCTGACATAGCCGCCGGTGCCCATGACGATATCGGGCTCAAAATCCCGGATAATTTTAGCCGCGCGCGGGCCGCTTCTCGCCAACAGATAGAGCGCCCGGACGTTGCGCCGGATATTTTCGCCGGTGAGCTTGCGCTGTATGCCCGCGATCTCGATCGGGGCGAAGGGATAGCCCGCCTTTGGAATCAGCTTTGACTCCATGCCGCCCGGATTGCCCGCAAAAAGCACCTCGGTGCCCGGGTAGCGGCTGCAAAGCGAATCGGCGACCGAAAGCGCGGGATTAATATGCCCTGCGGTGCCGCCGCAGGCGAACAAGATCTTCATGGCGTGCTCCGTTTCCGCCGTCGGGCTTCAAAGGCCGGACAGCCGTCGTGATGTCATGGAATTTACGGGACCGGTCATTTGCCAAGCCTAAAACAAGGCGGCTTGCAGGAAATTTTATCCCACAAGACAGAGGATAAAACGGAATGCCACCCAGTGCGGGAGACAACTCGGCGGGGCAAAAAATCCCGCGGTAAGCCGCTTGTGCTTTTAGGCTTGGCAATTGCTATACTTTTTGAATGGCCGCCGTGCGCGAGATTGAGAGAATGACCCCCATCTCACCCAACAGCATCAAAAGGCTGGTACCCCCGTAGGAGAAAAACGGCAGACTGATGCCGGTGTTGGGCACCGAGTTGGTAACCACCGCGATATTTAAGAGCGTCTGAATGCCCACCTGCGCGGTCAGGCCCGCCGCTACGAGCGCGCCAAACCGGTCGGGGCAGCGCGCGGCGATGACAAAGCCGCGCCAGACGAGCAGCGCAAACAGGCAGATGATCAGCGTCGCGCCGACAAAGCCCAGCTCCTCGCAGACAATGGCGAAGATAAAGTCGTTATACGGCTCGGGCAGGTAGAGATATTTCTGGCGCGAAGCGCCGATGCCGGTGCCCATCAGCCCGCCCGAAGCGATGGCATAGAGCGACTGCACCGTCTGAAAGCCCTTATCCTTCGGGTCAGAAAACGGGTCAAGCCAAACCTCAACGCGGTCGCCCGCATAATGCGCCAACGATGTGAGCAGGTCGGGGTTAAAGATGACCGCCGCAATGCCGATCGTCGCCACAATGGCCCCCGCCGCGAACCAACGCGCGTCGGTGCCGCCGATGAACATCATCACAATGCCCAGCGAGAGAATCAGCACGGTGCCGGACAGATGCGGTTCTCTGATCATGAGCAGCACAATCGGCGCTAGCGCCGCTATAAACGGTAGGATGCCGTAGCGAACCGTTTTCATCTGTTGAAAATTGACGCAGATCAGCGACGCGAATAAAATGACAACCGCGAACTTTGCAATTTCTGAGGGCTGAAAGTTTAAAGGGCCGATAAAGATCCAACGCCGTGCGTTATTGAGCGGCGGCATGAACAGCACGACGACCAGCAGCACAAGCGTCACCCCGTAAAGCGGCAGCGACAGCGGTTTAAAGATGCGGTAATCGACATGTGACGCCATGATCATAATCGTGACGCCCATCAGCGCAAACGGCAATTGACGCGATATATAAAAAAGTGAGTTGTTTTTTAAATAAAAGGCGTTGGCATAACTGGCCGAGAACATCATGATCAGGCCCAGCGACACCAGCACCAGCACAATGACCAGAAAGGTGGTATCCATCGGCCCATAGATTACTTTTGTACGTTTTGGCGTCGGAGAAGATTTTTCTGCCATCGGCCCACCCCTTGCTTAGAAATTAATAATACCGCCGATTACCCCACCGTCATCCCGTCTTTGCGGACTATAGCGGCGTAACGCATTCTTCTAATGGATAATGTCATACTGCTTGCATGCGGTTGCGTTTAAAGACTAGCCAAGCATCTGAATCATAAATTCAATCACGATATTTTCTATGCTGCTGCGTTGTCTTCCCCGGCAGGTGACAGCCTGCCTGCCCTTCATTGTCCGTCTGCATCACGAAAAATAGCTCGCAAATACAAGGACGACGCTTTTAGCGTTAATTAACGATGCTTTAAATATTTTTTGCCGCAAAAAAGGCAAATAATGCGCCGCAAAGCGTAATAAACGAAAAAGCGAAGACAATTTGTACCTCGCTGTAGCCCGACATCTCAAAATGGTGATGGATCGGGCTCATTTTGAAGATGCGTTTGCCGGTCGTTTTAAAACTGATGACCTGAAGCACAACCGACATCGACTCACAGATGTAGATAAAGCCGGTGAAGGCCAGAATCAGCGGCAGCCCCACGCCAAAGGCCATGGCCACGACGCAGCCGCCCAAGAACATCGAGCCGGTATCGCCCATGAACACCTTGGCCGGATAAAAGTTATAGATCAAAAAGCCGATACAGCCGCCCGCGACCGCTGCCGCCATCAGGCTGATCTGAAAAAAGCCCAGCGCCGACGCCACCATCAAAAAACCGGTGGCTGCCATAAAGGTCACCGAGGCGGCAAGTCCGTCGAGCCCATCGGTCAGATTGACCGAATTGACGATGTAGACGATGCCGACCGCGCAAAGCGGATAATAGGCCATGCCAAGATTCCACTGGCCGATAAACGGGATGATCAGCGTCGTTGAGCTGTCTCCTGCGGCATAGAGACTCCAGAGATACAGCCCCGCCACGATAAACTGCACGATGAGCTTCTGCCCGGCGGTCAGGCCAAGGTTCTGCTTTTTGGCCACCTTGACATAGTCGTCGGCAAAACCGATGAGCGAGAAGCCCAGCGCCATCAAAAGCCCCGATACCAACCGGGTGTTGAGGATGCGGTGGTACCCCTCCGACAGCTCGGGGTGGTTGATCACCGCCGCCGAAAAGGCGGCCGAAACGGCGCAGAGCACGCCGGCAATAAACATCAGGCCGCCCATCGTCGGGGTACCCTGCTTATTCTTGTGCCAGTTCGGGCCGATATCGAGAATGGTCTGGCCGTATTTAAGCCTTCTTAAATACGGGATGATCCAGATGCCCAGAAGGGCGGTTATTCCGAAAGACAGCGCCGCCGACAAAAACAAATAGCTGTTCACACATTTTCTCCTTTGCCGTAAAGCTGTTGGATGACGTCCTCAAGCCGCATACCCCGGCTGGCCTTAAACCAGATGACATCCCCGGGGCGCACCGCCTTGATCAGCTCCTGCGCCAGCCGCTCTTTGCTGTCGTAGTGACAGCAGCGCTCCATACCGGCCTTGTCGGCGCCGAGCACCGTCTGCTCCGATAGCGGGCCGCAGGCCAAAAGCAGGTTGATATCCTGCCGGGCGATGAACATGCCGCAGTCGCGGTGCATGGCCGGGGCGTTCTCGCCAAGCTCCAGCATGTCGGAAAGGACTAAAATCCGCCTGCCGGTGCAGGGGTAAGAAGCCAGCGCCAGCACCGCTGCCTTGAGCGAGTCGGGGGAACAGTTGTAGCAGTCCTCGACCACGACCATGCCCTTAAAAGGCACCACCTTCTGGCGCATGCCCACCGGTAGATAATTGGCGAGCGCTGCGGCGGCCTGCTCGGGGTCTAACCCCATGACGCAGCCGACGCCAAAGGCCGCCAGCGCGTCGAGCACGTTGTGCTGTCCGACAACCGGAATTACGGCGCTGTGCTCGCCCCAGGGCGAGCTGATGATAAAGTGCGTGCTCCCGTCGGTCTGAGTGATATCAGAGGCGCGCAGCTCACATTCGGGGTTTGTGACACCGTAGCGGTAGATGCACAGGCGCGGCTCTTTCACGGTGTTGAGATATTCGTTGTCGCCGCATAAAAACAGCGGCGCGCCGTCTGGCATGCCCTCGAGCAGCTCAAGCTTTGCCTTTAGAATATTCTCGCGGCTGCCCAACTGCTCGATATGGGAGACGCCGATGGTCGTAATAACGCCGACCGAGGGACGAATCTCGGTGGTCAAATCGCGTATCTCACCAAAGCCGCTCATACCCATCTCAATGACGGCGGCTTCGTGCTCAGGCTCGAGCGCAAACAGCGTGTTGGGCACGCCGATCTCGTTATTCTGGTTGCCCGCGTTCTTATGGGTGTGATATTTGCTGCTTAGCACCGCGTGGATAAACTCCTTGGTCGTCGTTTTACCCACGCTGCCGGTCACGCCGACAAACGGAATGTTAAACAGCCGACGGCACAGCCCACCGATTTTAATCAGCGCCCGCTTGGTATCGGGGACGACGATGGCCCGCTTGGGGTCAACCCCCTCCAGCAGCGTGCCGACCACGACGGCCTCGGCCCCGTTTTGAAGCGCCGAGGCGGCAAAACGATTGCCGTCTAAATGCTCGCCGCAAATGGCGACAAATAGTGTGCCCGTTTTTGCCTGACGCGAATCGGTCACAACCTCGCAAATATCTGTATCATAGGATAGTTCTGCGCCCAGCGCCCGGGCAATCTGCGACAGCTTTAGCTTCTGCACCGATTTTATTCCTCCGTTTGTTTTTCCAGCAGCTCGGCGACAATTTCGCGCTCGTCAAAATGAATCGTTCCGTGCGCCAGCACTTGATAGTCCTCATGCCCCTTGCCCGCCAGCAGCAGCGTATCACCCGGCGCGCAGTTTTTAAGCGCCCATTTAATCGCTTCATAGCGGTCGGGGATGATGATATGCGGCACATTGTGCTCGAGCAGGCCGGGCTTCGCGTCCTCGATAATTTGCAGCGGGTCCTCATTCCTCGGGTTGTCGGAGGTCAGCACCACAAAATCGGCGAGTCTTGCCGCCGCCTCGGTCATCAGGCGGCGTTTTTTTCGGTCGCGGTTGCCCGCGCAGCCGAACAGAATCATAATCTTTTTATTGGTCACCGCCCGCAGCGCCTGCAAAATCTTTTCGATGGCGTCGGGCGAGTGGGCGTAGTCGCGGATGACCGTAAAGGGCGTTTTAGTGTCGAGCACCTCAAACCGGCCCGGTACGCCCCGGCTCACGCCTAAGAGCGTGACTATTTTTTGCAGATCAAGTCCGAGCGCCAGACAGGCCGCGATGGCCGCCATTGCGTTTGAGACTGAGAATTCGCCCGGCACCGGGAATTTGACCCGCGCGATCAACCCGCTGCCCACGAAGGCAAACGACGTGCCGTCGGCACGCATGACGATGCTTTTGGCGGTATAATCCGCCGCGTCGAGCCGGGTCGAGAAGCTTTTGGCCGCGCCGCCGGCTTCGGTTATTTCATCCATCAGCCGTCTGCCGTAGGGGTCGTCGATGTTGACCGCCGCCTGATCGCAGAGCGGGAACAGGCTTTTTTTAGCCTGATAATAGGCCTCCATCGTCTTGTGGTAATCAAGATGATCCTGCGTGAGGTTTGTAAACACGCCCACCGCAAAGCGGCAGCCCGCGACCCGCTTTTGATCCAGCCCGTGGGAGGAAACCTCCATCACGGCGTATTCACACCCAGCCTGCACCATCTGGTCGAGCAACGAATAGAAGGTCAGCGGCTCGGGCGTCGTATATTTAGCGGGGAAATGGGTGCCGCCGACGTCGGTTTCAATCGTGCCGATCAGGCCGGTTTTGTGGCCGAAGCCTTCAAGCACGTCGCGTATCAGGTGGGTCACCGTCGTTTTGCCGTTGGTGCCGGTGACGCCGACCAGCTTAATTTTGCGCTGCGGGTTGCCAAACAGATTGGCGCAGCAAAGCGAATAAGCCGCATGGGTATCGGGCGTTAAAATCTGCCGCTCGCCCAACCCTAAATCGCGCTCGGCCACCACAGCGGCAGCCCCCTGCTCAAGCGCTTTCTGGGCGTAATCGTGCCCGTCGTTCGTAAAACCGTTTAGGCAGAAGAACACGGCGCCCGACGAGACCTGCCGCGTATCGGCGCAAATGTGCCCGACATCAATATCGGGCAGCAGCGCGCCGGTTTTCACGTCGTTGAATAATTGAGAAAGCTTCATCGCGCATCTCTCCTTTCAAAAGCCGCCTGCGGGCCTGTTGGAAATGGCTTTCAGTCGGGGGCCGCAAAAGTGACGGTAATCACTGCACCCTCATCCACCATGGTCTCGGGGGCGGGTTCCTGACTGATGGCCATGCTCTGTGCGTTTTCAACGCCATCCCCCGCAAGGCGAATATTCAGCCCCGCGTTGAGCAGCGTGCGGTTGGCCTGCTGTGCCGACATGCCCAATACGTTGGGCACGGCGATGCTGCCGCTTTGTGCCGCCTGATCTGTATAGAGTATGACCGTGCTGCCCTTGGGGCAAACCTCTTTGGCGGCGGGAAGCTGGCGCGTTACCGTCGTGCCCTCCCCAACCATTTTGTATTTAAGGCTCTTGGCCGTCAACTGTGCAATCGCGTCGTGCACCATCTGCCCCGCAAGGGCGGGCACTTCGACCTCAAGCTCGGCGAGCTCCTTGTCGGTATATTGCGGCTCGACGTTTAAATACGGCAGCACGTCGGCCATAATAGCACCGACGACCGGCGCCGCGATAATTGAACCATAAACGTTTTGCATATGCGGCTCGTCGAGGATGACCAGCACGCAAATCTGCGGATTATCAGAGGGCGCGACCCCCAAAAAGGAGGAGATGCGCTTGGTGACCTCGCCGTCCTCCTTGGCGTCGAGCTTTTCGCTGGTGCCGGTCTTGCCGCCGACGCGGAAACCCGGCACATAGGCAAAACGGCCCGAGCCGTCGGCGTCGCCGACCACATGCTCCATAATGCCGCCGAGCACCTTTGAGGTCTCCTCGCTGATAACCTGCCTTTTAGCAATCGGCTCGGTCGTTGAGAGGACATTGCCCTCGGGGTCAAGCACTTGGCTAACGACATAGGGCTGCATCAGCCTGCCGCCGTTGACCGCAGCCGAAACGGCTGAGACAATCTGTATCGGCGTGACCTTAAAGGTCTGGCCGAAAGCGGAGGAGGCCAGCTCCTCGCCCGACTCTTTGGCAAGCGTCGCGTAGTCGTAAAAGATGCCGTCCGCCTCACCCGGCAGATCGATGCGGGTCGCCTCCCGAAGGCCGAAGCGATCGAAATAATCATAGAAATTCCGGGGGCCGACCAGCGCGCCCACCATCATAAACGCAGGGTTACAGGAGAATTTGACCGCCTCGGTAAAGTTGATGGTGCCGTGGCCCGCCGCTTTCCAGCAAGCCTTGCGCCGCCCCGCGACGATGTGAAAGCCCGGGCAGGTAAAATACTGCCCCGTCGGTTTAACGACGTTTAAATCGAGCGCCATAGCCGAGGTGATGATTTTAAAGACCGAGCCCGGCTCATAGGGGTCGGAGATCGCCTTATTGCGCCACTGTTCAAACTGCGCCTTGCCCAGCGCCTCCTTGCGGGCCTCTTCGAGCGCCTTGGCGCGCTCGTTACTGTCGGTGATTGACGCGAGCTTTGCCAGCATCGCCGGGTCGTTCGCAAAGTTTTCAACCTGAGCGCGCGTTCTGGCATCGTAAATCTCGTTGGGTTCGTTCGGGTCAAAGTCCGGCTTGGTGGCCATACCGAGAATCGCGCCGGTGTTAACATCCATGACAATGCCGGTCGCGCGGTTATGTACGTTGTGCTCGATGACCGCCGTTTCGAGATGGCGCTCGAGGCTGTGCTGAACCACCTCATCGATGGTCAGTACCAGCGAGTTGCCGTTGATCGGGTCATATTCCCGCTCGTAAGAGGACGGCATATTGCCGCTCTTAGCGTTCTTGGCCGAAACGACCATGCCCGGCGTACCCGCAAGCACCTTTTCGTATTTTGACTCAAGCCCGTAAGCACCGGTATTGTCGTTGGTCGTAAAGCCCAACACGGTCGAAGCCAAACTGCCATAGGGGTAATAACGCTTGCTGTTGGGGATCAGATGGATGCAGCTGAGCTTATTATCGAGCGAAAAGGCCGTAATCTGGTCGGCCTGCGCCTGCTCAACCCGCTGCTTGATAATTTCGTAATAGCTCGATCTTTTCTGTCCGCGCTGCATAATTTTGTCGCGGTCAAGCGCTAAAAGCGGCGCTAAAAAGTCCGCGATTTTATTGAGTTCCTCGTCCGAATTGATCTCGGCGGGGGAAATGATTACCGACCACACGGTGGCCGAGGCCGCCAGTGTTTTCATATTGCGGTCATAGATGGTGCCGCGCTGAGCCGCGATGGTGGTCGGACGCAGCTGCTGGCGCAGCGCGCGCGTTCGGTTTTCTTCAAAATCCACAAGCTGAAGATAATAAAGCCTGCCTATTAAACTACAAAATCCAAGCGTAATCATAACCGCCAGAACAATATTCATTTTAATCTTCATGGAATTACTGCTCACCGGTTTTGCCATGCTGCCTCCTGACGATTGCCGTCGAATATGCGGTGAAAAGAAACAAAGAGCTAAGGCATCTGCTGACTTAACTCTCCGTCGTTTTCACTCTATTGCGTTTTTAGACGCCACTGCGCCGTCGCCGGATTCATTAAAAATGTCGCAGACATTTTTAACTGCGCCTCGCCGCTAGGCGGCGCGTTTTTATTAAAAATATCGCAGATGTTTTTAATTCGCACATCGCCGCAGGCGGTGCATTTGAATCATTAAAACAGCTTCGGGCATTAAATAGTCTATTTTTTTAAAATCCAAGGTATTCCAAAACGGAGCGATATGCCATATGAATATGATCCGCCAGCCCTAACTGCGGTGCGCGCGCCAGCACAACGCGGTCGCCCTCGCCTAGATCGATATACTGCACCTGATAGCCCTCAACCTTGGCCATACCCAACTGGCCCTCCGCAATTTCCTGCACGGCGCGCAGCGAGGTTTTACCTTCAAGCGCCACCTGCATCAGGCGGTTTTCGTTTTTGAGCATCTCAAATTGCGCTTCGGCGTCCTCGATCTGACTGGTCAGTTCAGTGAGAATCATGTTGTTGTAAAGGATCGCGCAGACAATGCCGAGTATCACGACAAAAATTGCCGCGCCGCGCAGCATGACGGCATTGGCGCCGGCGTTGCGGTTTTCGACCACACGCAGCTCAGGCGGCTGCTTGACCTTGGCGGCGCCCGGAGCGGCATAATGCTGCTCAAGCTTGTCAAAATCGTAAGCCAGATTCGATTTGGCCACGCCGCTTCACCTCCCTGCCGCGTTGTTTATCAGTCCTTGATTTTCTCAATCACCCGCAGCTTTGCGCTGTGGCTGCGGTTGTTTTCAGCCAATTCTTCTTCGCCCGCTATAATAGGCTTTTTGGAGACAAGCCTGCCCCGTGGTGTTTTACCGCACACACAAACGGGAAAATCCACAGGGCAGGTGCATCCCTCTGCAAAAGCAGCGAACCGGCGCTTCGTAATACGGTCCTCCAACGAATGGAAGGTGATCACTGAGAGTCTTCCACCCGGTGTCAGCAGCTTAAAAGCGTTGTCAAGCGCGCAATCCAAGGAAGCCAGCTCTCCATTGACCTCAATGCGGATTGCCTGAAAGCTGCGTTTGGCCGGGTGACCGCCCTCGCGCCGTGTCGCTGCGGGAATCGCTAGTTTAACAATCTCGGCCAGCTCGGTCGTCGTCTGAATCTCGGCCTTTTCGCGGCGGGCCACAATGGCCCGTGCGATGCGAGCGGCAAATCGTTCTTCGCCGTATTCGCTGAGAATACGGGCGAGGTCGCGCTCGGCGTAGCTGTTGACGACGTCCTTGGCGCTGATACCGGCCTGCGCCATACGCATATCGAGTGGTGCGTCTTGGTTGTAAGAAAAACCGCGCTGCACCGCGTCGAGCTGATGGGAAGAAACACCCAGATCAAGCAGCACGCCGTCTACCTTGACAATATTCAAGGCGCTCGCCACCTGATCGATGTTGCGAAAATCATTTTGCACCACAGTGGCGCAAGGGTACGGGGCCAGCCGCTCGGTCGCGGCGGCGATCGCATCGGGATCTTTGTCCACCGCAACCAGTCTGCCGGTGGTCAGACGCTTGGCAATCTCGCTCGAGTGCCCCGCGCCGCCCGCCGTACCGTCGATATAGATGCCGTCGGGCTTTATATTTAAGCTGTCGATCGTTTCGTTAAGCAGAACCGGCTTATGCGAAAACGCCATGGCGCAACGCTCCTTTACAGCAGCTTAACCTATCGCTCGGATTGATAATGCCATTTTTGCTTGCGGGCGGCTGGAATTAAGGTTGCCCCGCATCCGAATAATAAGTTCAACCGGGATATTTTCGATCACGCCCCTTGTGGGGGAGTGTTTTAAAAGCCGAGTTCGTCCATCGCCTCGGCCACCAGCTCGCTGGTGAGCTCAGCGTTAGATTTATCCCATCTGGCAGCATCCCAGATCTCAGCGCGGGTTGAGACACCCACAACCGCCACCTCTTCGGTGAGCTGCGCATAGTCGCGCAGCGCCTGCGGGATGAGCACACGCCCCTGCTTATCCGGCTCGACGCACACCGCGCCCGCGAAGATAAACCGCTGGATGGCACGCGCCTTGCTGATGGGCAGCGAGGCTGTCTGTTCCACAAGTTTGTCCCATTCGCTCATGCGATAAACAAACAGGCAGTTATCCAGCCCCTTGGTAATGATGAAAGAGTCGCCGAGATCCTCGCGCAGCTTGGAAGGAAAGCTCACTCTGCCCTTGGCGTCGATACTGTGCCGATACTCGCCGATGAGCATTGTGCATCCCTCCTTTCACCACTTAGAGGGAATACATACCCCCATTTACCACTCTTCACCACTTTTATTCCATTATAAGTGGCGGGCATAAAAAAATCAATAGCTAATTTTGCTTCAAAATTTCTTTTTTTATGTGACCACATTCGCCAAAAATCGGCTTTATAATCCCAATTTACTCGCAAATTTGATTCTTGTTTGCCGCATGCTTCAAAAAGCTGCACAGCGACAGCCGCAAAAAACTATTGACAAATCTCCTGTTTGACGCTTATAGCTTTTGAAGAAACCGTTTGTCAATGCGCCAAATTTTTACATTAAAACAAAACGCCTGTAAATTTTTTAAAATTCTTTGCAATCGAAACGCTATAATCGCTATACTTTATATAATAGCAATGCTACAATGTAGGACGGCTTAAAATCAAAAGGAGGGGTGCTGTATGCGCAAAGGTCCGACACTTTTTGCCGCGCTGGGCACGGCGCTGGCGCTGGCACTGTTTTCTTCGGCAACGGCTGCGCCTGCGGTAGTGCTTTCTCCCGAGATGACCGTCTCAGACGGCGGCGAAAGCTGGATGTTCAAAGACAACAACCGCACGACCAAGCGCACTTTTAAAGACGGCGGCAGCCTGACGCTTAAAAGCGGCGCCCCCGGTGAAATATCAAGCCTTTATCTGATCTGGGACGCCCCCGTGCCACAGCGCTGCACCGTTACGGCAGAAGGGCTCGCGCCGATAGAAGCGCAAGGCTTTTTGCATGAGTGGGTCAATCTGGCCGGCGCGACCGGCGACACCGTCACACTGACCTGGGAGGGACCCGCCACGCTCTGTGACGCCGTGGCGCTGGGCGGCTCGAATATCCCCGACTGGGTGCAGCTCTGGCAGCCCGCCGAGGGTGATTGTGATATTTTAGTGCTGCCCACCCACGCCGACGACGAGCATCTTTATCTCGGCGGCGCGCTGGCGACGGCTGCGGCCACCCCCGGTTGTGTGACGCAGGTGGCGTATATGGTCAACCACAACGGCGAATACTACCGCCCGCACGAGCTGTTAAATGGTCTTTGGGCAGTCGGCGTCAACCGTTACCCCGTCATTCCCGATTTCCCTGACATTTACAGCGACTCGCTTGAGCATGCAAAGACCATTTACGACGAGCAGGCGATTCTAGACTATCAGCTTTCGCTGATCGACCGCTTTCGTCCGCAGGTCATTGTCGGGCACGATTTAAACGGCGAATACGGCCACGGCGCGCACCGCTTAAACGCCCACACACTGACCAAGGCTGTGGCACAGGCGGCGGCAACGCCTGGCGGATGGGATGTACCAAAGCTATATCTGCACCTCTATGAAGAGAATACGATTGTTTTAGATCTTAATACGCCCATAACCAACGACGACACGCCGCGCGAACCGCTCATCGGGCTGACACTGTTTGAAGCGGCGCAGCTCGGCTTTGCCGCGCACAAATCGCAGCAGACTTATTTTTCAGTGGAGCAGTCCGGCCCCTACGACTGCCGCAAACTCGGCCTTTACCGCTCGACGGTGGGGGCTGATACCCAAAACGATCTTTTTGAGCATATTACGCTGCGCGCCGAGCAACCCGAGCCAACGCCTGAGCCGCCGCCCGTTTTAACCGACACCGCGCCCGCCGACCCACCCGCGCCAGACAAGAACAAGGCTATGTATTTGCCTGAGGCACAAAACGACCGGCTGTTTGCCTTTGTCGGCTCGCCGCTGGCCTTAGCGCTTTCTGTCACCGGACTGCTGGTGGCCGTACTGCTCTATGTCATCTATAAAAACAGGAGAATTTGACGTCTATGCCGGCTTTTGATAAAATTGCGGTTGTAATCCCCTCTTTAAACCCCGACGATAAGCTGTTGGCTGTCGTCGAGGGCTTAATTTCACATGGATTCAACGATCTGATTGTTGTCAATGACGGAAGCGCCGCTGACAAGATTCGATATTTTGAGTTGGTCGCCGCGCTGCCCGGCTGCACCGTGCTGTCCCATGACGTAAACCGCGGCAAGGGCCGGGCGCTTAAAACCGCCTTTTCGTACATTTTAGAACATCGTGCCGACTGCGTCGGCGTGGTGACGGTGGACGGTGATAACCAACACCACTCCGACGATGTGGCAGCGGTGGCGACAGCGCTTATCAATGACGGTTCGGCCCTGATACTAGGCGTGCGCGATTTTTCGCAGCCTGAGGTGCCGGCGCGCAGCCGCTTTGGCAACCGCCTGAGCGCCCTCGTTTTCTGGCTGCTCTGCCGCCGTAAAATCTCCGATACTCAGACCGGCCTGCGGGGCATTCCGCGCCAGCTGCTGCCGGGGCTTCTCACCTTATCGGGCGAGCGCTTTGATTTTGAGACCAACATGCTGCTTTATCTGCATAAAAACCGCATACCGATGCATGAAATCGGCATTCGGACCATATATCTTGAGGAAAATGCCTCCTCGCATTTTCACGCCATTTTCGATTCATTGAGCATTCTGCGGCTGGTTTTGGCCTTTGCGTTTTCATCTGTCGTCAGCGCCGCGCTCGACGTCGGCTGCTACGGGCTGGCTGTCACGCTGTTTCACGCACTCCCGCTGCGCGAACGGGTGCTGGCCGCAACCATCGTTGCCCGCGCGATTTCATCGGCCGTTAACTTTTGGCTCAACCGTCGGGCGGTATTCGGCAGCGAAAGCGCCCTTTCTCGCGCGCTGCCGCGCTATTATCTGCTATGCGCCTGCCAGCTGTTCTGTTCGTGGGCAGGCGTCTGGGGGCTGACGCTGATCATCGGCGGCAGCTCGATGCTCGCCAAAATTATTGTCGATACGCTGCTGTTTTTTATCAGCTTTAACATCCAGCGCCGCTGGGTATTCTCAGAACAAAACAAATAACACCGCAAAGGGGGCCGCGCCAGCATATGGCAAAGGGCATTCTTCAAAAAAGTTTTATATGCCTTGGCATTTTGCTGTTCTGGGGATTGTTCTTCCTGTTCGGCGCCGCCGCCATCCTTTTTCGCGGACCGTCACCCGCCGCGCGCGACCTCGCCGTTGCCACCGTGATGGAGACAAGCGCCGCTAAGTTCGTGGCACGTCTTTATCTTTCGGATGAGGAGATCGAGTCTATCCTTGCGAAAAATGCCGTGGCGGTATCCGATACGGTGACCGATTCGCGGCTGGTGCAGATTCCCGGCGCGAGCGACCGTTTGGATCTGAGCGGCATCACCGTCGAGGATATCTCCGGCCCGACCTTCAAGGGTAAAATGATGATTGTCAACGACCCCTCGCGGCTTTACGTCGCCACGCCTGCGGCGTTTGGGCTTGAGAGCGGCGGCCTTCGCGTCGAGGAAATGGTCAAGCGCGACGGTGCTGCCGCCGGGATCAACGCGGGCGGCTTTGAGGATGAAAACGGCGTCGGCAACGGCGGCACCCCGTTGGGCCTCGTCATTCAAAACGGCGTGCTCACCTACGGCGACGCCGCAGCCTACGCCATTCTGATCGGCTTTGACCGCGAGAATAAACTCGTGGTCGGCTCAATGACCGGGGCGCAGGCACTCGCGCGCGGCGTGCGCGACGCGGTCAGCTTTATCACACCGCCGCTCATCGTCAACGGCAAACCCGCCGACATTCTCGGCACCGGCGGCGGCTTAAACCCGCGCACCGCCATCGGCCAGCGGGCCGACGGCGCGGTGCTGCTGCTCGTGCTCGACGGCCGACAGGCCCACAGTATCGGCGCAAACTATAAAGATCTTATCGATATTATGCTTAAGTATGGCGCGGTCAACGCGGCTAACCTCGATGGCGGCTCCTCGACACTGATGGTCTATGACGGCGAGATTCTCAACATCTGCGCCTCGCTCTACGGGTCGCGCAAGCTGCCGACCGCCATTCTGGTAAGGCAGGTGGCGTCATGACTGCCAAAAGCCGTTCGGTCACCAACTCGGTTTTTATAATTTTTGCGCTGATGCTGCACGCGTTTTGCGCGGCGCTCGCGGTCGGCGGTATGTTGCGGGTCTATAATATGGCGCTGGCCTATGAACATTCGCGCCCGGAATACGTTGTTCGGAGCGTGCTGTCGCTCTTTGAAGAAAAACGCTATACCGAGCTTATCCGGCTGGGGCAAATACCGCTTTCAAGGTTTGAAACAGCCGAGCATTTTGGCCGGGCGGCCCAAGCAAGCTATGGCGACGGCGCATTTTCGGTCTCGCGCGGCAGCGAAAACCGCTGGCAGATCGTCTGCGGCGACAAGCCGGTGGCGACGCTTTCGCTGCGTTGCCAAAAGGATGCTAAACCGCGCGGCGACATGGCACTTTGGACCGCCGACAGACTTGAGCTGCTTTTACCGGCGCCGCAAAGTTACACCGTTCAAGCGCCCCCTGCCGTGCAGCTCACCGTCAACGGTATTGCGCCGGATGACAGCGCGCCGAGCGAGACCGCTCAGGCCGAAACCCCCTTTGGCAGGCTGCCTGACGCGCTCGCACCCGAAGCGGCAAAGGTCTACCGTTTTGACGGCCTTTTTTTGCTGCCGGAAATTGCGGCGTCCGACGCCAACGGTCTCTCAGGTACGGTAACGCAGTCTCAAAACAGCATTTCGGTCGGCCTCTCCCCCAGCGCGCCCGTGGTGGCTCAGCTCTCTGAGTTTGGCGCGCAGGCCGCCTGCGCCTATGCTAAATATATTACCAACGACGCCACGCTCGACGAGGTGCTGCCTTATTTTCTGCCCGAGTCGCAATATTACACCTATTTAAAGCAGTTTTATAACGGCTGGTACAATGCGCACGAGCAATACGCTTTTAAAAATGCCGTATTTTCAAACTGGCACGCTTACGACGCGCGCCATGTCTCTTGCGATATTGCGTTTGACTATTGGATTAAGATGGGGCGGCGGGAATATACCTACCCATCAAAATATACGATGTATTTTGTACTGGGCCAAAACGGCTGGCGGGTGGCAAACCTCGTGGTGCTTTAGATGTCCAGCACCGCCGCCCACAAGGCTGCCGCCGCGCTGCAAAGCGCGGCGGCTGTTTTATTGAACATATATCCATATCCGCAAAGCTGTTTCGCCGGTATAATTGTGCTGGATTACGCCAACAATTCCCAGTGAAATCGCCTGCCGACTGATGCAAGTATGCCGACCCGGCGATAGAGCAGTACCCGTTGTTCTTGCTGCGAGACAGAGATTTTGTACATGCATATATACATGTGCACGGTCGCGGCGCAAGGCGTGCAACTCATCCTTATGCCTGCATTATGGGCCCAAAAATGCTCCGATCATCTGAAAAAGTTATTTATTGATGGTAATATGTCATTTTGTTTGTATTTTAATCCTTTTTTACTTTTCAACATGTTCAAATTGTGCTATACTGATCTGCGTTAAATGCCTTTATAACGGCTGAGAGAAATTTCTTTATGAGGTGAATCAAAACTATGGCAAAGAACCGCATGGCGAAAAAATCGCC
>JAEWBS010000116.1 GCA_023391005.1 Bacillota bacterium | reverse complement strand
GCTGTGCCGACTCCACCGCCATACTGCCTCCAAAATATTTCCTTCAATAGTCCTAATGTTATACCGGTTTTCTTTTTTTGTCAATAGAATATTGTGCAATGCGCTGCATTTTTTTGAACGAAGTATTACTTTTTTGTTTTTAGTCGCTTAATTGTAGCAATGTTACAACATTTGATAAAATATGACAAGCTTTTGCGATCTTAAACCCCTGTTATTTTCAGGAAATTTAATTTAGTGATACAGTGTAACCTAAAATCGTTTGCCCCATTACCGATAGCCCCTTTAAAGCGACCACACCCCCACGGTTTTAAAGACCCCCGCGCCCGTCTATCCGCCCAGTGTGACGTCCTGCATATCATACCACGCGAGCGCCTGTTTGAACTGTTCGTCATCAAAATCAGGCCACATCGCATCGATCGTGTAGATATCGGCATAGACGCTCTGAACCGGCAACAGCCCTGAGAGCCGTTTGCGCCCGCCCCATCGAATCACGAGATCGATGCGCGAAATCTCCTTTGACCGCAGCCCTTGCATGATGGCGTTGCGGTTATTCGCCGTTGTGTGCATATCCCCTAAGTCCCATTCCCAGCCGTAGTTGACGAGAAAATTGACTTTGGTGATGCCGCTGCCGAAGGCCATTCTTTCTTTGGCATAGGGCAAAAGCGCGGGCGGGAACATCGGCGATTCGGTGTTGCCCACCACAAGCAGATCGGCGTTTTCTTGCTGAATCAGCTGCACCGCCTCGACGCAAGCCTCGGAAAAAGCCCCCACCTCAACCGGCGGTCTTTTGCAGTTGTCGGTCGTAAAGCCGTAATAAGTAAGCTCCCGCACCCCGTACCGCTGCGCCGCCCGTAGGCAGGCCACCCCCGGGTGCAGTCCCCGGCTGTAGCCCTCATGCTTTTTTAACCCGGCGTTTTGAGCCCAACGCCTGTTGCCGTCGGGAATCAGGGCGATATGATTTGGAATTCTCATGCTGCCACCTCTTTTCTTTGTCCTATATTATTGGCCTGCCATATGCATATAAATGCAAACAATCCCGTAAATTTTAAATGGTGGGCCGCTGTGCGGCAGGCGTGCGAAAACAGTGTCGACATGCCCGCCTCAAACCCTTGACGGTTATTATTGTACGATCTTTATGGCTCAAAATTTTAAGAATTATGGCGGTGAGAGCAGTATGAACAATGCACAAAATACAAACGATTTCTACAAATTCGTCAATCTGCCGTTGCCCTACGCCTTCGACGCGATGGAGCCGTTCATCGACGCTAAGACGATGGAGCTGCACCACAACCGGCATTTACAAACCTATGTCGATAATCTAAACAAAGCGCTCGAGAACTACCCGGAGCTGCAAAAGCTGCCGCTTGAAGCGCTCGTGACCCCGCCCCGAACGCTGCCCGCGGCCAATTGGACCACCATCAGAAATAATGCCGGGGGCGTTTACAACCACCGTTTCTTTTTTAACGGCCTGACCCCAGCGGCTAATGCCAAGGCCCCCTCGGGCATGCTGTTGGAGGAGATTATCAAAATTTACGGCAGCTTTGACGCATTTAAGGAAGCTTTTAAGGCGGCCGCACTGTCGGTGTTCGGCTCGGGCTATGCGTGGTTGGTCGTGGACAGCACGGGGGCGCTCAAAATTATCACCACTGCCAATCAGGACACCCCTTTGTCATGGAACCTCTGCCCCATTCTGACCATCGACGTCTGGGAGCACGCCTATTACCTCAAGCACTACAATCTGCGCGCCGATTATATTGATGATTGGTTCAATGTGATCAATTGGGATAAGGCAAACCAAAACTTTATAGAATGTTTTAACGCCTATTAAACAGCGCCGCCAGCCCTTGTCGCCTTGCTAACCATCGATTCTGCCCGATGTTTTTGTGCGTAATACCGCTAAACAACTTAAAAATCGAAGCAGGATTGTTGGGCGTATTTTGTGTCTGTAAGGCGAGTCGGCGCCCGCCAAAGACGGCAACGCAGTAGAACGCCAAACAAATCGCCAACAATCGGATTTTTGCAGCAATTTGACTTATCACTCGGATTTGATAACGCCATCTTGCTTGTATGCGGCTAAACTTAAAGGAAACCCCAGCACTCCGAATAATAAGTTCAACCCCAATAAGTTGTTTTGGCAACGAAGCTGCCAACCCATGCATATTTGATCACCACCGCCAAATACTAAGGCCGAGGTGATTAATTATGACATTGACCCAAAAAGAAACCATGCTTCTTGAAGATTTAAAATCTCAGGAAAAACTTTGTGTCGACAAGTATACGCAGTATTCGTCCGAGGCTTGCGACGGCCAGCTGAAAAATCTGCTTTCTCAGATCGGCCAGACCGAACAGGGCCACCTAAAGACGATTGAGCAGATTATGAGCGGCACCGTGCCCACCGTGGGCGGCGGGCAGAGTGGCGGTTCCGGCCAGCAACAGCAGCAGTCGGGCGGCACTCCAAGCGCTTCCTCCGCGTATGCCAATAACCCCGAGGGCAAACAGCGCGACCAATATTTCTGCTCCGATATTCTGTCGACCGAAAAGCATGTTTCATCTGTGTATGACACCTGCATCTTTGAGTTTAAAGATGAGCAGCTCAGAAACGTGCTCAACCATATCCAAAAGGAAGAGCAGCAACACGGCAAGCAGATCTATGACTTCATGTCAGCCAACGGTATGTACTCGTAAAACAATGCCCGCAAGACTGGATTAAGGCCTTGCGGGCATTGTTTTTATCAGCGGCAGCCTTAAAAGTCCCATCTTCAGACCTGTACGACCACGCTGTCCATCTCATGAGGTTCCGGCAGCGGCAGCAGCGTCATAGCGCATTGTATGACCCGGGTCGTACCAACGTCAACAATGCAGACGGCGTTCTGAATCCAAAGCCTGCGGTCATCGGCGGTGAGCAGCTCATAGGTCATGTCGACGGCGTGCGTTTCTTCAAGGCCCACCAGCCATGACAGCTCGTCGGTAATCCTGTCGTGCCACGGCGGCGCAACAAAGTCGCAAAAGCATCTTGGCCGAGCAAAAAACACCTGTGCGTCGGCAAATCCCAACAACCGCAGCAAGGCCGTGTTGATATTAAGGCAGGCAAAGCGATCCCCAGCCTCAAATTGCGCCATACCGATCGATGTGCTGCCAAAGCGTTCTTCAAAAAGTGCGCGTTGGGTATCCGGCTCATAACGCTTCCCCTCAATCTGTGCTTTAAGCTGCATGCGCAGCGTCACATCCGAAATGGCGAGCAGCAGCAGCGCCCGATCCTCAGTGCCATGCAACCCTTTGACACGGACGCTCAGCCACCGTACAGCGACGCGGTTGTCGGAGGTGTACCAGCGGCTGACACCCTCCTGCTCAACAGAACTGCTTCGGGCCCGGGCCATCTGCGTCAAAAACGCGTCCTCATCGTCGGGATGAATATACTCCATGATTTTATAGGCAATCTTGCTAAAATCTTCGTGGCTGACGCCCAGCATCTCAAAAAAGCAGGCGTTCCCGCGAATGAATTTGACGCTTTCTCCAACATATTCGTAGATCGCCATCGCCCCCATACAGCTGTCGAATATAACATTAAAGGGCGAAAGCGGATTCCAAATCTCCTCCAGCGTGACCAATTCTAAAAATTCCGAGGTCTTGGCGGCGGCGTCCTGTATGCCGGCGTTCAAAAGCTTGCCGAAATCGGCTTGAGGCAGAGGCCGCGAGAAATAGTAGCCTTGTCCGAAATTACAGCCCATGCTGTGTAAAAAGGCCATTTGCGCATAGGTTTCAACCCCCTCGGCCACCACTGAAAGCCCCAGCCACTTGGCGAGGCTAATGATAAAATTCAAAATATTGCCCTTGCGGTTTTCCTGCGTGTGGCTGTGCAAAAATTGCATGTCGATCTTGAGCATATCCAACGGCAACTCGCTGAGCATATTCAGCGAGGAATAGCCCGAGCCGAAATCGTCCATCTCGATAATAAAACCCAGCTCGTTGAGCGCGCGCACCGCCCTGACAAGCTGCACCGGATTTTCAGTATAGGCCGTTTCGGTAATTTCCAAATTGATATGCTGTGGCGTCAGGTCGTATTTATTGAGGATGCCCAACAAAATATCCGGAAGACCGGGGTCATAAATATCCATACGGGAGACATTGACAGCGATCGGTATCACATGATAGCCGTTGTTGATCCACTCGCGGATGGCGCGGCAGGTGGTGTCCCACACATAAATATCAAGATCGGTTATAAAACCGTTTTTTTCAAACAACGGAATGAACTGACCGGGCGAAATCAGCCCCTTTTGCGGATGTCGCCATCGGACCAGCGCCTCGGCGCTGGCCATCTTTTGTGTGGTCAAATTATATATCGGTTGAAAATAGACAACAAACTCCCGATTGCGCAGAGCCGCCTTCATATCGTTAATAATCTGCTGTTCAGCGAGCAGCACGTCGCGCAGCGACTCTTCATAATAGGCAAAATCGACATCGTATTTGCCCTTGATTGAATCGGCGGCCAGCTTGGCGCGGTCGCACATGACGCTGACCGGCACGCTGCGGCTGCGCACCCGGTAGACGCCGCATTTTAGCGAAAGGCTGATGTTGAGCGGATAATCCCGAATGGCATTGGACATAAACTCAAAAATACAGCGCTCGGGATCCTCGTAGCGATCTTCAGGGAAGATGGCAAAAAAGATGTCGCCGCTTAATTTTCCGCAGATGCCTTCTTCTGAAACGCACATCTGCAACAGCTTGGCGATATATTTTAGCAATTTATCGCCTTCGTCGGTGCCAAAGAGGTCGTTGACCAGCTTAAACCGTTCGACGTCGACCGAAAGGATATAAAACTTTCGCTGCGGCTCTCTTGTGAGCATCTGTTCGGCGCGCCGGTAAAACTCGTCCTTGTTATAGGTACCGGTGAGCGGGTCGCGCTCGACCGCATTGACGACCGAGGCGGACTCCCGCAGCTTAATCATATTGGCAATTCTTTGCCGGATAATGGTCGGCCGGTAGGGCTTGGTCAAAAAGTCCGACGCACCCAGCGTCAGGGCGGTCAGCTCGGTTTCTTCGCCCTCGTGCTGTGTCATTACAATAATCGGAATACCTGAAAATTTGGGCAGCGCCTGAACCGCATCTAAAAACTCATAGCCGTTCATGACGGGCATGGCAATATCAAGCAGAATGACGGCGATTTGTCCACCGTGCTGCTCAAGCAGGGTCAGGGCTTTTTTACCGTCTTCCGCCTGTAAAATGTCGTAATCGTCGGACAATATTTTGCAGAGAATCTGCCGGTTAATGCTGCTGTCGTCAACGACCAAAATCATTTTGCGTGCTGTCATAGTCACCCTCCCTTTCGTCAACGAAAGCGCAAACCGTTTAAAGTGGCCGCTGTGGCCGTATTGCTTGTCTTAGGTTTCAATACTGGGCACGCGCTGAAAGCACCAAGGCCCCGCAATTGGCTTTTATGGTGTTTTTCGGTGCGTATTCGTATCAATTATGCGGTATGCGCCTGACCACCATAAGGCGCCGCGCCTGTTTGCGCCGATATCCCAGAGGGTATTGCATTCTTCCAGCGTAGAATTTCACTAATCATTTTACCAAAATCTTTCTGTTTTTTCAAATCAAATATAAGAATAATATACAGTATTATCCATATTTAGTTATTACATCGGCAAAGACTAATTGTGCGAAGCGTTTGTGCTTTAAAGCTATGCTTTACACGCGAAAAGCGCTATAAAATTAGTCGCCTTGGCCACTATATCAGCGTCCGCGGCAGATGGCAGGCGGATTCGCCTCACATTCGCCAGGCAGCCTCCCGCACCCGCAGGCACAGTGTCTGTGTGAACTCGGCCACATAGTAAGGCATATCCGCCGCTTTTAACGACACCGCCTCAATGCGCAGCCGTTGCTCAAGCCCCTTGATCGGCAGGACATGGAGCAGCTGCTCAGGCGTACACTGCCGATTGTGCGCCCAGACGCCGTGCAGCAGCATGCGCGGACAAAAGGCGGCGCACATGCCGGCGGCGCACAGCGAGATCTGCGTCTCGGTATCGCTGATGCGGTAGGGAATTTTCAGCGTCAGATGATTGCGCGCCAAAAACTCCAGCAGCATTTTGCTGGCCGAGCTTGTACTGAAATTCTGAGAAAACGGTACATGCGTCCAGCGGATCAGATCGACGCTTTCTTTTAAAACGCGGTCACTGTCGCCGCCAAATGACTCGCGCAGCAGCTTATCTGAAATAATCAAGCGAATATCGTCATCGCCTACCGGCTCAAAGCGAAAATCGTCGTCGTGCTCCGCGTTGACCCCGACGAATAGATCAACCTTGCCGCGCCGCAGCTTTTCGGCCAGCATCACCGTGTCGTCCATCACAACGTCGATCTCAACCTCAGGGAACCGCCGCGAATAGTCGGGCAGCACCAGTGGCAATATCGCCCGCGCGCGCGAGGCCCCGATGCCGAGTGTAAAATGCCCCTTTGTCCCCTGCGCCCAGCGCTGAAGATCGTTACTCATGGCGCGCTCCATCGCCTGCATGTTGCGTAGTGTGCGCAGCATGGTCTGCCCCGCCGCGGTTAACTGAAAACGCGGGCGGCGGGTAAACAGCTTGACCTGATACTGCTGCTCAAGCCGCCGGATATGGTCGCTAACGCACTGCTGGGTAACACAGGCCCGCCCAGCGGCGCGGCTGATGCTCATTTCTTCGGCAACCAGCATGAAAATCTCTTGATTGATCTGCATAGGCACCCTCCCCCGCCTAACTAAAGGCGACGCCCTAATCGTAGCAAATCACGCCGCAAAACACAATATTTTTCTTGTGATTATAAAATATATACTTGTTTGATATTGTTAAGGTTTTGGGCTATAGTGAATTCAAACGAACATTTAGGAGGGGCTTACATATGGAAGATAGCAGGCTGCATTATAGCGATTATAAAAGCGGTATCTTAACAAACGGCATGGAGCGCTCGGCCCACCGCGCGCTGTTCTACAGCATGGGGCTTGATGAGAGCGATCTGCGCAGGCCGATGGTCGCGGTGGTCAATTCCTTTACTGAGGTGGTACCGGGGCATATTCATCTGCGGGAGATCGCCGATTATGTTAAGCAGGGCATCTATCAGGCGGGCGGCATTCCCCGCGAGTTCAACACCATCGCCCTGTGTGACGGCCTGTGTCAGGGCCACCGCGGCATGAGCTATCCGCTGCCAAGCCGCGAGAACATTGCCGACGCCGTCGAAATGATGATTGAGGCACACCAGTTTGACGCGATGGTCATGCTGCCTGGCTGTGACAAAATCGTGCCCGGCATGCTTATGGCGGCCGCACGGGTCAACATCCCCACAATTATCGTTCCCGCCGGCCCCATGATGGCGGGCAGCTACAAGGATATTGAGGTCATCACGCTGTCGGACATGCGTGAACAGATCGGCCGATATCAGACCGGCAAGCTCTCGCTTGAGGATCTGTTGGAAATTGAGAAGCGCGCGCTGCCCACCTATGGCACCTGCGCGATGATGGGTACCGCCAACTCGATGGGCTGTCTGACCGAAATTCTCGGCTTTACGCTGCCCTATTGCAGCACGGCGCCGGCGGTTTCGTCCGAGAAGCGGCGCTACGCCAAACAGTCGGGCGTACGCGCCGTCGAGATGATTAAGGAGGGGCTGACCGCCCGCAAAATTTTAACGCGGGAAGGATTCTTAAACGGCATCCGCGCCGTCATGGCGATGGGCGCTTCGACCAACACGGTGCTGCACCTCATGTCGATTGCAAACGAAGCCGGCGTTCCGCTGAGCCTGACCGATTTTGACGTGATCAGCCGCAGCGTGCCTTATCTCTGTAATGTTAAGCCCTCGGGCCAATACCCGCTGTCGGTGCTGCATGAAAACGGCGGCGTTCCCGCTGTTCTGAAAGCCATCGAAAGCAAGCTTGACCCGAACCACCTGACCGTCACCGGAAAGACGGTGCCTGAAAATATTGAAAGGATCGAGCGGGCCGACAATGAGGTCATCTTCCCGCTGGAGACCCCGAAAAATCCTGAGGGCGGCATTGCGGTGCTGTACGGCAGTCTGGCCCCCGACGGCGCGGTGGTCAAAAAATCGGGCGTCAAGCCCTCGATGTATCAGTTCACCGGAAGCGCCCGTGTGTTCAACTCGATGGAGGACGCGAGCGAGGCTGTATCGGGCGGGCAGATCAACGCAGGGGATGTCATTGTCATCCGCTACGAAGGCCCCAAGGGCGGCCCGGGCATGCGTGAGATGCACATGGTGACCTCGCTGCTCGTGGGTCGGGGTATGGACGAAAGCGTCGCGTTGGTGACTGACGGGCGTTTTTCGGGTTCCACGAGGGGCCCGTGCCTCGGGCACATCTCGCCCGAGGCGGCTGCGGGCGGGCCGATTGCGGCTGTCGAGGACGGTGACCGCATCATCATCGATATTCCAAATCGCCGTCTTGAGCTGGACGTTCCCGCCGAGGTGGTAGCCGAGCGGCTTGCCAAGGTCAAACTGCTGGTCAAGCCGCGCACCCCCGCGCTGGCAAAGTATGCGGCGCTGGTCACCTCCGCCGACAAGGGCGCTATTCTCAAGGTGCCTGAGACGGTGTAATGGGTACGCGATGATTGCCGCCTCTTCCGATAATTTCATATAACACCATACGATCTTCAACCCATCCTTTGACATAACCGGGCTGATGCAAAATGCTAAACGTATTTTGCGTCAGCCCGGTTTTATGTGAGGCTCCTGTTTAGACGGCAGCATGAACGAAGAAACGCCGTCGGCTATTGGGGAGGCTCAGACGGGCTACCCCGGCGTAAACAAGTAAAGCCGGGCGAAAAGCAAAGCAAATGCGAATACATCATAAATTTAACGAGAAGTTTAGCATGGCATTGCGTTATTGATAACGTTGGTCTGCCTCATGCCGATATCATTCAGCGCTTGGCGTGCCGTTTCAGTTTCATAGCACCGAGACAAGCCATGACTGTATATTAGAGACTCAACATGACATCATAGCATTGACAGTGCGCAGCTTACGTGTTTAGCGGCTATTCGCAGTTTATTTAAAACTGTGGACACGGCCTGACAAAGCGCATAACAACCGCAAAGAGGCTACCGCTTGACGGTATTTTGGACGGCGAATGCCGCAACCGACATGTTCGTGACATACATATTGTTAAATTTATCAATCGCAATCTTTTTTTGCTCCAGCATGGAATGTGCGTATATATTTAACGTAATCGAGACACTGGAATGCCCAAGTATCTCGCTGAGTGTCTTGATATCGACACCCAGCTCCAGTGCCCGCGTCGCAAAGGTATGCCGGATGGCGTGGAATTTGCGCGGCTTTACCCCCGTCTGGGTCAGAACTTTTTTAAATAGCTTTTGATAGCTCCTTGGGTCGAACGGTTCCGCATCATTTGAAAGCACATAATATTCTTCGCGTTTACGGTCAAAGCCAAGGTGTCTGGCCTGATCAAGGATCGAGGCGGGCAGTGGAATTTTCCTGACTGATTTGCGGCTTTTGGGCACGCCGACCTGCAGCGCGGTTTTGCTTTTGGCGTGCTCAAAATTCTTGGTGCGGTTCACGGTGCGCGTTACCGACATGGTGCCTGTATCCCAGTCAAAATCGCCCCATTTCAGGCCGCAGAGCTCGCCCAGCCGTATACCCGAATAAAAGCATAGGATCAGTCCCAGCGTGCGCGGATTTTCCGCGTGTAGGGCGGCGTGTTCAATCAGCTGCTGCTCACGGGTCGAAAAAACCTGCACCTCATTGCTCTCGGTTCGCGGCAATTTAACAGCATCAAGAATTGCGGCGCTATTCGGCGCATCTTTAAGAATTTTGCGCAGCGCGGTTTTAAAAACGGTAAGAATTTTACGCTGGTAGGATTCGGAGATCGCGTCGTTACACCGAATAAAGGCGGCAAACTGCGCGGCCAAAACCGCCGTCATGTGCGCCCCTTCCGTTTTTGAAAAGAAGGGTATAATATATTTTTGCACACAATATTGATAGCTTTCATAGGTCGAAGCCTTAACCTGATGACGGATATCCCCTTCAATCCAGTTTAAAAATTGACCGGCGACGGTTTGCGGCATCTCAGACCCAGCCGCGCGACCATTGTCGTGCCCCTCTTGAAAGTGTTTCATCTTTTCTTTAACTTCGCGATATGTTTTGGCGTAAAAATAGCGATATCTCCCGTCCGGATTCAGTATCCGGCCCTCCCACCGTCCATCCTTACGCTTATAAATGTTTTCTCCTCTGCGTGGCATAGTTTAAGCTCCTTTCAAAATATGACGCTTTCGCTGACGGCGAATAGATTTAAAACGATATCACTTTGCCGTACTTTTCTGAATTATAGCGCAGCGCGAACTCATTTTCGAATACACCTCAGCACCCATCCCCCGATTTGACAAGAGAAAATTTTTTATATATAATGTTTTTTGTCAATATTTGTCGCATTCTGTTAAATTGTGCCGTCACAGTTTTAAATAAACTGCGACTAAAAACCAATAAAAGTAACTCTTATTATTTGTTTCGTAATGTACAAAAGGTCTCCCACCGTAGCGGCTACGGCAGGAGACCTTTTGCGTTCTAAAAGCGTTAACACGGCAACCCGGCACCCCAGATTGCCGAAAATTTCTTGACGCATGTTCAATCTTTTGGGCGGGTCGGCAGTTCTTGACGGCTTATTTTTGCCTGAGACGCGCCCCATGTACAAGCGAAAACGCCTAAGCCCGACCTTTAATCGCCGCCCAGATAGGCTCTGCGGACGCTGTCGCTTTGAATCAGCTCGGCCCCAGTGCCCGAAAGGCCGATTTTTCCGGTCTCAAGCACATAGGCGCGGTCAGCGATCGAGAGCGCCATCTGCGCGTTCTGTTCAACAAGCAGCACCGTCGTGCCGTCCTTGTGCAGCTGCGTGATAATCTCGAAAATTTGCTCGACCAATAGCGGCGCGAGGCCCATCGACGGTTCGTCGAGCATCAGCAACTTCGGGTGGCTCATCAGCGCGCGGCCCATGGCCAGCATCTGCTGCTCGCCGCCCGAGAGCGTTCCGCTGATCTGGCGGCGGCGCTCCTTTAAGCGTGGGAACTGCGCGTAGACCCGCTCGATATCGGCGGCGACGCCGGTGTTGGGCTGGGTGTAGGCCCCCATCTCGAGGTTCTCCTGCACCGTCATCTGCAAAAAGATGCGCCGTCCCTCCGGCACCTGCGCCAGACCCCGCTTGAGAATTCTGTGCGGCTCAACGGCGGAGATGCTTTCGCCGTTGAAGTGGATTGACCCGGTCTTGCTGCGCAGCAGCCCCGAGACGGTGTTGAGCACGGTGGATTTTCCCGCGCCGTTCGCGCCGATCAGCGTGACGATCTCCCCTTCGTTGACCGAAAAGGAGATGCCCTTTATCGCGT
>JAEWBS010000107.1 GCA_023391005.1 Bacillota bacterium | reverse complement strand
TATAAGCGTGGCACACAAGGCGCATTTTCGCGCAAAAAGCCCCTGAATTTGGACATCCTGCTAAGATAAGCGCCATGGCTGCTCGCCCCCTGTCACGTCGATAGTTTCATTCTATACGATCGGAAAGTAAATTTCAATGGGTGGCGCGTATTCTTAAAAAGATTGGCTTGTGTACACATCAGCCACAAATAAAACGTCGAATTTTTAGATATTTTAACGATCTATTTGCAGGATCGCCTCCGCATAAATTGCATAACACCCCCAAAAAGGTGCAGGCGGCAGCCGATTCGCGTATTCGGCGGTTGTGTGGACGGAACAGACAGCACGATCATTGCCAAGCTTATTTTACAACATTTTGGGGCGCGCCGTTTAAATACGCCTCAAGATTTTCCATAACGATGACCGCGCGCTTTTGCATCGACTCAGCTGTTGCAAAGGCCACATGCGGCGACGCAATCAGGTTGGGAGCCGAGAACAGCGGATGATCGGCGGCAACCGGCGGCTCGACCTCGAACACATCCACACCCGCGCCGGCAATAACGCCGTCTTTGAGCGCCTGCGCGAGCGCCGCGCTATCAACGATGGGGCCGCGCGCGGTGTTGATCAAAATCGCGTTCTTCTTCATGCGCGCGAGCTGTTCTTTGCCGATCAGCCCGACCGTCTCGGCATTCTGCGGCAGATGCAGCGAGATGATGTCGCAGGTGGCAAGCAGCGTATCAAGATCGGCATAAGTGACGCCCTCGACCGCCTTTTGGGTGCGACTGTAGGCCAGCACCTCGCAGCCAAACGCCTGCGCAATTTTCGCGACACGCAGGCCGATGGCGCCGGTACCGATCACGCCGAATTTTTTACCCTCAAGCTCAAAGCCGACGAGGCCGTTTTTGGTCCCTTCTTCGCGCACGACCCTATCACAGGCAACCAGTCGCCGTTGCAGTGCGATCACAAGACCGAATACAAGATCGGCAACCGCCACCGTGGAATAACCGGCGCAGTTGCAAACGGTGATATCGTGGGCGCGGCAATAGGCCATATCCACATGATCGACGCCCGTGAAGGCAACGCAGATCATTTTAAGCTTGGGGCACTGAGACAGCACCTCCTCGCGATATTTGAAATTGGACAGCACGACGATATCTGCGTCCTGACTGCGCGCGATCAGCGTCGGGGCGTCCTCGGCGCGGGTGTCGTAAAAAACCAGCTCGGCCCGATCGCCCAGCTTTTCGCGGGCCATCGCCTCCAGCTTTTGCTGCGGGATGCCAAGCGGCTCTAAGAATACCAGCTTCATCATAAAAACCTCCAGACAGATCATTTTGTACTTTTCCAGAATAACACATTTTAACAGCAGCCACAATAAGACCGTACTATTTTATCTGCCCGAAAATTAATTAGCACTCTTTTGTATTGAGTGCTAATTAATTTACAATTGGTTCATACATTTGGATGGTTACAGGAATATAATAAAGTTAACACAAATGTAAAGGAGAGATTGTTGTGAACACCAATAAACTGACCCAAAAATCCGCGGAGGCGATTCAAAGCGCGCAATCGCTCGCTTTGCAATACGGCAACACCCAAATTGAGCAGGCGCACTTGCTTTACGCCCTGCTCTCTCAGGATGGCGGCTTTCTGCCGCGCGTGCTGACCGCTTCGGGCGTCGATGCCGACGGTTTGCAGCAGGCAGCACTGGCGCTGTGCGAAAAGCTGCCCCGTGTCTCCGGCCCCGGGCGTGAGGCGGGCAAGGTCTATGTCTCACAAGATGTGGATAAGGCCCTCAACCGCGCCGAGGAAGACGCCAACCGCCTTGGCGACGAATACATCTCGGTCGAGCATCTGCTGTTGGCACTTATTGAGGCGCCGAACACGGCGCTCAAAAGCCTGTTTAAGTCCTTTAACGTGGCGAGCGAGCCGTATCTCAAAGCGCTGTCTCAGGTGCGCGGCAACACCCGCGTGACGACCGACAACCCCGAGGCGACCTACGAGGCGCTCAAAAAATACGGCTATGATCTGGTGGAGCGCGCCCGCCAAAGCAAGCTTGACCCCGTCATCGGGCGGGACGACGAAATCAGAAACGTCATCCGCATTCTGTCGCGCAAATCGAAGAACAACCCCTGCCTGATCGGTGAGCCGGGCGTCGGCAAAACTGCTATCGCGGAGGGGCTGGCACAGCGTATTGTGCGTGGCGACGTGCCGGAGTCACTGCGCGATAAGACCATTTTTGCGCTTGATATGGGTGCCTTGGTCGCGGGCGCAAAATACCGCGGCGAATTTGAGGAGCGGTTAAAGGCCGTTTTAAATGAAGTCAAGGCCAGCGACGGCCGCATCATCCTGTTCATCGACGAGCTGCACACGATTGTGGGCGCGGGCAAGACCGAGGGCGCAATGGACGCGGGCAACCTCTTAAAGCCGATGCTGGCGCGCGGCGAGCTACACTGCATCGGCGCGACGACCCTCAACGAGTACCGGCAGTATATCGAGAAGGATTCGGCGCTTGAGCGTCGCTTTCAGCCCGTCATGGTTAATGAGCCGAGCGTTGAGGATACGATTGCGATTCTACGCGGACTCAAAGAGCGTTACGAGGTTTACCACGGCGTTCGCATCACCGACCCGGCGATCATCGCGGCGGCCACGCTGTCCGACCGCTACATCACCGACCGTTTTCTGCCCGATAAGGCGATCGACCTCATCGATGAGGCCTGCGCCATGCTTCGCACCGAGATCGACTCGATGCCGACCGAGATCGATGAGATCTCGCGCAAGATCATCCAGCATGAGATTGAGGAGGCCGCGCTTAAAAAGGAAACCGATGCCCAATCCAAGGAGCGGCTGGCCGATCTGCAAAAGGAGCTCTCCCGCCTGCGCGACGCGATGAACGAGAAAAAGGCGCAGTGGGAGGAGGAGAAAAAGGCGATCTCAGGCGTACAGCGTTTGAAAGAAGAAATTGAAAAAACCAACGCCCAGATTGAGGCCGCCGAACGCCGCTATGACCTAAATAAGGCGGCGGAGCTCAAATATGGCGTACTGCCCCATCTGCAAAAACAGCTGGCCGCCGAGGAGGAGAAGTCCGCAAAATCTGGTGGCGCTTCTCTGCTGCGCGACCGCGTCACCGACGAGGAGATCGCCCGGATCGTCGCGCGCTGGACCGGCATCCCGGTCGCAAAGCTCGTCGAGGGCGAGCGCGAGAAGCTGTTGGCGCTGCCCGAGGTACTGCACCGCCGCGTCGTCGGGCAGGACGAGGCGATTGAACGAGTCAGCGAGGCGATTTTGCGCTCCCGCGCGGGCATCGCCGACCCGAACCGGCCGATCGGTACCTTTCTGTTCTTAGGTCCCACCGGCGTGGGTAAAACCGAGCTGGCCAAAACGCTGGCCGAGGCGCTGTTTGACGACGAGCGCAACATGGTCAGAATCGACATGAGCGAATATATGGAAAAATATTCGGTCTCCCGCCTCATTGGCGCGCCGCCCGGATATGTCGGCTACGACGAGGGCGGCCAGCTTACCGAAGCGGTGCGCAGAAAGCCCTATTCGGTCGTGCTGTTCGACGAGGTCGAAAAGGCGCATCCCGACGTTTTCAACGTCCTGTTACAGGTGTTTGACGACGGCAGAATCACCGACTCGCAAGGGCGCACGGTAGATTTTAAAAACACCATCATCATCATGACGTCGAACCTCGGCTCGGATATTTTGCTCGAATCGCTCGGCGCGGGTGGACATATCACGCCCGAGGCCGACGCGGCGGTGCATATGCTGCTGCGCAGGAGCTTCCGCCCCGAGTTTTTAAACCGCATCGATGAGACGATTTTCTTCACGCCGCTTTCGAAGGCGCAGATCGGCGGCATCATCGATATGCTGATGGCCAGACTGCAGCGCCGGCTGGCCGACCGGCAGATCAGCGTCACGCTGTCTGATGGCGCGCGGCAGTATATCATCGACAACGGGTACGACCCCGCCTACGGCGCGCGTCCGTTGCGGCGCTTCTTGCAGTCGCGGGTTGAGACGCTGATCGGCCGCATGATCATCGCCGACGAGGTGCCCAACGGCGCCAAGCTCACGGTGGACACCGGCGCGGAGGGCCTAAAGGTGACGGTCAACGACGGATGACGACAGGTTAGAGCTGAGGCGGCTGATCAACTATACGACAAAGAACGGGGCTTATGCATCAGCGTAAGCCTCGCTCTATTTGTTAGAACCTGTTAATAAAGTCTTTTAACAGACTGTCATAATTTTGCCAATATACTTTTAATACACAAAACAACCCTTTATAAAACCACTCTAAATGAGTTATAAAGGCTCCGCCTAACACAAACACCTGAAATAGCCTGTTTTTTCTGGTGGCTCGGCATACGGCGTTACGCCCATAATTACATCGCGACAGATGCTTTAATCCCAGAGATCATTGCTTTCTAGATAGCTTTGTACTTCCATTAAGCCTTCTCCGGTCAGGCTGCTGATGTGAAAAATCTTCTCGCAGCCCGTCAGCGCCAGCCAATCGTGCGCTGTTTCAATATCTTTTCGGCTTTCTGCGGCATCAATCTTAGTCACCAGTCCAACGGTGGGCTTATTAAACATACCGCATACCCCCGGCGCAAAGCTCGACTGCGGGTCAATACAGGACTGTACCAATACCACACAGTCGGCATCAGCCGAAGTGACCAGAAGCGCTTTATAAAATGCCCTGTTCTCAACATATTCGCCGGGGGTGTCTATGGCGTTGTTGACTATCTCTATTGTCTGTGTCTTTTTATAATGTAGCTGCCCCTCGCGTACAGCCTGACAAAAGCTGGTCTTGCCCGCATTGGTGCGCCCAATTAACATAACCCTTTTCATCGCTTATCCTCTTTTGACATCAGGTTTTGGTAACAGGGACGTCGGCAAAGCCCAACAACCCGCCCAGCACCCGTATGACACCAGCCAAAGCAGCCTCTACACTTTCAACATCGCCCGAAATAACTACCGAACCCGAAAAGCGGTCGACAAATGCGATATTTACCGCCGCGGCTTTTGTGGCAACGTCCGCTGCAATAATGGCGCCCTCGCTTGGGGTGATGGTGAGAATACCGATAGCCCCCACGTACTCACCAGTGATGCCAAGTTTTTTATAAAGCTCGGGTACAGGGTTTGCGATGACATGCGCCAGCGTCACCTGCTTGCCGGGCACAAACTCCTGTATAATACGCTGCTTTTCTTCACTCAATTTATTCACCCACTTTTAATGCCGAACAGTGTGCGCCGCCGTTCATCGGGCTTCGACGCTGTCTATAATGCCGACGATAGCGGCGTCTATCGGCGGCTCATTGCTGCCCAGCGCTCTGCGCGCTGTGCTGCCGCTGACCACCAGCACCCGCTCACCGATACCCGCGCCCACCACGTCAGCCGCCACCATGGTGCTTTTCAGGGGGCTGCCGTCCGGCGAGAGCTGCCGCACCACCATCAGCTTCATGCCGCTTAATGCCGGTTCTTTTTTTGTGGCCCACACGTGGCCAATCACTTCACAAATCAGCATAGCCTGCCCTCCTCATTTACTTTCTCTCAACACTGATCCGCGCGGCACAAAACACATCCCGGGCCATTGGGGTTAGAATCGCGTTCTTGCAGAGCGTCACCGTCTTCTGACCGTCGGTCAGCATGGCCTTGGCGACCGCCTCGGTGATCAACAGGGGCTTTTTGTCCAAGGCTTGTATTACCGGTATCGGAGTTGAAGCAACGACAGCTGCCGCCTTGGGTCTCGCCGGTGTGTGTATCGGGGCGGCAGATACGCCACCGCTATCCTTAAGCAGCAGCGCGGTATCGCCGTCGGTAAAGGCGCAGGCGTTGGCTTCATCCACATCAATGTGCAGTGCCAGCGCGGCGCTGTCGCTCACGCGTACCAGAACAGTATCAAAAGTCAACGGCCGGGCGGTGGACATTGTTACCCGCACCACCTCTTTGTCGGTAACGCCATAACGCGCGGCATCGTTGGGCGTCATATGAATGTGGTTCTGTGCCACAATAACGGAATTGGGCACCGTAAGCATGCCGACGGCAGAAACAAGATGGACACAGCCCGCACCATCAAGATCGCCTGACAGCCGCACCGGCGCGCCGACCCCCAGCGCCTTGGCGTCGGAGTGCGAAAGCTCAACCTGCGTGCGCTCGCGCACCGGCCCCAGTATGGCAACGTTGCGAAAAATCCCCTTTGAGGTAACAATGTCCACCCGCTCTTCGCAAAGGAACTGTCCCGGCTGAGAAAGGGGGCGTTTAGGCGTCAGGTTATGCCCCGCACCAAACAACGCCGCAACATGCTGCGCAGACAGATGCACATGCCGTGCCGAGACTTCGGCAGGCAGCGTCTGTCCCACCTGTGGTCTGGCAATGATTTCCCCGACCACTCTGGCGATAATCTCACCGATTTCCTGTTGGTTCATTGTGGTCCCTCCGCTTTAGTCTGTGGGGTATAACGTCCCGCTAACTCAAAGAACATCATGATATAGCAGGCGCTGCTCATGCGGTTAAGCGCCTTGATAAGGTCGGAGCGCTCTATTTTACCACCCTGCCAAAAGGCATCCATCGCCGCCAGTTCAACCTCTCTGACCCGCGTACGAAATAAATTCAGCGTCGCGCCCGTAAGCGACAGCGCCTCTGACGGCAGAATATGCCCCCTGTTAAACCGCGCCTGCGGGTTGTGTGACGCCTCGCGCAGTCCGGTGCTGTCCAGCCCCAGCAGCGGCTGTTCCTCCAGCGGCTTTTCAGTGACCTCTGCGGCCAGAATGCGCCGCGCCAGAGACAACAGCTCGTTTAAATCTGCAACCAGTCGCTGCCTGCTCTCTGCCTTTGCGCGCACCATTGCCACAACCAGCTCGGCCTCAAAACTGTCGAGCTTGCCGCGCAGCACGATTCTGGGGTGGTTTTTAGGCACCAGTACCTTTGCATGCAGATGGGTCATGTGCTCCGGCTTTTCGTCATAGATCCGCCCGGTAACGGCATCGTTTAAGCGCGGGTTTTTGCCGTTTGCACTCGCAGGGCGAATATCGCTGTTCACCGCAGGCCAGCTCTTGTCTGCCGGCATGCCTGACGAAACGATTTTCAGCCCCTTTTCACGGATATAGCGCACTGCCTCAACGCTGATAAAATCTTTGGGTGCAACCGCAATCTCGGTGAGCTTTTGCTTATACACCATCTGCCGCACCGCTTCTTCGGTTATAACCTGCACAAGACCTCCGTCCTTTCAAGCCGCACGATATTACTTAACCTGCGGCAGAATGCCCTCAACCTCGGTGTGGGGTCGGGGAATGACATGCACCGAAATCAGCTCGCCGACGCGGGTTGCTGCCGCTGCGCCCGCCTCGGTTGCGGCCTTCACCGCGCCGACGTCGCCGCGCACCATGACGGTGACCAGTCCGCCACCGACCAGCTCTCTGCCCACCAGTGTGACGTTTGCTGCCTTGACCATGGCGTCCGCCGCCTCAATTGCGCCGATAAGTCCCTTTGTTTCGATCATACCAAGTGCCTGTAGGTTTGCCATCGTAATGTCCTCCTTAATAATATGGGTTTGTTGTTTTAAGCCTGTACCGGAAGCTTGGGCAGAATCGCTTCTACCTCGGGGTGCGGGCGAGGAATGACGTGTACTGAAATGAGCTGTCCTACGCGGGCAGCTGCCGCCGCGCCCGCTTCTGTCGCGGATTTGACCGCGCCGACGTCACCGCGCACCATAATGGCGACCAGCCCGCCACCGACGTTCACCTTACCGAGGAGCGTGACATTCGCCGCCTTGACCATGGCGTCCGCCGCTTCAACCGCGCCGACAAGTCCTTTTGTTTCTACCATACCGAGCGCCTGTAAATTATCCATAGCCGTTGCCTCCCAAAATTATTTGTTTAATAAGCTTTTAAGTACTTCGCGGGTAATCGTTTCAATATCCGCCGCTGTAAAGTCGTTTTCTGCCAAAGCTTTTACCGGCTCGCAGCAACAGGGGGGCGCCGGGGTCTTGGTCTGTGCGCGCAGATCGTCAAGCTCTCGCATGCCAAACGCCACCCGCCGAATGTTGAACAGGTTTTGCGGTCCCACGTTGTCCGAGGTGGCGCTGCCGCCCACAGAGCCACAGCCAAGGGTCAGCGCCGGGGCCAGATTGGTGGTGGCGCCCACGCCGCCCAGTGCGCCCGCCGTATTAACCAACAAGCGGGAAACCGGCTTTTTCAGCGCAAATTCGCGGATGACATCCTCATTTTGCGAATGGATGGTCATAGTGTGGCCTGCGCCCTCGTTTTCAAGGATGGCAATACACTTTTCGCAGGCGCTCTCCCAGTCCGGTTCGACATAGAACGCCAGAACCGGGCAAAGCTTTTCGCGCGAATAGGGGTACTTGGGGCCCGCCAGCGTCTGCTCCGAGACGATGACGCGAGTACCCTCCGGCACCTGAATGCCCGCCATCCGTGCGATGACCTGCACGCTTTTGCCGACGATGGCGGGGTTCATGGTGTTGTTGGAACGCATGATAACCTTTTCGAGCTTCTCAGACTGCGCCTTATCTAGAAAATAGCCGCCCTGCCGCTTCATTTCAGCCATAACCGTGTCCTTGATGCACTGCTCGGTAACAACCGACTGCTCAGAGGCGCATATTGTGCCGTTATCAAAGGTTTTGCTGTCCATGATGTGCTTGACCGCCATTGGGATGTCTGCCGTCCGCTCGATATACGCCGGGCCATTGCCCGGGCCGACGCCCAGCGCCGGATTACCGGAGCTATACGCCGCCTTGACCATCGCTGAGCCGCCGGTCGCCAGAATAATACCGGTATCCGGGTGCTTCATCAGCGTGTCGGTTGCCTGAACGGTCGCGTTTTCGATGCAGCCGATCAACCCCTCCGGCGCACCCGCCTCCTTGGCGGCGTTGCGCATGATACGTACCGTTTCCAAGATGCAGCGCCGCGCGTTGGGGTGGGGCGAAAGGACGATGGCATTGCCCGCTTTGAGTGAAATCAGCGTCTTGTACATAGCGGTGGAGGTTGGGTTTGTGCTGGGAATCAGCGCCGCTACCACGCCAAGCGGCACCGCAATTTCGATAATGCCCTTCTCCTTGCGCTGATCGTTGATGATACCAACCGTTTTCATGTCCTTGATGGCGTCATAGACGTATTTGCTGCCCAGCAGGTTTTTAATGGTCTTGTCCTGCCAGAGGCCGAATCCCGTTTCTTCCTCCGCCATTTTAGCCAGCGGTTCAGCGTTGGCAATGCAGGCGTCGGCAATCGCCTTGACCAGCTTATCTACCTGCGTCTGGCTCCAGCACTGGTATTCCTTTTGCGCAGCCTTCGCCTTCTTAATAAGATCGCGCGTTTCCTGAATGGACTGTAAATCTTGATCCAGTACCATGTTGTCACCCTTCCCTTTTATATTTTTACAACCCCAACGGGCGGTTTGCAATTTTGATAACGGTATCTGCAAAGGCTTCGCACGCGGCCTTGCACGCGGCCTGATCGCCGGTCAGCAGCGCGCCGGCAAAGTTTGTCTCGGTGGGCGGACCATAGAAGATCCTTAGTTCCACCTGCGCCATTTTTAACGCGGCGTCCACACCGACCATCGCTTCAAGCGGCGGGGCAATCAGATAGGCCAGGCTTTCACCCTGTGCAACTTTAGCCTGCTTAGAAAGATAGTCGCCGGAGGCCGAAATGCAATGCGCAAAGTAGACAATGCTGTCTTCCTCGTTGGCGCTGATAAATGCCGCGTCGTGTTCAATAAACGATATCGCAGCCTCCATGCCGCTTCTAATCTCCTCGGGGTCGGGTCCCGCCAGAATGCCGAGGAATTCCCCCGCCAGCTTGGTGCTGGCGTTGGCGCTGCCCGCGTACATTGACCGCGCGTAGGCCACCCGCACATCGGCTTTTTTGGTCGCCTCGTCCAGCGCGGCGTAAGACACATCATCGCTGTCGGTTGTGATAACGCCAAGGCTGAGGCAGCCTTTGGGAACCTTTAGCGCTTTAAGTAGCGCAGGGTCGGCGTTGGGAATCAACTGTACGCTTAACACCGTTGTTTTTAGTCTGTCGCCTGTCATACTTCACCGCCTTTACCATCACGCGCCAAGGTCAACGCCGCTGACTTTGCGTTCAAGAATATTTTTGATGACGCCCGCGATGTGCGCCCCTGCCTCAGCGGCGGGAATGCCCCCGCTGTGGATGTTTGAAACGACCGTGCGCCGCGCCTCCGGCATACCCACCGTCGCACGGTAGGCAATGTAGGCGCTCATACTGTTTGCCGTCACCAGCCCCGGGCGCTCGCCAATGAGCACACAGGTCACTTCGGCATCCAGCAGCTCGGAGATGGCATCCATCGCCGGAACACGGCCAAACTTCACAAAGAATGGCGTTCCAACGCGAAGTCCAAAATCTTGCAGACCGTCGGTCAGCGCGGGCAGAATGTCGCGCAGGTTCGCGTCTATTGCCTGACTACTCAGGCCATCCGCCACATAGACCTGCACCTGCGGCGAATGCAGGCATTTAAACGAAATCTCACGCCGCACCCCGTCGCTAAATCGTCGACCCAGATCGGGGCGGGTCAGGTGCTCGTTTCTGCTGGTGCATAGCGTGCTCACCGAAAAAAGATCCATCTCGCGCAGCAGCGCCTCATCCACGTCACGGAACACCGCGTCGCGCGCCACTGCATGATCGGCACGCAATTTTAATAGTGTCTGGGTTCTCAGCCGCGGCCCCGCCTTGCTCACGGCAATTCTGGCTGAGGTGCGTTTTTGCATCTGTGCGGAAGCCTCGGGATTTTCCCATGGTGGAGCGGGCAGTGTCGTGGGCTTTTCTCCGGCAGACTCGGGCGCTTTTGCCGCGGCGAGCTGCCGCAGAACCTCCTGCGTCACCAGTCGAACCAGCTGCTCTTTATCCATTGGTCACAGCCCTCCTTTCGCCGCAAAAATACTGGCGTCACCCGCCCGTGCGGTTAGGCGGCCGTTCTCCATAATCCCTAAGCGCTCCAACCAACGTTCAAATTCTTTAATCGGGCGCAGATTCAAAATTTCGCGCACCGCGTTGGCGTCGTGATAGGTGTTAGTCTGATAGTTGAGCATAATATCGTCGCTTGAAGGCACACCGATGACGTAGTTCACGCCTGCCGCACCGAGCATCAGCGTCAGTGTTTCAATATCGTTCTGGTCTGCCATCATATGGTTGGTGTAGCAGCAGTCACACCCCATCGGGATGCCGGTCAGCTTACCCATGAAGTGATCCTCAAGCCCTGCGCGGATAACCTGCTTGCTGTCGTAGAGATATTCCGGGCCGATAAAGCCGACAACCGTATTAACCATAAACGGCTTAAATTGCTTGGCAAAGGCGTAGCAGCGCGCCTCCATCGTCACCTGATCGGCCCCATAATGCGCGTTGGAGGATAATTCCGACCCCTGCCCCGTCTCAAAATACAACCGGTTTTCGCCTTTGGCGGTGCCGCGCTCACGCAGAAGCTGCTGTGCCTCTCGCACCGTGTCGGTCGTAAAGCCGAATGCCTCATTGCCCTTTTGGGAGCCTGCGATGCTCTGAAAGATCAGATCGGTGGGTGCGCCGTTGCGTACAGCCTGCATCTGCGTCGTGATATGGGCCAGCACACAGATTTGCGTGGGAATCTGCCATCGGTTTTTCACCTCGTCAAAGCGCTTGAGCACCTCGGCACAACTGGCAGCGGAATCGTTGACCGGGTTTAAACCCAGCAGCGCGTCGCCCGCTCCGTAGGAGAGCCCCTCGAACAGCGAGGCCGTAATGCCCTCGACGTCGTCGGTAGGGTGGTTGGGCTGCAAACGGGTCGAAAAGGTGCCACGCACGCCGATAGTCGTGTTGCAGGTTGCCTCCACGCGTATCTTGTTTGCGCAATAAATCAGGTCTAAATTGGACATTAGCTTGGTCACACCGGCGACCATCTCAGCGGTCAGCGCACGAGAAATGCGCTTGATATCCGTCTCGGTGGTCTTATAATCCAGCAGCCACTCGCGTAATTCCGCCACCGACCAGTTTTTGATGCCGTCGTAAACCGCCGGGTCCACGCCGTCCTGATCCATGCGTGTCACGTCATCTTTGTCGTAATCAACAGCGGGGTTTTCTCTAAGATCGCGCAGAAGCACCTCGCTGAGCACCTGTTTTGCCGCAATGCGTTCACGGTCGTTTTCGGGCGCAAGCCCCGCAAGCAGGTCGCCGGACTTTTGCTCGTTCGCCTTTGCCAGCACCTCTTTAACCGAAGAAAAATGATAGGTTTCGCCCGCAAGGGTGGTTTTTAAATTCAAGTTAACGCCTCCCTGTGCCAATATGTGATAGCTTTAGCCAAAGATGAGTGTTTTGACCACCACCGGAATAGCGGCGCCCCCCGCCAGCGGACGGCCTAAGTCCAGATAATCCCCCTGTTCGACCCAGACGCTGTCGATGCAAATGATGTCGGCATTCTTTAACGTGCGGCGCTTGATCGCCTGCCCTAATGCTTTGGCAAAATCGGCCCGGGTCAGCACCAGTATCGGCGCGCCCGGCGCAGCGTCGGTAAAGGCGTCCAATACCGCCTGCGCCAGTCGACCGATTTGCAAGTAGGTGGGATTGTCAATGTTGTTAAAGCAAAGTATCATACGGTCGGCGTCGCTTTGTTTTGCCGACCAGCGCAGCGCCTGTGCCAACCCGTCAGATTGACCCGTCAACGCCTGCCGCTGGACCGCTTCGTCCGGCAGTACCACCGGAATATTTTTCATCGGGAACAGCCGGGTCCCGGAATAATCGATTGTGCTGCCGCTGATGGTTGTGGTATAGCTGCCCGCGCCGATAACCGTCGCACAGATGGTTTCTTTCGGCGTCAGCACTGCGGTTTTTTTAAAGCAGGCGTCTTCATGTAATGCCTGCGCCAACAGAATTCCGATATCCCCATACAAAAACGGCTCTGCGCCGGGGGTATAATAAGCGCTTGCCACGCCACCCGAAAAGGTGATGGCATCCGCCGCCGCGTCGGGGATAAAGCGTGACGCGGTTTTGGTGCGCATCGCTTCGCACAGCGGCGTGGAGGCGCAGAGGCCAACCGCCTCAGCCAAAACACCAGCCATGCGCGCGGTGACAGCTTTAAGGGCGGACAACGCAGCCCGCTGTCCTGTTTTGAACGTCAGCCCTAGCGAGTCAGCCACAACGGCCAACCTTGGACTGACGTAAGTAATCATTCCAGACGCATTGATCCGCAGTAACCGCCCGCCGATGTCGTAGCAGCTTTTGAACACCAGATCGCCGCAGCAAAACGCCGCAACGTTCGACGTTCCCCCGCCGATATCTACGTTAACGACGGTGCAGCGTTTATCAATCGAAAGCTGCTGTGCGCCCGCGCCCTTTGCCGCAATAACCGATTCAAGGTCGGGGCCTGCGGTCGCCACTACAAACTCACCCGCAATGCCGCTGAGTGTGCCGGTGACCAGCGCGGCGTTTTCCTTGCGGGCGGATTCGCCCGTAATAATCACCGCGCCGGTATCCACCGTTTCAGGTGTAATGCCCGCAGCCGCATACTCGGCCTGAATAATCTTTTGCAGCGCGGCAATATCGAGGTTCACACCGTCGGCCTGCGGGGTAGGATAGATTTTGCCGCGATAGACGATATCATGGCCGGTGATGACCACATGCGGCACCGCAAAGCAGGCGGCGGTGTTTTCAACCGTCATGCGGCTGACCACCATGCCGGTAGTAGATGTACCGACGTCTATACCGACGCTCAGTATCGAATTGCTATCCATGGCATGCCTCCTTTGCAAATTTTAGATAAAAACAAAACAGGGCCTGACCCGGTGGAAAACCATCGGATCAGGCCCTGTTGCCTTTAATACGGCACCCTATTGTACCGCATGCTATTCAGTTAAGTATTTGGATAATATTATATCATCCTTCATTTAAAAAGTCAAACGCTGCGGTGGTGCCACTTTCATCCGAAGAAAAACGCAGCTTGCCGCCAAGCTTGTCGCGTACCGTCATTGTCACAATAGAGAGCCCCAGACTGCCGCTGCTGCGGTGCGAGATATCAAATCCGCTCCCGTTATCCTTGACTGTGATGGTGTTAAAGCGTACCCCTGCGCTGAGCAGAATGGTTATTTTGCCCGGTTGTCCCTCGGCAAAGCCATGCTCCAGCGAGTTTGAAACCAGCTCGTTGACCACCAGCGCAATATCGGTGGCTCGATTGGGCAACGCTAAAAGCGCATCGCCCTCAATCACAATTTCCACCAGCCGGTTTTCGCCAAACAATGGCTGAATATTACGGCGCAGTTTGTCAAAAAGCTCCGCCAGTGGCACCGGCGCTTCGTCGCCGCGGGTCAGCAGGTCGTGGATAGCTGCAATGCTCAAGACGCGCGCGGTGTTTTCCCTAAAAGCCAACTTCACCTCGGCGTTATCGGTGCGGCGGCTTTGCAGGTTCATGATGCTTGCCACCATTTGTAGATTGTTTTTGACCCGGTGATGAATTTCGCGCAGCGCCAGATCGCCGGAAAGCAACTCGGCCTGCGGTGCGCCCGCATCGGCCATACGGGCGAGCGCCTCATACTTTTTCGCTTTATTTACATGGCGGCTGACATCGCGCTCGCTGATGAGCACCGCAATGACCGCGCCCGTCTCGCAACTTTTAATTGGCACCGCATCCTGCCGGACAGTTTTATACTCTTGCGTGACCGCTTTGAGGTCGCGCACCGGCAGCCCGGTCTCTATGGCGTGGTACACCGCGGGCTCGTTTTCGCGGGCGGCCTCTTTACCCACCGCCGTCTCACGGTAAGCCGAAAGCCCAAACTCCGGAGACGCCTGCGCGGCCACATACATGCGGCCTGTCGCCCTATCCATGCAGTCGATAAAAATGTCGGCCCCGAACAGGTTGGCCGAAAACTGCTGCGCATCGGCCAACAGTAGGAGCTGTTCGCATTCCGATGCGGTCAGCTTGGCACGCTCAAGCAATGGTCGCGCCATTATGGCAGCCCCCCTTTATTCACCACAGTGCGGGCAATCTCGGCAAGACCTTTCTTTTCTTGCCCAGCCAGCTTTGCCAATAGCGCATGGGCGTTTTGTTCTGAAAGCCCTCGTTTTTTCATGAGCAGCGCCTTAGCGTCATTGATAGTTGCCCGTCCCGTGCTGCGCTCTACCAGCGTCTCGGCCAGTTGCGCCATCGAGCAGCGTTTGGCCATTGCCATCTGTTGCAGCTCGCGGTAGGCCTCCGTCTCGGTAATCTGTTTTTCTTTGGCCAATAGCGCCTTGGCGTGGTCGATATGGCGCAGACCGGCGAGCTTTTTCTCAGCTGCCTGCACGTCGTTTTGGGCGGCGCGCAGTCTGGCGGATTGCGCAAGCGCCACCTCGATAGCAGGCAACAGCAACCGCTGCTCAATCGGCTTGACAATATAGCCTGTCACACCGATTGCCACTGCGCGTTCGATAAACGGCGGGTCGGCAAAAGCGGTCACCGCTACTACCGCCCCGGCCAGCGATTCGCTGATAATCGCTTCAGCCGCGCTCAGCCCATCAAACACCGGCATATTTAAATCCAACAGCACTACATCGGGGGCGTGCAGGCGGCAGGCCTCCACCGCGTCAAAGCCGTCGGCCGCGTCCCCCACAACCGTCAGGCCCAGCTCTTCGAGCATTTGCGAAAGATCAAGCCGGATGATCGGCTCATCATCCACCACAATAGCCGTTTTGCCCACAGCCTCCCCTTCCTCTCGTGTTTTCTTATATCGCAGCAAGTGTAGGATCAGATTTACTTTCAAATTTGAAGGGCATAAATACAAGGTTACTGCATAAAAGAGCAGACGCCGTTTACAAACATCTGCTCTTCCCTATTTATAGGCAGGTTTAATTTCAAATTCTGCAATACAAGCCCAATGAAACCGGCCTTGCCAAACCTCCGACAGTTTACCGGCACTTGCCGACAGACCGAAAGTTTCGGGCAGACGGCTTAATAGACAAGGTCGTCATTGCCGCCCTCACTATAAAGCCCGGGAATGCGCTCAAGATGCTTTTGCCACATGCCGATATGCTCAATCAGTGCGGCACGCGCTTTCACCATATCCATTGCGATAAAATGCTTTTGCAGATAATCGTGGTTTTGAGCATACGCGTTGACTGGCAAGCGGCCATATTTAACTGATAACACTGACGTTCTGACAATCTGATCGCCAAGACCCGTAACAATATTGATGACCTGCTCGTTTTCCGTGATAACGGCAATTTGCCGATGGAATAAAGTATCCATTTGCATCAGCTTATAGTAGTTGGTGTGGTCAATATCCTGTGAAAGACGGTGCATCTGATCACAAATATCCTGAAAAACAGCAAGATCTTCACGTTTAAATTTTTTAGCAAACAGGTCGAAGGCCAAAAGCTCTATCGGACATCGAATCTCTATCAGGTTTTTTACAGTTTTTTTAGTGAGCAGACTCACCATTCGGTTTTTACCGTTAATCAGTATCCAGCCTTCTTTTTCCAGCATCTTCAACGCGTCTCTGATAGGCGTTCTGCTCACCTGCAACTGCTCGGACAGTTCTCGCTCATTTAATGCCTGTCCGGGCTTTATCTGGTTGGTAATGATCAGTTCCTTCAGCTGCATATACGCTTTATCCGAATAAGACTCGTTTCTTTCAAGTGCTGTTAGCCCCATGGTTTTTTCTCCATCTGTATATTATTTGTTCTGGATATTCTTCAGTTTTATGTAAAATTAGACAAATTCAATATAAATCAAGGCATATATAAATTTATTATAACTATAATATCAAATTTTTCAATAGTACACAATGAAACCCTAAGCAATATTTGTATAAAACCCCTGTTTATGCTGCCAAAGGAGATGCAAAAGCACAAGCCTTCACATCTCCTGCAGTAAAGCAACGCGGAATTAATCCGGTAGCCTATGTGTTAAATTGTATAAAGCGCCGGACGTCTGTCCTTATAAGCAGGAAGCTTTTTGCGTACCGTCGTAACACGTTCCAGATCAATGTCGCAGGCGATTAGTGAAACGCATTCACCGCCGCAGGCCACCGGCACGCCCATCGGATCTACGACCACACTTTCGCCAATGCAATTTTGTCCGATCTGGTCACAGGCCACCATATAGACGGTGTTTTCAATGGCGCGCGCCGTGATCAGTGTTCTGAAGTGGTGGCTCTTGAGGTCGCCGCGAATCCACGCTGTAGGCATGATAATGATATCCGCACCCTTTGACGCCTGATAGCGTGCCACCTCGGGGAAGCGTACCTCATAGCAGACAAACAGGCCGATTTTGCCAAACGGGGTTTCCACCGGCTCAAAGAATTTGTCGCCAGACTTGATATCGTCCGATTCTTTATAGCCAAAAGCGTCATAAAGATGCGTCTTGCGGTAGGTACTGACAATCTCCCCTTCCGCGTTGAGCATGACCGTGGTATTATAGTTGCGGTCATCGGTGGGGTCTTCGGTCTTTTCGTTCATGCCGAACACCATCCAGATACCATGCTTTTTGGCCAAATCGCGCATGCCGGTGACAAACGGGCCGTCGAGCTTCTGCGCGGTTGAAAGACAGGTCTGGCGGTCGGTGCCAATTGGGAAATGGCTCATAAATACCTCCGGGAACACCATCAGATCCGGCTTATAGGCTGCAACAGCCTTTTCGACCGCCTCTTGAGCGTTCTTAAGGTTGACGGCGGGTTCGCCGTCGGAATCCATCTGGGCCAGAACAAATTTTGCCATATGATCACTCCTTCGATTTAGGTTATATCGGTCTCTTCTAAAAAATTTATTTTTAAAAGGGATCGGCACTAAGTATGCTTATTTGTCGTACTGCATCAACTCGGCAATTTTACCCTTAACGCCTTCTTCTACAAGGCGGTTAAGATTAAAGAAGTCGTCGATGTAACCGCCCTCGGCATACTTCTTTTTCCAGAGAATCTCGTTTTTGTCGGCCGCCTCAGCCTTTTCAACCAGCTCGGCAAAGCGTGCAGCGGGCGCAACAATAACGCCGTCGATATCGCCATAGACAATATCGCCGGGGCAAACAACCGCGCCGCCGCAGTTGACAGGGATATTGTACTCGCCGTCAATCCCCTTAAAGGTATTGGTAACGGAAGATCTGCCGGTGGAGAACACCGGAAAGTTCATTGCCTTGATGGCGCGGGTATCGGTATTCGGGCCGTCGACAACGACGCCGGCCATGCCCAGCGACTTAGCGGACAGCGCCACAATCTCACCGCAGCAGGCAATACGCTTGTCGCCCATGCGGTCTATGACGATGACCGAACCCTTGGGGGCCCGCTTCATGGCATAATAAAGCATGGCGTTATCGTTGCCGGGCAGACGGATGGTGAAAGCCGGTCCGATCATCTTGATGTCCTCACTGATCGGTTTGATCGAGGCATCCATAAATCCGCCCTGAACGTAGTGGCCAATCTGCGCGGGGTCTGTTTTTAAAGCTCTTTCAAATAAATCCTTGTAATCCATGATGATTCTCCTTACTATATACGAAATTAATTATGACAACAGCGTATTAAAGACAAAATTGGGTATCCAGGTGCTCAGCGCCGGTATAAAGGTGACCAACGCAAGCGCAGCGCCCAACGGAATATAGAGCGGCACAACATTTTTAATAACCCGCTCTGAAGCGACATTCGACACTCTGGCCACCGCGTAAATACAAAGGCCGAAAGGCGGGGTTGAAAGGCCGATCATCAAGTTGAGTACGATCATAACACCGATATGCAGCGGGTCAAAGCCAAGCGCACTGGTAATTTGAAGAATGATGGGCGCCGCCAGAATTAACGCGCTGTTACTCTCCATAAACATGCCCATAATGATGAGCACAAAGTTGATGATCAACAGTATGATATAGGGATGTTCCATTGCAGAGCCCAACAGCACCATGATTTTGGATGGCAGCTTTTCAAGCATCAGCGCCTTGGTAAAGGTACCGCCCGCCACCAGCAAAATCATGATGGAAGCGCAGGATTTGATGGTGCTCCAGACGCAGCGCCACAGTCCGGCAAGGGTAAAGCTTTTGTGCAGAATGCCAAGCGCCACCATGTAAAGCACCGCCATAGAGCCGGTTTCGCCCGGGCTGAAAACGCCCATCAACATGGTGATCAGAATCAGCACCGGCGCCAGCATAATCGGAAAAGCATCCCACATCAGCTTGTTAAGTGACGCTGTCTCGGGCGGATGCGGAATGGCCTCGTGCGTAAAGTGTGCCTTGTGGGTAAACAGTACCCAGACAAGCAGGCATGTGCTGAGCACGACGCCCGGCGCCATGCCGGCCAGCAGTGACTTTGTACTGGAAACACTGGCGATGGTCGCATACAGCACCAGCGGAATGCTGGGCGGAAAGATAGGGCCCACGGTGCTCGCGGCGATGGTCATTGCTGCGGCATAGCCTCTGTCATAGCCCTCGCCGTCCATTTCGTCGATCATCATGGGGCCCAAGCCGCAGACTGCGGAAATAGCGGCGCCGGACATGCCGGCAAAAATGAGGTTAAGTATAATCGCGATTTTGGCCGAGTAACCGCGCTTGCCCTTGGCGAGTGCACGCGCAAAGCGGAAGGCACGTTCAGTCTCGCCAAATTCGGTGACCAGTGCGCCCATGAGCAGGAACATCGGTACCGCAAGCATGTTAAAGCTGTACAGCGACTGATAGAAGGAATAAGTAATCGTTGAAAGCGTGGTCTGTGTGTAAATAAAGTAGACTGCCGCAGGAAGGCCCATGGCGACGACGATTGGCGCACCGACACCCAGCAGGGCCACAAACCCGATTAATAAGAGTGGAATCATGATTCGCCGCCCTCTTTTCCTTTAATGTGTTTGATCAGGCTGATTGCCGACTGAATGATCCACAGCGCAACGCCTAACAGCATGGCGTAATAGACAAATCGAATCGGGAATCCGCTGGCCTTTGCGGTTGCTTTTTTAACCGCAGGCATCATCAAAATTCCACTGTAAACAATAATGGAGGCATAGAGTATGGTAAGCACGCTGCCCAATATGTTCATGGACTTTGCCAGCTTAGGAAAAACCGAAAATAAAATTTCCACCTTGAGGTGCTCGTTATTTCTTTCGACCTCGGTCAGCGCGAGAAACACCATCACAATAATGGCAACCTGCGCAAGCTCTTCGCTCCATTTAAGCGATATGCCGAGAAACGTGCGGCAGAAAATTTGTGCGGTTATGCAAAAACAGATGAACAGGCAGGACACACCGGACACACTTGTGACAGCTTGAACCGCTTTGTAATAAATCTTTTTCATAATGCATAATCCTTATTTTTTAGCTGATAAGGCTTTGAGCTGACGCTTAATACTTAACAGCTTTGATGGTGTCGACCATATCGCTCCACTTGTCGCCGTAAATTTCATACATTTTCATGGCGGCAGTCTTGAACTCGTCTACCTTCAGGCCGTTGCTCTCGTCAATGATCGTCATGCCCTTGTCGATAAGCAGCTGCTTGTTTTCAGCCTCTTTGGTCGCAATCTGCTCATCCATCCACAAGGATGCTTCACGGGCGGCCTCCCAGCAAGCCTTCTGCTGATTTTCAGAGAGCTTATTTAGAGTGTTGTAGTTCATCCATAGGCCGTGGTTGGTGGGCATATGGCTGGTGAGCATCATGTATTTCTGAATCTCGTAGAGAGAGTTTTGCACCACAACGGTGATGGGGTTCTCCTGACCGTCGATAACGTTGGTGATCAGCGCGGTGGAAACCTCAGTGAAGTTCATCGGCGTGGCGGCGGCGCCAAACTCTTCAAACAGGCTGATATAAAGCGGGCTGGGTACAACGCGAATCTTAGCGCCCTTTATATCGGCAAGGCTGTAGATCGGAAAATTACAGGTAATCTGACGATAGCCCGAGCAGAACGAGCCCAGCAGCACGACGTTGCTGTCTTTAAGGCTTTCGTTAATTTGTTTAAGCGGCTCATTTTCGTAATTGAAGGTCGCCTGACGGTGGGCTTCGCTTTCATAGATATAAGGCGCGTCAAACGCACCTAGACGGGGATCAAGGTCGGCGGCCGAAGAGGGAACATATTGCAGGAAATCGCAGATTCCGCTCTGGAGCGGTTCAATATCATACGCTGTGAGCGACGCATTGGGATAAATTTCGACCTTGACAGTACCGTTGGTTTTCTGCTCGATAAGCTCTGCAAACTTGTTGGCCCAGATGTTGGTGGAGGTGTTCTCGGCGTTCTGATCGCTAAGCTTCAGCACAAAGCTCTTTTCTTTCGAAGCCTCGGCGCTTTGCTGAGCCGCTCCTTGGGACTGAGACGGCGTGGAATTGCCGGACGAGCATGCCATAAGCGTAAACAACATACCGGTGGCGAGCACAATAGACAAAACCTTTTTCATTTTGAATTCTCCTTCTTCTAATGTTTTTACACGGGTTCTCCTGTCAATATTTCACAACGCCCAATTATTAAAATGTGCGTTTTGATCAAATGGCAATCGCCTTTCGTCCATAGCTCTTGAATATCGGTATTCTGAATTCAGTATATGGTATACCAATGTCTTGTTTATTATTTTACCTTTTCAATTACCTGTCGTCAATAGGTTTTAAATAATCTACTATTTAGCTACTATTAGGACCACAAAGTTATATAAAAAGTAGAAATATTCTGAGGTTTTATAAAATTTTGCACTGCCTTTATGGGCGATAATAGATGATATAAAATAACCCCCTGATTATACGGTGTTGATATATTTTCACACACATACAATCAGGAGGCTATTTTATTTTGCTGTTTGTAATCCATCGCCAAATAGGATAGGGTTGGCGGCATTATGTGTTGCGCAAGGACGACAACATAAACCGTCAGGACTATTCTATTTTTAAGTGTTTGACCCTATCGGCTCAAACGTTATGAATCAGCCGAGTCAATCGCCCTAAATCCCTTACCGAGAATCTGGTTTGCCTCATTGACAATAACAAACGAGTAAGGGTCAGCCTCGCGAATAACGCGTTTGAGCTGGAAGAACTCGGTCTTTCGCACGACGCACAGCAGCACATATGTATCTTCATGGTTGTAGGCACCGGTGCCGCTGAGAATTGTCGCGCTGCGGTGCAGTTGGTGAATGATGCTGTCGGCAATCAGCTGCGGCCGATGGGTTACAATCATGACGCTCTTGGCCGAATCTGCACCGTTCAGGATGGTATCCACGACGCTGCCGGAGGTGAAGGACATGATCAAGCCGTAAAGGCCCGCCTCAATATTGCCGTAAACGATCGCCGCCAACGTCATAATCACACCGTTGATGCAGACGACCAGCTGCCCGGTCGACACATAGGGATATTTTTTCCGGATCAGCTTGACAATCAAATCGGTACCACCGCCTGATGAGCCCTGAGAAAAGACAATTCCGCCGCCGATACCCGAAAATACGCCGCCAAACAACGCCGCGAGCAGCGGGTCGCCGGTATAGACGGGCGGTGCGACAAACACCATATCCAACATCATCGTATAGATAATCAGCACCCGCACTGTCTGAAACACAAAGTCCTTGCCGATCACCCGCCAGCAGATGATCAAAAACGGCACATTCATCAGCAGGCTCATCGAGCCGATCGGCAGGCCGGTCAGGTAATTGATCAGCACCGTGATGCCGGTGAAGCCGCTGGGCGCGATTTTATTTGGAACCGCGAACATTCTGACGCCGATGGACCAAAATGTCGCCGCGGCAGCGTCCAGCGCAATACCCTTTACGCCTGAAACAAGCTGCCTCTTGGTCAGTTTCATGGTTTTTCTTCCTTTCTTTCCTGTTGCATTTATCCTCAACATCATAACCGAGCAAATAAAAAATAGCAATGTATTTGTTGTCGATCGCAGCGCTTTATTCCATTTTGTTTTTACAGTGTTTTCAGCGGCATGCAAAAATTAATCCACCAGCCGCTTAAAGCCGGTGCCAAGCGTCTCGGTCGCGTGGGTGATCACCACAAAGGCGCTGCCATCATTTTGCCGCACCAGCGATTTCAGCGCGAAAATCTGTCGCTTGTCGGTCACGCAGAGCAACACCGAAATCGGTTCGCGGCTGAACCCGCCCAGCGCCTCGAGCACCGTGACGCCGCGCCCAAGACCGGTGAGCAACGCTTGGGTGACCGCCACCTCCTCGCGTGTAATAATCAGCACAAGCTTTCTGGCGTCTGCACCGTCGACAATGCGGTCGATGACCACCGTGGACGCGTAGATCATCACGCTGCCATACAAGATCGTGTCGATGTTGCGGTAGGCGGCTGCCGCCATCAGCACGACGGCGCAGTCGGTGATTAGTACGATGAAGCCGAACGAAAGGTGCGGATGGTTTTTCTTGATCAGCATGACGATGATATCGGTGCCGCCGGTCGAGTCGCCGCGCATCAGAATAATGCCAAGCCCCGCGCCCGAGAACACCCCGCCAAACACGGCCGCTATAAGCGGCTCGCCGGTATAGGGCGGCAGCAGCGCCGTCATAATATCCATAACAACCGACACAATGACCGTAATGCGCAGCGTGCGCCCGATAAAGCGGTGCCCAAGCTTGCGCCATCCGAGCAACAGCAGCGGGATATTCATCATGAGGCTGACGGTACCGATCGGTAGGCCAAACAGGACGTACAGCACCGACGCAATGCCTGAAAGACCGCCGCCCACAATGCGGTTTGGCGCTGAGAATACGCATATTCCCAACGCCAACAGTGTTGCGGCGACGGTCTCAGTCAAAAATTCAGTTTTAAGATAATGCCACGTCTTTGCTGTCGGGGTCCTGCTGTTGCGCATGCAAATCCCCGTCCAAAATCATTTTAAACAGCGTGCGGATACGCTGTTGGTCCCCGCCGAGATACAGCCAGCCAAACAGCGCCTCAAGCCCTGTTGCGGTGCGGTATTCGGCCGCGGAGGTGTGCCGCGGCGGTGTAACGCCGTTTGCGTTGCGGCCGCGCTTAAACACCGTCAGCTCCGCTTCGGTCAGCGCGGGTTCAATAATACCAAAGCCGCGCGCCTGCGCCGTCGCCCGCACCATTTCAACTGCCAGGGTATGCAGCTTGTTGGCCGAAAGGCTAGTGTAACGGCTGACAATCTCCTCGCGCACCAGCATCTCGTAAACGCCGTCGCCGACAAAAGCAAGCGTCAGCGGGTTGATAAGCCGAAGATCGGGCGTATTTTTTGCGTCGAGCATAAACCGGCTCCTTATCTGACGTAATCGAACTCAAAGCCGTCGATGTCAACGGTATCGCCCTCGTTGATGCCCATCTCCTCGAGCTTATCGATGACGCCGCTGTTGCGCAGCGACCGCTGCAGATATTGCAGCGACTCGTAATCGTCCATATTGACCGAGCGCAGGATATGTGGCAGCCAACTCGCTTCGATATAGTATACCCCGTCGTCGCCCCGAGTAATCTCAAAGGTGCGCTGTCCGGCGGCGGTAAGGTCGATCTCAGGCAGCGGATCGGGCTCGTAGCGCAGCACCGGCGGCAGCTTGTCCAACTCGGCGGAAATCGCGTTTAAGAGCGGCTCAATGCCTTGATTGGTCGCCGCCGAAATCGGGAAAACGCGGTAGCCGCGTTCCTCGAGCGCCTTTGTGAACGCCGCCGCTTGCTCGGGCGACGCGATATCGCATTTATTGGCCGCCACGAGCATCGGTCGCTCGGCCAGCGCCTCGGAAAAGTTTGCAAGCTCGCGGTTGATCAGCTCAAAATCGTCCAGCGGTTCTCTGCCCTCGCAGCCCGAAACGTCGACGACGTGCACCATTAAGCGGCAGCGCTCGACATGGCGCAAAAACTCGTGCCCGAGGCCGACGCCTTCCGACGCGCCTTCAATGAGGCCCGGAATGTCGGCCATGACGTAGCTTTTTTCGGCATCCACCCGCACGACGCCCAGCACCGGCGTCAGCGTCGTAAAGTGGTAGTTCGCAATTTTAGGCTTGGCCTCGCTGACCATTGAGATCAACGTCGACTTGCCCACGTTGGGGAAACCGACCAGACCGACATCGGCCAGCAGCTTTAGTTCAAGCTGAACGTCGAATTCCTCGCCCGGCATGCCCGGCTTTGCAAAGCGCGGTATCTGCCGCGTGGGGGTGGCAAAGTGCTGGTTGCCCCAGCCGCCGCGCCCGCCGCGTGCAATGACCACCGGCGCATCGTCCGAGAGGTCGGCTAAGAGCCTGCCCGACTCGCGCTCGCGTATCAGCGTGCCTTGCGGGACTCGGATAATAAGATCCTCAGCGTTTTTGCCACTGCACTGGCGGCGTCCGCCCGGCTCGCCCTCGGGCGCATAATAACGGGTCTTATATTTAAATTCCATCAGCGTGGTTTTGTTCGTATCGACTACAAACACAACGTTGCCGCCGCGTCCGCCGTCACCGCCGTCCGGGCCACCCGCCGCAACATATTTTTCGCGGTGGAACGATACGCTGCCATCGCCGCCCTTGCCGCCCTTGATCTTAATAAATGCCTTATCAATAAACATGCTTTTCCCTCCTTTTTGGGGGCGCGCACCGATCAGCTACACCAATAATTCGTTATCAGTATTCACCTATCGGGTGCAGGTTATCCTGCGTACGGCAGCCATAGGACGATGCCGTAACACAGAAAAATCCCGAGCGAACGCCCGGGATTTTTGTTTGTTAGCTTAGTTCTCAGCCGCGTAGACCGAAGCCTTCTTGCGGTCACGGCCGAGGCGCTCGAAACGGAGCGTTCCGTCGGTAAGCGCGAACAGCGTATCATCCGAACCGATGCCGACATTCTCGCCGGGATGGATGTGGGTGCCTCTCTGGCGAACCAGAATGTTGCCGGCCTTTACAAACTGACCGTCGGCACGCTTGACGCCAAGCCGTTTGGCTTCGGAGTCGCGACCGTTTTTAGTAGAGCCTACGCCCTTTTTATGTGCCATTGGTTTTGCACCTCCAGTAAATATGGTTTAAGTTGTTTTAAGCGTTAATCGCGGTGATTTCAAGCTTGGTATAGGGCTGTCTGTGGCCCATCTTGCGCTTGGAATCCTTCTTGGAGCGGTAGGTGAAGACGGTGATCTTCTTACCCTTGCCGTTCTTCAGAGCCTTGGCGACAACCTTGGCTCCCGCTACAGTGGGGGTGCCCACAACAGCGCTGTCATCGCTGCCAACAACAAGAACGTTGTCGAACTCGATGGTCTGGTCTGCTTCAACGTCGAGCTTTTCGACGAAAATGACGTCGCCTTGCGCGACACGGTACTGCTTACCGCCGGTAGTGAATACTGCGTACATGTTACACCTGCTTATCTGTTCAGTCTCGCTGCTTTTGGGCGTCACCTTTGATTAAATAAGGCGCACTTATAGCCTAAAACATGCGGCAACAATCATGATATCATAGGTATTTGGCTTTGTCAAGGCGTTTTTTCGTGTTTTGCATCATTCTGACAACACTAAAACTGTTTTTCCGCCGCGATTTTTCTCATAAGTCTATTTAACGAAAATGCCCGCGATTAAAAGACCCAGCACAACGCCATAGACCGTCGCGCTCCACGGATTCGATGTAATAGGGCACCGCCCGGACGCGCAGCCAACAAAATAGTAATACAGATAACCCGCGCCCGCGCCGAGAATACCGCCGATAGCATAGCTTAAAATTTTCATAGCATTCACCTCACTGGATTCATGCTATCAAAAAGCGGGCAAAAAAGCTGTGACCGGATCACATTCACCGATAGACACCCATACCGCATCTATAGATTTAATCGGCCTCATCATGCGGCGTATCAGCGTTATTTTTATCTGGTTGCACGCCGTCCGATACAATCGCTGGCGCATTCTCCGGCTGGGCCGGCGTTGTATCGGGCGTGTCGATGACGGTCGGCGTCAGCTGCATCCACGCCGGCATGGTGCCGTGGGCCAGCTTTTTACGCGCCACAAACCACAGTGCCACCGAAAGCACGACCATGCAACCCGCCAACACCTGCGAAACACGAATATCGCCCGCGGTCAGGCTATCGGTGCGTAGCCCCTCAATGACCGCGCGGCCCAGTCCGTTAATGAAAAAGTACAACAGCGTCAGCTCGCCGTTGAAGCTGCGGCGCTTAGTGTACCAGACAACAAACAAAAAGCCAAGCATCGTCCATGCCGATTCGTAAAAAAAGGTCGGGTGCACGGGTATATTCTGCATCTGCAACACCTGCTCGGGCGTAAAGCCGGGCAGCAAGTCGGGGTGTATATGGAAATAGCTATCAATAATTGGGCTGACCATACGCCATGGTCCCTCAAAATAACCGCCAAACGCCTCAACGTTGATAAAATTACCCCAACGTCCGATCGACTGACCCAGGAGCAGGCCGCCCAACGAGGCGTCGAGCGCACGCACGACCGGCAGCTTCCAGCGGCGGCACAGCAGCCAGCCGCAAAGTATCGCCGCCAGAATGCCGCCGTAAAAAGCGATGCCGCCCTTCCAGATGGCGATGATCTCCTCAGGGTGCAGCTTGTAATAATCCCACGAAAAGGCGACGTAATAAGCACGGGCGCCCAACAGGCCTGCGATGATGGCATAAAGATAAACGTCGCTCAGGCGCTCTTTATCCACGCCAAACTGTCCGGCACGCCAGACGGCGTAAAGCACGCCAAGCGCGATGCCGGTCACAACGATGATGCCGTACCAATAGACGGTAAGCGGTCCAATAAAGACCGCCACCCGTGAGATGGAAAAATCCAACCCCAGGCCGGGAAACGCCACTTGCGCGGCGGTATCCGCACCGGCCAGATGGATGAATGGGTTCATGCGTGTCCCCTCTTTTCTGTCTAATCCCGCACGACCGAAAGCGCGCAGCGCGCGGGATCAAAATTCTCGCGCAAAAAAGCCTGCGCGTCGTTTAAGGTCAGCTCATCAAGCAGCTCGAGCGGCTCGTAAGCGCCAAAATCGGCCAGAGAGGCCAGCACCATCATGCCCGCCATCGCCTCGACCGAGCTGTAAATGCCGACGTACCGACCATAGATGGCGCGGCGCGCACGCTCAAACGCCTCGGACGGGATGCCGTTCTCTTGCAACGCCTCAACGCCCTTTAAAAGGCGCGCGAACACCTCGTCGGGGTTTCTCGACTCGCCAGCAAAGATGTTAACGAGATAGTTCGGGCCCGCCATCACCTCCGAGCCAAAGCTCGCGTTGATCAGCCCTTCGTCATAAAGCGCGCGGTATAATTCGGTCGATTCGCCCGCGACAAGGTCGCAGACAATCTCGCCGGTCACCTGCGCGAGAATATTTTCGCGATAGCTTTGAGGCGTCCCCTTAAAGCCGATCTGGAACAGCGGCGTCGCTACCTCGAGCTTCTGCTCGACCCGGCGCTCACGCACCGTCAACGGCTCGTCGATATCGCGGGTGCGCACCGTTACGGGAGCGGCGGGCAGCAGAATTTTATCGCAGGCCTTCAATACGGTGTCAATATTGAAATTACCCGCAACCGACAACACCATATTGTTCAGGTTATAAAACGCATTGTAGCAGCGGTAGAGCAGCTCGGCGGTGATTTCGGAAATCGACTCGACCGTTCCGGCGATGTCGACACGAATCGGGTGGTTGTGATACAGCGCGCCAAGCAGATTGAAATATACCCGCCACTCGGGGTCATCGTCGTACATCCGAATCTCCTGCCCGATGATCCCCTGCTCCTTCTGTACCGTCTTTTCGGTGAAGTAGGGCTTGGTGACAAGGTTTAGCAGAATCTCGATCGACTCGTCAAATTTGTCGGTGCAGCCGAACAGGTAAGCGGTACGGTCAAAGGACGTATAAGCATTGGCCGAAGCGCCGGTCTTGGCGTACTGCTCAAAGGCGTCGCCCTCCTCGCTTTCAAAGAGCTTGTGCTCTAAAAAGTGGGCGATGCCGTTCGGTACAACGGTATAGTCCTCGTCACCCACGGCAAACGAATCGTCTATCGAACCGCAGCGGGTTGCAAAAAGCGCATACGCGCCTGAAAAACCCTTCATCGGGCAGAGCATCAGCGTTAGGCCGCTGGGGTGCTCGATACGGGTATAGCTTTCCTCCAGACGGCGGCAAGCAACGGTTTCACTAAGCATTGGCCGAATCCTCCTTTGAAGTGAGCAGATAAACCGCGTCGAGGCGAACCTGTTTGGCGGCTTCAATCACCTGCGCGCGGGTCACGGCGTCGACGGCGCGCATCTCCTCCTCGGGCGAAGCGATCTCGTCGGATAAAATGCGCGAGAGGTACCATTCCTCGAGCGTGCCGGGATAATCCGACACGGCGCGAAGGCTGTTTTTCATTTGCAGGCGGGTGTTTTCAAGCGTTTCGTCCTCGAAGTTGCCGTTTCTGATCTCATCGAGCTGCACAAGGATTTCTTTCTTGGCGCTTTCGATATTCTCCTTTTCGACGCCGCAGTCCACCATCAGAATAGCAGCGCTGCGGTCGTACCGCGCGGCGCAGTAATAGCAGAGCGACAGCTTTTCACGCACATTTAAAAACAGCTTGGAGGAGGGCGTACCGCCGTAAAGCGCCGTCATCAGGCGCATGGCAGCCTGCTGCGCTTCGTCACCGCGCTCTGAGCAGCGGAAACCGAGCACCATCTTAGACTGTGCCACATCGAGATATTCGGTCTTTTTGAGCGTCTCCTCCCCCGCCGCGCAGATGTTGGCGTCGGTAAAGGGCTGTGGGTTTCTCGTCATGCCCGCAAATGCTTTTTTCATCACCTCGGAGGCGGCCGACGGGTCGCCTGAGCCGACAAACATGATCTCAATGGCGGCGGTGTCTAAAAGCTGCTGATAGGCTTGGGCCGCAATAGCCGGCGTCAACTCCTGCGCCTGTGCCACCGTGCCATATTTGAACAGCGCGGCCGGGTCATCGCGCCCCATGAGCATGCGGCACTGCGCCAACGCGTAGCTGCGCTTGTCGTTGATCAGGCTCTCGATCGTATCGACCATGTTCTGCCGCTCAAGGAAAAACTCCTTGCGGTCAAAAGCGCCATCCTCAACCAGAGGCTCGGTTAACAGCTCGCGCAGCAGAACAGCTGCCTGCCGCACAAGGTCTTCCCCTTCGAGCGTAAAGCGGTCGTCGAGCGTTTTGACGCCCAGCGTGATGATCTGATTGCCACCGCCCTTGCCGACATCGGCGGCCAGCGAAGCGCCGTACATCGCGTCAAGCCGACGGTTGAGCTGGGTAAAATCGTTGCAGCTTTTACTGCCCTTGCGCAGCAGAAACGGCAAAATAGCATAGCGGCTTACCGTCTGCGCGTCAAGCGGCACAACTAGGTTTACCGAAATGCGGTTATGCTTAAACTTCGGATCGCTTAACACCGACAGGTTAACCCCGCGCGAAAGCGCGGTACGGATCAGATGTGTCGTCATCAATACCTCTCCAACCTTTTCAAGTCTTGTTTCATAAATTTATACTGTGCCATTGTAGCACAGATTTATGAATATTTCCAGCATGATAAGTATTAGTCTGCACCAAAAGCCGCTGCGAGATGCACAAAGAAAAGCCGTGCCGCAAAATGATCACAAAAATCATTCTGCGACACGGCACTTTACAGCAATGCGGCTTACCCCTCGGCTAACGCCATCTTGCTTGTATGCGGTTGAACTTAAAATCGGCTTATTCGTGCGGCGCGGCGTCGTCGGGCAGCTTCTCCCCGATGGGTGCAGGCTGCTCGGCGGCTTCAGTCGGCGCGGCGCCGTCAGCCTTGTCAACCTTTAACGCATCTGCCTCAGCGTTGTCGGCGTCGACCGTCTTATCCTTCCGAGACGCGGTCATTTCACCGGTCGTCATCAGGCTTTCAAAGTCGGCGGCGTCAATCTTTTCGCAGCGAATTAGCGTTTCGGCCACCAGCACAAGCTGATCCATATGCTCGGAGAGCGTCTGCTTGGCTAGCTGGAAGGCGTGCTCGACAATGTTGCGTATCTCGGCGTCGATCTCGGAGGCAACCTCCTCAGAGTAGTTGCGAGACTGGTTAAAGTCGCGCCCTAAAAACACCTCGCTTTGGTCATGGCCGTAAACGACGGGGCCCAGCTTCTCAGAAAAGCCGTAGCGGGTGACCATGGCACGGGCGATGTTAGTCGCACGCTCAATATCATTGGAAGCACCGGTTGAGATATCATCGAGCACCAGCAGCTCGGCGACGCGGCCGCCCAAAAGCGTGATGATATTCTCCTTCATCTCCTTGCGGGTGTGGTAGCTCTTATCCTCGGTCGGCAGGCTCATCGTAAAGCCGCCCGCCATGCCGCGCGGAATGATCGACACCTGATGCACCTTGTCGGCGGTGTCCATATAATAGGTGACGACCGCGTGGCCCGCCTCATGATAGGCGGTGAGCTTCTTGTCCTTTTCGGTGATGAGGCGCGATTTCTTCTCGGGACCCGCGATCACCTTGATGGTCGCTTCTTCAACCGTCTCCATCGTGATGGCCTTGAGGCTCTTTCGGGCAGCCAACAACGCCGCCTCGTTGAGGATATTCTCAAGATCCGCGCCGGTGAAGCCCGCCGTCGTCGAGGCGATGGTTCGCAGATTGACGTCGGGGCCCAGCGGCTTGTTCTTGGAATGCACCTTTAAAATTTCCTCACGGCCCTTGATATCGGGGTAACCTACGACGATCTGGCGGTCAAAACGGCCGGGACGCAGCAGCGCCGGGTCGAGAATATCGCGGCGGTTGGTTGCGGCGATGACGATGACGCCGGTGTTAGAGCCAAAGCCGTCCATCTCGACAAGCAGCTGGTTGAGCGTCTGTTCGCGCTCGTCATGACCGCCGCCAAGGCCCGCGCCGCGCTGGCGGCCCACGGCGTCGATCTCATCGATGAAGATGATAGCCGGAGCGCTCTTCTTTGCTTGTTCAAACAGGTCACGCACGCGCGAAGCGCCGACGCCGACAAACATTTCGACAAAGTCGGAGCCGGAAATCGAGAAGAACGGCGCGCCCGCCTCGCCCGCGACAGCGCGGGCCAGCAGCGTTTTGCCGGTTCCGGGCGGGCCGACAAGCAGCACGCCCTTGGGGATGCGCGCGCCCAGCGTGTTAAACCGCTCGGGCGATTTTAAAAACTCAACAACCTCGACCAGCTCGGCCTTTTCCTCATCGGCACCCGCGACGTCGGCAAAGGTGACGCGGCGGCCCTGATCAGGGGTACGGGCCTTCGCCTTGCCAAAGCCTGAGATATTGCCGCCGCCGCGCGACTGCTTAATCGTGAACCACCACAGCGCGCCCATAGCGACAATGAGCAGCAGCGTTGGCAAATAAGAGAGCCAAAACGGCATCGTTGCGATCGGAATCAGCTCGTACGGAATTCTCGTGCTGGGGTTCTCTCGGTTATATTCCTCGACCTGCTGCTGTACCGTGTTGATGAACAGGTTGGTATTGGGCACCGTGTAGGTCTGCTCGGTGCTATCATCCTGAAGCTTGAATTTCAGTTCGCCGGTGCCGAGGTCGAAGGTATATTCCGCGATTTTATGGTCGTCAAACATTGCGACAATTTCGGAATATTTATAGGTGCTTTCCTTCTTACCCATCCCAAACGTACTGCTGGCGATGAGCACAAGCGCAACGAGCACCGCGACATAAATAATGATACCGCGATTGTTTCTCGGGTTAAAGCTGTTGCGCGGATTTTGCCCAGGACCCTGATTCGGGTTCTTGTTTGGCTGGTTGGAATTATTCAATCGTTACACTCCCTGCTAAAAATAATTTATTTTTCATATACGCAGGGCTTGAGAATGCCCACATATGGAAGATTGCGATACTTTTCATCATAATCGAGGCCGTAGCCGACCACAAATTCATCGGGAACGACAAAGCCCTTATAATCCGGCACAATGTTGACGCGGCGGCGCTCGGGCTTATCGAGCAGCGTCGCGATGCGGATGCTTCGGGCATCCTTCGCGCCGATATGCTCTTTAAGATAGCTAAGCGTCATGCCCGAGTCGAGAATATCCTCGACGATCAGAATGTCCTTGCCGGTGAGCGCCTCGTCAAGATCCTTGATGATTCGGACGACGCCGGTCGTCTTGACGCCGCTGCCGTAGCTCGAAACCGACATGAAGTCGATCGAGGCCGGAACGGTAATGGCGCGCATCAGATCGGCCATGAAAACGACCGAGCCCTTGAGCACGCTGACCATCATCAGGTTTTTATCCTTATAGTCCTCTGAAATCTGGCGACCTAACTCCGCGACCTTATTTCTGAGTTCCTCTTCAGAAATAAGAATCTTCTCAATATCGTTTTGCACCTTTTGTCATTCCTCCTGTATTGTGATCAGCGCTGCGCGTCGGGTATCGTATGAAACAGCAGCCCGTTCGCTGACGCCAAGCCCTTCGATCCAGACAGGGCCCTGTTCGTCACTTAAAACGATCAGGCCGTCTCGAAGCGGCGTCGGAACAGCCATTGCATTGAGCAGCTTTTTTAGCGATTGTGTGCAATTATGCCCCGCAAGCGCGATTCTATCACCCGCCGCACGTGACCGCAGGGTGATAATCTTACTCATTCTATCACAGTCAATAGCGTTTTTAAATTGCAAACTGCGCTTATTTACAAAAAATTTTATCTCTGTTCTATCTATTTCCCAAATTCGCAGACTGTGGCCGCCAAAAAGCGGTATCACAGCCTGAATTTTGTCGTCTGAAAGCAAAATTCGCCGCGTGTTTACCCGGGGCGGATCGACCAGCGTATCCAGATAAAGCGTTTCACCGCTACAGCGCAGCGTACTGTGGCTGTCAAGCTGCACGCCGCCGCTGCCGGACAGCAGTAGCGCATCGACCAGCGCCAGCCTGTCGGCGTCGTAGCGCTGGCCTGCGTCAACCAGCAGTGTTTTATAGCAGCGCAGCCGCACCGGCTTTGGATGCTCTAACAGCACCGCGCGCGACCAGCACTTCTGTCGCGGCACAAACGGGGCTAAACGCCCGGCCCAATCGGGCAGCGGGGGTAGCATATCGGGTAGAGCCGCATCATTTAGCGCCTGTTGTGCCAGTTGCCCCAGCAGCGCCTTATCAGCGCGCAGCGCGTCGGTCGTGCGGCGTGCTGCCTGCTCAAAGGCGGGGTTGAGCGCTTTTAACAGCGGCATCAGCTCATGGCGGACACGGTTGCGCTTATAGTCGTTGGTCAGATTGGTCGAGTCGGTGACAAAATCCTGCCCCAGAGCTTGAAGATAGGCTTCCACCTCGGCGCGGGTACAGTTGATCAGCGGGCGGATAATATTGTCTCTGACGGGCGGAATGCCGCACAGCCCCTCAAGCGCCGCGCCGCGCGTAAGATTAAGCAGCAGCGTCTCGGCGTTGTCCGACAGCGTGTGCGCCGTCGCGATTTTGGCGTCTGGATTCAGATTTTGCAGCGCCTCGTAGCGTAAAATACGCGCGCCCTCCTCGGTTCCGCAGCCGCTTTTGGCGCAGTAACCCGCGACGTCGACGCTTTTAATCACAAGCGGGACGCCCAGCCGGTTGCACAGCGTCTGACAAAAATGCGCATCGCGCTGGCTTTCTTCGCCGCGCAGGTTGTGGTTGATATGGCAGGCCGACAGCGTGGCTATGCCGAGCGTCTCCCGCAGTTTTAGCAAAACGCAAAGCAGGGCAACCGAATCCGCACCGCCGGAAAGTCCGACAATGACGCTATCGCCCTGCTTGAGCATATAATGCTGCCGTATTGTTTGTAAAACGCTATCCATCATCCCGTGTAAGCTCCGGTGTTGTGAAGGTCGTATGCGCGCCGTCCCAGCCGAATTTGACGCTGCCGGTGGTGCCATGGCGGTTTTTGGCCACGATACATTCGGCCTCGCCCTGCGGCACGTTCGGGTCGTTTTTGGCATAATAGGCCGCGCGGTAAAGCATCATGACAATGTCGGCGTCCTGCTCGATAGAGCCGGATTCGCGCAGGTCTGAGAGCATTGGCCGCCGGTCGGTACGGGTTTCGGGTCCGCGCGAGAGCTGCGAGAGCACGATGACCGGCACGTTGAACTCCTTGGCCATGATTTTAAGTGAACGCGTCATCTCCGAAACCTCTTGAACGCGGTTTTCGCTGCGGGGTTTGCTGCCGTCGCCGCCGGTCATGAGCTGGAGATAATCGATGACAACCAGTGAAACGTCGCGCAGCCGGCGCAGCTTGCCCTTCATTTCGCCGATATGTATGCCTGCGGTGTCGTCGAGATAAATGGGCAGCGGGGTCAGCCGCTGGGTCGCGACGGCGATCTTCTCCCAGTCCTCAAGCGAGATGTTGCCCTTGTGCAGATTCTCGGAGGCGATCAACCCCTCGGAGGAGATCAGGCGCTCGACGAGCTGCTCGTTGCTCATTTCGAGTGAGAAAATCGCAACCTTGCGCTTCTGTTTGGCGACATTCATCGCAATGTTGAGCGCAAAGGCGGTCTTGCCCATGCCGGGACGGGCCGCCAACACCAGAAGATCGGATTTGTTCAGGCCCATGATCACGTTATCGAGCAGCGGATAACCGGTCGGAATGCCGACATACTGCTCGCGGTCCTCACCGCTCAAGCGTTGTAAACGGTCATAGGTTCCCGCGATGACGTCCTTGATATGCGTAAAGCCGGAGGAATCTCGCCCCTGACGCAAATCGTAAATGCCCTGCTCGGCCATATCCATCAGCAGATTCGCGTCGGTATTCCCCTCACGGGAAGCGCCGACAACCTGCTCAAAGGTGGAAATCAGGCTGCGCAGATAATATTTCTCGCGGACGATGCGGGCGTAGGCCTCGGCGTTGCCCGCCGTCGGCACCACCTGTGCAAGCTGCGTCAGATAAATCTTCGCGTCCTGATCGGTCGGGAAGACGTCCTCACGGCAGACCTGCTCTAAAATCGTGATGAAGTCGATCGTCTCAGAGGCAATAAACATGCGCATGATGATCGAAAAAATCTCGCGGTGCTGCTGGCGGTAAAAGCTCTCAGGCTTTAGATATTTGAGTATCTCGGGCACACACTGCGCGTCGATGAGCACCGCGCCAAGCACCGACTGTTCCGCCTCAAGATTATAGGGGAGCTCCTGCGGCGTCGCGCCGAAATAGCCGTCAAATTTTTGCGCCACCCCAAGACCTCCCCTGCTGTAAAATTTCAAAACGCATGGCTAAAACCAGCCGTCGGGAGAAGATTCTCCCCACGGCGATAAGATACTATAAATGTCATCAAACGGTATACCCACGCCCAAACGACGGTAAGCCGCTGCGCGATGCGGTAAAACAAGTACATCAAAGGCAGCAAGCCCCGCAAAGGGGCAAGCCGTTGCACTTTTTCCGATAATAATAACCGTTTTGCAGCTATTATTAGCGATTAAGGCCTATTCGCAAACAACAACCTTCGCCTTGGCCGAGATGCCCGCATGCAGCTTGACAACCGCCTCGTACTCACCGTAGGCCTTGATATCCCCATCGATCGACACCTTTTTCTTGTCGATCGCTATTCCGAGCTGCTCGGTCATGGCGTCGGCAATTTCCTTGGTGGTGACGGCGCCAAACAGTCTGCCGCCCGCGCCGCCCTTGGCATGCACGGTAACGGTCATCGCGTTGAGGCGCTTGGCCAGCGCCTCGGCGTTCTGCCGCTCAACCTCGGCATGATGCGCCACCGACTCCTGCTTGGCCTTCATCTCGCCGACCGCCTGCGTGGTGGCGGGCTGCGCCAGTTTTTTAGGCAACAAAAAGTTGCGGGCATATCCATCCGAAACCTCATGCAGCTCGCCCTTTTTGCCGGTGCCCTTAACATCCGCTAATAAAATGACCTTCATTTTAAGTGTACCTCCCGCGTTTAAGTTTAAACAACAAAACAAGAACAGATAAACGTTTTAACTGAGGTGATTCTGCTGCGCGTATTCTTCAATCGCTTCAAACAGCTTCTGACGCGCGTCCTCCATCGATATCGTCGGAATCTGGGTTGCGGCCATTGTCTGGTGGCCGCCGCCGCCCAGCGCCTCCATAATCACCTGAACATTCAGCTTGCCCATTGAGCGCGCCGAAATCGTGATGCCGTCGTCGTATTCATACAGCACAAACGACGCGTCGACACCGCTGATGTTCAGCAGCTCGTCGGCAGCCTGCGGGGCGATCAGCTTAATGTTCTCGCCTATTGAGGCCGCTGAGGCAATGGCGCAACGGTGATAGATCTCGGCTGAGGAGACGACCCGCGCCCGCTGCTGATAAAAATCCATCGACGAGGAGAAGAGCTTTCGTACCTCGACGGTGTCGGCGCCCTGACGCCGCAGATAGGCCGCCGCCTCAAAGGTGCGCACGCCGGTGCGGATGACAAAATTGCGGGTGTCGAGCATAATACCGGCCAGCAGCGCCTCGGCTTCCACACGGGTGATGCGCTGCTTGTCGCCGATGTATTGGATCAGCTCGGTGACCATCTCGGAGGCGGACGACGCGTAGGGCTCGTGGTAGAAGATGACCGCGTTGTCGATATAGCCGACCATGCGGCGATGATGATCAATAATCGCGACATTCTTGCAGGCGCGATACAGCTCGGAGGATTCGAGCACATGCTCAAGATGGGTATCCACAATGATGAGCAGCGTGTTGGGCGTGATGGTATCCATGAGATCGAACGGGTTTAAAAAGCTGTTTTCATAGCCGTTTTTCTCAAGCCGTTCAATGAGCGTGCCGACAAGGTTGCGCGTACGGTTGATCGCGACGACGGCAGGTTTACCCATCTGCCGGATCGGTCGCAGCAGGCCAACCGCCGCGCCAAGGCTGTCAAGATCGGCAAACTTGTGCCCCATGAGGATGACATTCGAGCTTGATTCGATCAGCTCGGCCAGCGCGGTGGCCACAATGCGGGTTTTAACCTTGGTGCGCTTCTCAATACCCTTTGAAACGCCGCCGTAAAAATCGTAACCGTTGGGCGTCTTGACGGCGGCCTGATCGCCGCCGCGGCCCTGCGCCATATCCAGCGCCTGACGCGCGGCCTGTTCACCCTCGGGGTAGGAGTCGACATTGCGCGCAACGCCAATTGAGAGCGTCACCGGAATTTTATCGACGCTCGACAGCGCGCGCACACGGTCAAGCAGCGCAAAGCGCTTTTCAACAATGCCGGGCATATGGCGTTCTTCTATCACCGCAAAGAAGCGGTCGCGGTCGGTCTTGATGACAAAACCGTCGTAATCGCCCACAAATTGTTCAATGACATATTCCACCTGCGCCATCAGCTGTGAGCGCTCGTTCTCCTTGGCGTCCTGAAGCGCCTCATCCAAGCTGTCGATCATGATGGCCAGCATCGAGGGGCGGGACGCCCAATACTGTGCCGCGTCACGTTTTAAATCGGTATCGTCGCACAGATAGTAGACAATCAGCGCGCGTTCGTCCGACATTGCCGGACTTTTACCGCGCAGGCTGCGAACCGAATAGACGGTGTAAGAGCGGCCCTTGAATTCAATCGAAAAACGCTCTTCCTCTTCGCTTGCTTCGCCGAGAATGTCACCGACCTGCGCGCCATAGCGGTCACCGTCTGAAAACAGGTGCGTCCGGCAATAGTTGTTATACCAAAGCAGCTCGCCCTTATCATCCGCCACCAACACCGGCATCGGCAGCGAGACGAGTGTATCGCTCTGCATTTTACCGATTTCTTCGCCGATTTGAGCCACAAAGCGATCAATCTCCCGGTCGGCCCGCACCATATACAGCATCGCCAAGCCGAGCGTCGCCAAGGAAATAGCCGTTACTACATAAAAACAGGTAATATGAAAATATAGCGCAGCCAGACAGACCGCCGCCAGTTCAACAAGCATCAGATAAAAGACAGGTCGGTAGAGCCTATTTTTCTGTCTCATCACATTCTCCTATGTCAAAAGTCTAATACGTACCTTCAATATAAGCGTAAATATCCTGAAGGCAAATTTTACGCCCTGCATCAGCATCAAGAGCGGTGGTGTCAGCCAGCTTTCTCCTTGCACTAAAAGACATAAAATCTGCACGCCAATCTATGCCACTATATTAATTGAAGATCGGTATAACAGGGTGAACAGGTGACGTATTGATTAATTATAGCACTTCTGTTCCAAAATGGCAAAACAAAAACGGGCAGAATTGCCCGTTTTTGTTTTGCCGAAGGGTAAAATTTCAGCGCACATCGGCGCGTAAAAGAACGCTTTAACTTCAACGCGGGATTTTAGTCCCCGACGATGCTTCTATTTTCGCCGTCGGCGCACGATCTTTCCGCTTGATGATGGGTATCGCTTGTTCAGGAACAAACTTGAAAGGCCAAATGCCGCCAAAATTACGGCACCTGTATCTCCTGAATAATCGGCAGAATCATAGGTCGGCGCTTGGTTTTAGTATAGAGAAAGCCCCCGAGCTGGTCTCTGACCGCCTGCTTGAGGTTGGACCACTCGCGGCCTCCCTGTGCGTTGGCGGTGCTGCTGAGTGCCTGCTTGCAGACCTGCTTGGCGCTGGTCAACAGTTCTTCGGATTCGCGCACATACACAAACCCGCGCGAGACGATGTCCGGTCCGGAAATGACAGCGCCGGTTTTGGCGTCGATCGCCGCAACGGCGATGATCAGCCCCTCCTCGGCCAGCAGCTTGCGGTCGCGCAGCACGATGCTGCCGACGTCGCCGATGCCGATGCCGTCGACCATGACGGCGCCCGACTGTACCGTCGTCACCGCCTTGGCCGAATCTGCGGTCAACTCGATGACGCGGCCGGTCTCGCTAACGACGATGTGATCGGGCTCGACGCCCATTTCAATCGCCAGCTCGCGGTTTTTGACCAGATGCTTATATTCGCCGTGCACCGGGATAAAAAACTTCGGCTTGGTCAGCCCTAAAATGGTGCGAATCTCCTCGCGGCAGGCGTGGCCCGACACGTGGATGCCCATGATGCTCTCGTAGATAACCTCGGCTCCGAGCGTCATAAGGTCGTTGATGACCTTACCGACCAGCTTTTCATTGCCGGGAATCGGCGTGGCTGAGATGATAATAAAATCGTGCCCGGTAACGCTGATTTTGCGGTGGTCGCCGCGCGCCATGCGGGTCAGCGCGCTCATCGGCTCGCCCTGACTGCCGGTGGTCATGATGACGATCTGCTCGTCGGGAATGCCGCGCATGTGGTCAAGGTCAATGACCGTGCCCTGCGGTGCTTTGAGATAACCGAGCTCCATCGCCTTTGAGGTCACATTTTCCATACTGCGCCCGGAAACGACGACCTTGCGGCCGTGGCGCACAGCGGTGTCAATGACCTGCTGGATGCGATGCACATTAGAAGAGAATGACGCGACGATGATGCGGCGGTCGCCCGCTTTTTTAAACAGCATCTCGAACGATTCACCTACGCGGCGCTCGCTCGGCGTCATGCCGGGGCGCTCGGCGTTGGTCGAGTCGGACATCAGCGCGAGCACACCGTGGCGGCCCAACTCGCCGAAGCGCGCGAGATCGATCATTTGACCGTCAACCGGCGTATAATCGATTTTAAAGTCGCCGGTGTGTACCAGCGTACCGGCGGGCGTAAAGATCGCAAAGCCGCAGGCGTCGGGAATCGAGTGGTTGACCGCGATGAACTCGACCGAGATATCGCCCATGCGGACAACATCCCCCGCCTTTTGAACGTTGAGCTTGGCGCTGTTTAAGATGCCCGCCTCTT
>JAEWBS010000043.1 GCA_023391005.1 Bacillota bacterium | reverse complement strand
TTGAGGTTTTCCCCGAACCGGCCGCACCCTGTATAATTAAGACTTTTGCAGCCTCATTTCTGATAATGGCATTTTGTTCCCGTTGAATGGTTGCGACAATATTTTTCATCTTATCGTCAGAACTTTGGCTCAATTCTTTTTGTAACAGCTCATCGCCGATGTTAAGGGAGCTTTCAATCATATATTCCATTTGGGACCGCCGAATTTTATATTGCCGCTTTAAGGTGAGCGCCCCTTCAATTCTCCCCATCGGCGCGACATAAAAGGCTGGACCGACTTCAAAATCGTAGAATATGCTGGAGATGGGCGCGCGCCAGTCAAAAATGACGGGATAAGAAGTTGCTGGATCAACAAACGAATGCACCCCAATGTAGAACGGTTCGCTTTGTTCGCCCGCTTGTGTAAAATCAATCCTTCCGAAGTAGGGTGACAAAATGAGCTTTTGAAGCTGTTCCCGCTCTTTGACGGCTTTTTCTCCAAAGGTGATATTATCTGAAACCGCCATTCTGTTCGCTGCTTTTTCAGCAGCATCAAATTGAGCTAAATTTTCATATAGATATCGCTTGATGTTTAATGTGTCGTTTGCGTAGTCCTCTATCCGCTGAATAACGAGGGCCAATGCCATATTTAGTTTTTCTTCAACTTTATCCAAATGCTTCTTTTCATCCGCTTCTCGGGGGCTAAACATATTCGGTCTCCTCTTTTTACTGCTTAAATATACTCTTATTATAGAAGAAACTTGAAAAAAGTATAGACTTTTCATTTTCATTCTGTTATTGTGTTATTAAGAAGCGTCCATTAATAGTCCTCCATTTTTTACATTATATTGGAAAATATTACAGAAAATTAGGCGCGATAGCTTTTTACAGCTACCGTGCTTTTTGTTTTTGTTTTTTAGGAGGTCATTAGGATAAGGTAGATGAGAAAGAAGTTGACTGCATGCGGCACACATGGTACGATTTTATAGAAAAGTACAATACAATAGCCCTTCGGTAGAATTGTTGCGCAAGTAATACAACGCATAATAGAGCAACAAAACTCAAGCTACGATTCTGCGAAAGAAAGGAAACATGATGAGAAAATTCAAAGCGGCTTTGATGCGTGGTGGCGTATGCCGAGGACTGATTTTTAAAAAGGAAGATCTCCCCGATGACCGTGCAGCGTGGGATAGTATTTTTTTGCAAGCACTTGGCGGGCCCGATGCGAAGCAAATAGACGGCGTTGGCGGGGGCGTTTCATCTAACAGTAAGGCGGTTGTGGTTTCAAAATCAAATCGCGCTGGTGTTGATATCGAATATCTTTCAGTACAAATCGTCGTTGGCAGTACCACGGTGGACTATTCTTCAAATTGCGGCAATATGTCCGCGGCGGTCGGGCCGTTTGCGGTTGAGGAAGGCCTCGTTACCCCAACACACCCCATAACTGAGATTCGTATGTTAAATCTCAATACAGATAAGATTGTTGTCAACTGTGTGCCTACAGAAAATGGTATTCTTTCTCAGGATGGCGATTTCCGCCTAGACGGTGTTGATGGAACAGCCCCACGAATAGAACTTAGGTTCCTTGATCCGGCAGGTGCAAAAACAGGTAGCTTGTTGCCGACCGGTCATCCGATTGACCGATTACATGTTGAGGGCTTTGCCGATATTGATGCAACGATACTTGATGTTTCAAATCCTATGGTTCTTGTGCGAGCTGAGGACGTCGGCCTTAAGGGAACGGAGTTGCCCGCTGAATTTGAGTCGAACGAAGCAGCGATGGCCTATCTGGAAGCGATTCGCTGCACCGCAGCTATGAAAATCGGGTTTGGCAAAACAATGAAGGATGCACGGGACAACTTTTCGGGCGTGCCGAAAATTGCCGTATTTACAGCCCCACAGCCGTATATTGACTTGACAGGTCGTAAACTTGATGCAAGTGATATGGATATCTGTGTGCGGGTACTGTCGGTTCGGCAACCGCACAAAGCGAGTCCTTTTACCTCGGCGAACGCTATCGCAGTAGCTACAGTTTTGCCGAACACGTTGCCTGATGCCGTCCTAAACCTCGCGGGCAGGACATCGGTTCGTATAGGGCATCCCAGTGGCGTAATGCATATACCGCTCAGTATCACGAATGGCAACATCGATTATGTTTCAATTGAAAGCACTGCCCGACGTATTATGGATGGTTTCATAAGAATTCGCGTGTAAATTGATTTGGTCTTCAAATTTTGAACAGTCTAATTGGACTGTACGAGATTTGAAGACCTTTTTCATAGCTCTAAAGCCTTTGTATATGAAGTTTAGGCTTTGTTGTGTAATGGGGTGTCCAATTTGCTTTTTGCTTGAAAACGCTAAAACCTCTTGTCTAATTTAATTAGCCTTTCTCTTCTGCCTTTCTTGATATACCGTCTCATACTGCGCAGGTGTTTTGTATGCGAGCGCTTGGGGGCGCTCGGTATTACAAAAAGAATGTAGCTGTTAACACATTCATAGAATTGTTGTTCAGATTTAAAGTTGGTCCGGTAGATCTCCTCTTTACTTTAATGCAGAGAAAAATGCCTCTGCTACGGCGTTGGCCTGAGAACTTTCTGATCTGGAGAAGAATTGGATAATGTTGTGCGTGCGCAGAGGTTTCGAGAGACTCTCGAGATATATTGGACGCCCTGATCGCTGTGAAATGTCAGTTGCTGGACGATTGCGCTCATCTAACGCTCGTTTTATTGTAAAAGTTATCAAACGGTAATCTGTCTCGTGATACTTATATGGAATTGTTATGACACCCTTGTCATATACGTTGCTTTATGCTATGCTATACAATAGAAATGACATGCTTGTCATATAAGACTTGAGTCAATCAGGAGGTGCGGCGATGCCCACGGATACCTTTGAACATCTGCCACAGGAAAAGAAAGACCGTATTATCGAGGCGGCCATCAACGAATTTGCCGATTGCCATTTTGCCGACGCTTCGATCAACCGAATCGTGAAAGCGGCTAAGATCCCCCGGGGAAGCTTCTATCAGTATTTCTCCGACAAAGAAGACCTGTATCTGCTGATCATGAACAAAATCGCCAAAGAAAAGCTGGCGGTGTTCGCGCAGCATCCGGCGCCGGGGGAAAACGCCACCTTTTTTGAAGCGGCCTACGCGTCGATCCCGGCGGTACTCGATTGGCTTGAGCGTTACCCCAAATATAATCAGATCGCCATGCACATGGCGCGCGATAACAGCGCGTTTATCCGTTGGGTGGTCGGGCAGTTACAGGATTCACACCGGAGTATGTTGGAATACCTGAAACAGGATCAAGAAAGAGGACTTCTCCGAAAGGATGTGGATCTGAGTCTGGTGTTGGAAATGATGCTGCCCGTGATGTCCACCCTTGTGCAGAAGTACTATCAGGAGGGCGGGCAACAAGCGGCGCTGGAAAAAATCAAGCAAGCATTCGATCTGATTCAAAACGGGCTCGTTGAAAGAGGGGCGTAGTATGAGCGGATGTATGCTCCGTGGAGAAAACCTGTCGAAGGTGTACGGCGCGGGCGACGTGCAGGTTTATGCCCTGCGCGAGGTTTCCTTCGAGATTTACGCGGGGGAGTTCATTGTTGTGCTGGGGCCCTCCGGCTGCGGGAAGAGCACGCTGCTCAACTTGCTTGGCGGAATGGACTGGCCGACCGAAGGGCGCGTCTGGTATAACGGCGACGATCTCACCCGGTACAGCGACGCGCAGCTTTCGGTCTACCGGAAGGATGCGGTGGGCTTTGTATTCCAGTTTTTCAACCTCATCCCCTCGCTAACCGCCCGGGAGAACGTGGCGCTGGCAGCCAGCATTGTTTCAGGCGCGTCCGACCCGGACGAGGCGCTGCGGCTCGTGGGGCTGGGCGGGCGCGGCGGACACTTTCCCTCCCAGTTGTCGGGCGGCGAGCAGCAGCGCGTATCCATCGCCCGCGCGATCGTGAAAAATCCCGGGCTGCTGCTGTGCGACGAGCCCACCGGCGCGCTCGACAGCCAAAACAGCGTCGCGGTGGTCAAGCTGCTGCTCGAGGTGCGCGACCGGCTGGGTTGCCCTGTGATTGCCATCACACACAACGCGGGCATGGCGCAGGTGGCCGACCGAATCTTCCATATGAAGGACGGCAGAATCGAGCGTATCGAAGAAAACCCGTCGCCAATTCCGGCGGAGGCGATGGTATGGTAAAAACGCTGCTGCTCAAAATGCTGCGGGATATGAAAAAGAGCATCGCTTCCTACGCGGTGGCGGCGGCCGTGGCCGCAATGGGCTTTGCCGGCTATTCGGTGCTGTCCATCGCGATGGATCAGCTCCAAGAATCAAAGCACTATTTCTTTGAGGCGACCGCTTTTTGCGACGCCTTCGCCGAGGTGGCACAGGCCCCGCTATCGGTGGTTCGGGCGTTGGAGCGCATCGAAGGGGTTCAGAGCGCGCAGGGGCGACTGGTAAAGGATGTAAAGGTTTCCTCAATGGAACGGGGAACCGAGCTGCGGCTGATCTCCTTTATCCCGGACGGGCTAAATAGGCCGCTGCTTTCCAGAGGGATGCCGCCGCAGCCGCAGAGCCGGCAGATTATCCTTGGCGACGGTTTTTTTCAGGCGCATGGACTGTCGGAGGGCGGGACGGTGACACTGTCTGCGGGCGGGATGAACACCGTCTACACGGTCACGGGGAGCGGCTTATCCCCGGAAAATATTTACCTGATCCGCAATATCAGTGAAATGCTGCCCGACCTTTCCGCCTACGACGCCGCCTTTTTAGAATATGGAGAAATGGCCCGATTTCTTTCGATGGAGGGCAAAGCGAACAGCTTTGTCTTTACCTTGGACAGGGGAATTGACTTCAAGCAGGTCAAAGCGCAGGTCGAAGCGGTGCTCAAGCCCTATGGGGTGTACCGCGTCTATGAAAATAAGGATGAGCTGTCGGTTTCGATGCTGGAAACCGAGATCGAGCAGGTCGGGAAAACCGCCCAATCCATCCCTTTTTTGTTTCTGGGTATTTCGGCTATCATCCTCTACATAACCTTGCAGCGTTTGATCGAGCAACAGCGCACCCAGATCGGCACCTTGCGGGCGCTTGGCCTTTCATCCAAGGCGATCATCCTGCATTACACCGGCTACGGCGCGCTGGTCGGTCTGGTCGGCGGGCTGGCCGGTGGGGTTTACGGCAGCCTTTCCGGAGGCTTTATGGCGAATTTCTACCGAACTTATTTTCGTCTTCCCGATGTGTCGGTTCCCGTTTCTTTGCGCTATATGGCGATCGGCGCCGTCCTCTCGACCGCCTTCTGTGCCGCCGTGGGCGCCCTATCGGTCAAAAGTGCCAGTGCCTTAGCGCCGGCCGTGGCGCTGCGTCCCGCCCCGCCAAAAGCGGCGCGAAAATTCTTTTTAGAGCGACTACCCGGCTTTATCGGTCTGTTTACCGTGCCGGGTGTTATGGCTGTCCGCAGCCTCTCCCGCAACCGCAGGCGATCGGCGCTTTCGCTTTTCGGGATTGCCTGCGCCTATATGATAACGGCGACGCTGATGTCGATGAACACGCTGTTCGACGTCTATCTTTTCGATAATTTGGAGCAAAACCAACGGCAGGATATCACCGTTTCATTCAACGGACCTGTAGCGGCTGCGGACGCCATGCGCATTGTGCGCAGCCCCGGCATCGAACAAGCGGAGGGCATTGTGGAATTCCCCGTCCGGCTGCGCGGAAAAACAGCGGAGCAGGACTGCGTTGCGCAGGGGATTTCCGAAAACTCGGTGCTCTCCCGCCTCTACGACGAATCGGGCGCGCCGGTACAGGTTGAGCCCGGGGGCATCGTTCTTTCGGTCCATACGGCGGGGCAGCTTGGCGTGGGCGTCGGGGACACCGTCGAGGCAACGGTGACTTATCCCGAGGAAAAAATCAGCCGCCTGACCGTGACGGGACTCACGGCGCAATATATGGGCAGCACCGTTTATCTGTCGCAGGAACAGGCGGGCAGGATCAGCGCCTACCGCGATGTATTTACCTCGGTGCTCATCAAAGCGCCGCCCGAAGTACGGGAGGATTTGCTCGGGCGGCTGGAGAACGCCCCGATGGCGGCGGGGGTGCAAAGCCGACAACAGAAGATCGCCCAGTACCGGGATATGATGGGAAGCATCGGGGGTATCATGTCCGGCATGGCAGCCATGGGCGTGCTGATCGGGTTCGCCGTCATCTATACGGGCTCGCTGATCGGCTTTGAAGAGCTGAAAAGGGAGGTTTCGGTGATGCGGATGCTGGGTCTGTCCGACAAGCAGTGTATGGATGCCGTTTCGGTGAGTCAATGGCTTTTGACCTGCGGCGCCGTCCTAATCGGAATTCCCATGACGCTCGCGATGGGCAGGGTGATCTCCCGTTCCATGTCCTTAGAGATGTTTTCCATACCCGATTTTACCGACGGCTACGCCCTTGCCCTATCGGTCGGGCTGATCGCTGTGGCGGTTGCTTTAAGCAACGCGGTCGTCTACCGGAAGCTGAAAAAGATCACACCTGTGGAATTGCTGCGGGAAAGAGAATGAGGTGGCGTTTATGAAAAAGAAATACAAGATTATTCTGGCTGCCGTGGCGTTGGCGGTCTGCGGCGTTGCCGGGGCCTTTCATGCGCTGCGTCCGCTGCCGGTGGCGGTCGAACAGGTCGTGCGCGGATCGCTTTCCCAAAGGGTCAGCGAAGAAGGCGACGTGCTGCCCGAAACGCATATAACACTTAATACCGGTTTGCCCGGAATTGTGGTAAGCCTACCTTACAGTGTCGGTGAAACGGTCAAAAAAGGGGAAACGCCGCTCGGAATCGACAGCGCGCAGGCCGTAAAGGAGCTCCAGAATCAAATCGCTTCGCTAAGCCTTCAGCAGTCCGGCATCCAGTCCAACCATTCCGGTACCTTGGCGGAGCTTTCGCTGCGCCGCGAACAGCTCCGCCAACAGATCGCCGCTTCCAAGCAGGAGTATGAGCGGCTGTTCGGGGCGGGGCAGATCGCGCAGTCGCTTCGGGATATCGCCTCAGAAGATTATGTGCTGGCCCGGCGCCTCTGGCGTGACGTCAGAGATCTCTACGACGAAGACGACGATGACCGCTACCTCGATTCGGGCATATACACCCCGCGTCACCAGATGAGCACGGCGCGGGAAGCCCTCGCCATCGCGGAGTACAACAATTCCGACACTGTCAGGGCCTATTATGAGGGGCTGATTCAATCCGGAGAGGCACAGCTCGCCGCCTTAGAACAGAATGACGCCTACGCGGCTAGCAGCGCGCATGCCGCAGCCCAGCAGCTTCAAATGACGATTGACACCCTTAAGGAAAAGCTCGGGCGCGGGCCGCTCGTTGCCCCGGACGATGCCGTGGTCTGGAAGCTGCTGGCTCAGGAAGGGGACGTTGTGGCCGAGAACCAGCCGGTGGCGGTGCTGTATACGCCCGGGAAAATGTATATCCGCACATTGGTTTTAGCGGAGGATGCCATGAACATCAAGGTGGGGGACACCGCCGAGTGCCGCTTTTCAAACGGTCTTGTAACCGACGCCCGCGTGCGCTTTGTTTCAATGGTGGCGCAGGATGTGGTTTCGACCATCGGGCTGACCGAAAAACGGTGCGCCGTGGAGTTAGAGCCGCGGGAACTGCCCGAGGCAATCGGCGCGGGCTATCGGGCGGAGATCCTCTTTTCGACCAATACGGTACACGACACCTTTTCGGTATCGGCGGGCAGCGTAATTCCCACCGCAACCGGCAGCGCGGTTTATGTGATCCGGGACGGGAAAGCGATGCTGACGCCGGTTGAAACAGGCGTGCGGCAGAGCGGAAGGGTGGAAATTCTTTCAGGGCTTCAGGAAAACGCTCAAATCGTAAGCGATCCTTATGACAGTCAGGTGCAAAATAAAAGCAGGGTGATATGGGAAGAAGCCAAATCGCAACCTTCGCCAAAAAATCCGTGATTTTATGACGGTATGAGGGCGCATAAACAAACGATATATAGCGTTTAACACATGGTGATAATTTAAATCCACCTCTGAGCGCTTAATGATATCTATATATCAAACAAAGCACAGGATAAAGAGACGCCCATAAGAGCGTCCTTAGTAAAAAAGTATTTGATGAAGTGTGGCGTAGCGTAAAGCTACGCCATTTCTTCATGCATCGGCTTATTCAGTCCCGGCAGAACCCCACCAAAACATAGTCTGGTTTTTCCATCGGATTTATTAGGTGCTTTTACAAAGATTCTACAAATCAAATCATTCAAAATAGCGGTGTGCGTTCTGTTAAATCCGTGTATTGCTTGTATTTACGGATAAACCGCTCCACCTCTTCGGTGTGCTGTTCCTCTGTTCTTCTAATTTCGCTGACCCTGTTCCAGCTTGTTTTCCAAGGCTGCTGTTCCATTTCGTAATCGTTGGACAATTTCTGGTTGCTTTTGCGACCAGAGGTACTACCATTTTAAGTTTACGCTAATTGATATTCTTGACTAAATACTATAATCGTTATAAGGCAGTATGCGCGATAAAAATTGCCGAGTCCGCTCTTGCTGCGGTTTAAACAAAATCTCGTTGGGCGGACCTTCCTCAACAATAACGCCGCCGTCCATAAAGACAATATGGTTGGCAACATCCTGCGCAAACGACAGCTCATGCGTTACGACAACCATCGTGGTACCCTCCTGCGCTAGCTGCTTCATGACCGCAAGCACCTCGTTTATCAATTCAGGATCAAGGGCCGAGGTAGGTTCGTCAAACAAAATGACATCGGGATTCACAGCTACCGCACGCGCAATGCCCACTCGCTGCTGCTGCCCGCCGGAAAGCTGCGAGGGAAAGTAGTCATATCGGTTGGAGAGTCCCACCTTATCTAAGCAGCGTTTGCCGATTTCAATCGCATCAGCTTTAGGTATTTTACGCCCGATAATCAGCCCCGCAGTTACATTTTCAAGTGCGGTTTTGTTAGCGAACAGGCTGTAGTTTTGAAAAACAAAAGCGGTGCGTTTGCGTGCGGCGGTAATTTCCGCAGAGCTGGCTCGGCGAGCATCCACCGAAAAATCGCCAAAGTCAATCCGCCCTTTATCGGCGCGCTCCAAAAAGTTTATGCAGCGTAAAAAGGTGGTTTTTCCGGAGCCGGAAGGCCCGAGTATTACGACCACATCGCCCTTTTTTACCTGAATACCAACGCCCTTAAGCACCTCGTTGCGGTTAAACGATTTATGAACATCCGTGACCTCAAGCATTGAAATCTCCTCCAATTATACGGTGTGTACCGGTTTGCGGTAGACGCCCAGCCGGCGTTCGGCAAACGAAAAGACAAGCTGGGTCAGTGAACACACCAGAATATAGATAATAAAGATATCGAGATAGGATTCTATGTAGTTATAGCCATAGGCGGCCTGCACCTTGGCAACTGCGGTGATATCCTTTACCGTCATGATAAAGGCGAGCGAGGTGGTTTTGATCACATTGACGGTAAGGCTGCAAATATTGGGCAGGGCGGAAACCAACGCCTGCGGGATAATAAATTGCAAATAAGCCTGAGGGGTCGAAATGCCTACGGAATGCGCCGCTTCCAGCTGACCGCAGTCTACGGTTTGCAGTGCCGAGCGAAAAATCTCTGTCAATGCCCCCGCAGAGCTGATGGTGAATACAATAACGGCGTACAGCAGCGGATTGATGTCAAACACATCTATGCCTAGGGTAAACTGCTTGCTGAGTTTGTTGAGCATGCTGGGCATCAGGCTGTATACAATGAGAATTTGCAGTACCATCGGCGTTCCGCGTATCAGTGAGACAAAAGCCGTTACAAGTTTGCTGACTATTTTTGTACGATAAATTTTTGCCAACGCCATATAAAACGCGATAGGAAAAGCTAAAGCCAGCGACGCCGAGGTAATAAATAATGTTGTCGGCACGCCGGTCAGTGCCAAATAAAAGGTATCCATCATGTAGGCAATATTTAATTCCATTGGGCTGCCTCCTTACGCCGCTATGCGCTTTTTTCCTCTTGAAAAGCGCCGCTCAAGCCCTCCGAACAGTTGCTCGATAATCAGGGTCATTGTCCAGTAGATAATCGTCAACGCCAGATAAGTTTCTAGTGAGTAAGCGCCAAAGTTACGCGCGATAATCAAGGTACCTTGCCCCATAACGTCAATCAACCCAATGGTATAGGCCAGTGAGCCGTCCTTCATTAAATTTATCAACGCGTTGCCAAAGTTGGGCAGTGCAACGGCAGTTGCCTGCGGCAAAACGATATGAAAAAACGCCTGCGCTTCGCTTAATCCCACACTGACGGCTGCTTCACGCTGTCCGGGCTCAATCGAAAGGTAGGCGCTGCGCATCAGTTCCGCCATAGGCGCCGCAAACAAGAGCGTAAACGAAACCAATACAAAGACCCCATTATGCATGTCGTTAATATTGATGCCGGAGAGCGACCGCACCAGCTTAGGCAGACCGTAGTATACGATAAACAACAGAACAATGGGCGGTGTGCAGCGCAAAATACCAATATAAGCATCCGCTAGCGGACTGAATATGCGGTGACGAAATATGCGCGTTCTCGCCAGCAAGAAGCCCAACAGCGTACCCAGAACAACAACACAGAACATCACGCCGAGTGTGACTGACAAATAGGGCAACAGACGGGGGATGACCTCTAAAATAAACGATGGCTTGAATGGTCTCAAAACAAAACCTCCCTGTAAAAAGTGGATGCGGGTTTAGAGCAGATCTCCCCCGTTTTAAGGCGGGGGAGATGGCTAAAGGAGGCCGCTATTGAATATAGGCGAAGATATCTTCACCGAAATATTTCTGAGAGAGCTGGTCGATGACACCGTTTTCACGCAGTTTTAAGATAGCGTCGTCATAAGCGTCGGCAAAGGCCTGATCGTTTTTATTAAAGACAGGGAAGGTGGGAATAGCGCGATAAGGCACATAAGCCAGCTTGTCGGCGAGATCTTTGTAAGGGGCGTCAGGCGCAAGCACATTGCTCTGGTACGAGAGTTTAATGTTAAAATAAGCGTCGTAGCGGCCCTCAAGCACCCAGGTGTAAGCATCTGAAACCTGAAAATTCTCAGATGCAATCAGCTGAACCTGATTATCCGGGTGGTTTTTATTATAATCTTCCACGATCGCCCACTGCGCGTTCTGGGGGGCAATCGGCACCAACTTACCGCTGAATTTAGCAAAGGATTCCATATCTTTAATCTGGTCGGCGTTTTCAGACCGGAAGGTCAGCCCGATAATGCTGGCGGCGATGTAATTTTGGGGGAAGACATATTTCTGTGCACGCTCTTGAGTGTACCAGGCGCCTTTTACACCGACATTGTATTTGCCGGTCTCAACACCGATGAGCAGGTCGTCGTCGGTGGTGGGTACATATTCAAATTCGTACTGGGGCAGCAGTTCATCAACGGCCATCAGAACTTTAACCTCAAAGCCGTCCGATTCGCCTTTTTCATTTACAAAATCGTAGGGCACATAGGTTTGGGTATGCGCAACCTTAACCTTGGTGACAGCCGCTACGGCGGAAGAGGCAGGCGCGACTGCCGAAGCTGATGCCGTAGACGGAGCTGTCGGGGCGGAAGCGGGGGCAGAAGCAGAAACGCAGCCTGCAAAAACGGAGACTGTGGCAATAGCAAAGGCTGAATATTTTAAAAATTTCATAATGCAACTCCAATCAATTGTTAATCACCAGCTCTAAAGAGCGGCGGCTTTGCTGCGTACCCAGTTCAGGCGCTCGAGGGCAATATCGCTAGGGATGGTGCAGTCGGCCCCCAATATAACGCCGGTTTTTCCGGCCTCGGCAATCAGCTTTTCGGTTTCCTGCTCGACTTCTTCCTTGCTGCCGGCGTAGAGCACGCCGTCGACAGTGTTATCAAAGCCGCCAATCACCGCGCGTCCGCCAAACAGGCGCTTACCCTCGGCAAGACTAATCCCTTCGACCACTACGGCCCAGTTGATAACCTTGGCAGAGTAGTCTGTATAGAGCGACAGGTCGTTACGGCTGCCCTTATAGCCGCAGATATGTAATATGTTTAAATCATTTGCTGCGTTTGCCGCATTGAGCACCTTTATTTCGCTCGGGGCAATAATCTCACGGTAAAGCTCAGGCGTTACCCGCGAATCCTGCACGTTTTGAACGCTCAAATAAATACCGTCAGCGCCGCCTTCTTTAATCACCCTCTGTGAAAGCACGGCGAGATCTTGCGCGATAACATCAAGCACATGAGCGAGCGCTTCTTTGTCCTGCGTAATAAAATCGGCGATGCGTGTATTACCCACCGGACGCCCCAATGCAAATTTGAGGTATGTGGCAGGGGCGAATATATTATAAAATGTTGCAATGTCGCTGCCAAAGGCGTTAGTTAGCCTGCGCACATGCGCCACCTGTTGTGTAATCCAAGGGTGGTCGGCCCCGACAGGCTGAATATCCTTGAGGCCGGAAATGCTTGTGATATTCTGCAGCTGCTCATTGGGATATCCAAAAAAACCGTCGCTCATCAGTTTAATAAAATCGGGTGAAAATTCGTCAAAGAACTTTAAGTGGCCGTTAAAATTTGTCTCAATAACGGCGGGGGTTTTAAGACCCTCGCTAAAATCTTTTTCGTCGGCAAAATGGAACCAGAATCCGACGGGTACACGATCAGTAGCTTTATTGTTAAAGGCGTCGATAACCAGTTGTTTCTTAGACATATCGTTTGCTCCCTTTTATCTGTAATTTTGAAGTGTTAAATCGTGCTTGAACATCAACAACACATTCGACAAGTCGGCGTACAACAGCAGGAGCGACAACAATAGGCACGAACAGATTTGTAGATGGTCGCTGACTTGTTTTTCATAGAACAATCCTCCTATAACATATAAAACATATATTATTAATATGTTTAATTTAAAATAGATGTTACCACTTCTTACGATAGTTGTCAATATATTTTTGCAGAGATACAGAGATACTAAGCTTAATTGGGAACGGCGGCGGTGACATTGAAGTGGACGAAAAATTTTTGACAAGGATTCCACTTTTATGAAGTGCGCGCTTTAATGTAAAGGCAACCAAGTATGGGTAAAATGCTTTGTACTGCGACTTTCTGAGGAGAAAGTATACTGTAAGAATACTTTGCAGATTTAATAGAGTCATTCGGGCACGTCCGCAAAAAAGATATTAAATGAACAGCTTCCGCATAAGCAGAAGCTGTTGTAATTTGCAAAATTAGTGTAAAAATAAAATTTGAAAAGATTTATTCAAAACTTTTTGAATAGGCTATTTTTATATAGCAGCTTTTTTATACCTATGGATTCTGCGGGGGGCAAACGGTAAATTCATATATTTGCATAGATTTTTTTGTGTTTCCGGGATATGATGGTTTTTAAATAGAAACGTCGGCGGTGCTAAAGTCTCCCAAGGGCAGCGGTTTGTATGCTCTTGAAAGCGGGACGCGTAGTATGACTAACGTCGTTTGTTTTTGAAGCTTAATTTCATTAAATTATAAGATCGGAGAACTACAATGTCGCATGACAAACATTGCGGTTGTGGCTGTGGCCATGATCATTCGCATCCCCACTATACTGACAATTCCGCTTCACCAATTGAAGTGACAGAAAATCAAAAGGATTTCCTCCATCAACTGAGTCACCATCATTGTCTGCCGGTGGCCCGTTTTTCGGTGCGGGACAGTCGGGAGACAAATTTCATCGTCACAGCCTTGGCGCCGGTTTTCATCCGCGCTGTTGCCGATGACATAGCCACGGTCAAAGAGGCGGGGGCTTTCTTGCAAAAGCTCGAGGACATGGGCCTCATCACCTTAGACTACGACATTCCGATTAATGGATATAGCTATGAGGAATATAAGACGAGCACCCTCTATGCGTATTTCCGCGCTACTGTGGCGGAGGGCGCTGCCAAACCCGACTTTCTGGGAGATACCCCTGTACTGGAGCTTGGAAGTATGGCCCTGACCGATGCGGGAGAGAAAATTGCCGCTGCCCACTGCGACCATGAGCACCATCACCACGGGTAGAGAAATTTTAGGATTTTGTCATGTAATCATGCCTTATTTTCTTATTCCTAAAATTTGTAAAGCAAAGACAATGAACTGAAAAGCACCATTCTCAAACCTTTTGACTAATTACTTGAGCTCCTATGATTTCTGGACCTCATGGTGTTTCGGAAGGTCATTTTTCGTTTGTGTGTAATTGTTTTGTAGGGAAGGAGAAAATACTGCTGATTCGCAGCTATGGTGCTGCGGAATAGTTATCGGGGTATTGCAAGGTAATATAAAAAGTAGGCGCGCTAAACACTTGATAAGTGCGTATTTTCGTTTAAACGCTAAGGAGAAAAATGAATAAGCTTATTGTGTTAGAAATTGCACCGCCTTATGATGCAGCGGGAGACTTTATATATCCAGTGGTTCTCTGTGATGATAACCACTGCGTTTTGGTGGACACCGGATATGTTGGTACTCTACCCACAATAGAAGAAGTGCTTTATTGCCATGGTGTATCTCCCGAAGCCATCACCCATATTATTCTCACGCATCAAGATCATGACCATGTAGGCACTGCTGCGGCATTCAAACAAAAATACCCGGATGTACTCATAATGGCTTCGATTGATGAAGCACCATATATTTCCGGATTTCGCAAATCGCTTCGGCTTGAGCAGGCAGAGCAACTACAGAAGACGCTTCTAGCCGAGCAGCAGGCGTTCGGCGAGGCTTTTTGCAGCCTGCTCCGTTCTGTCGAACCGGTCGAAATTGATTATTTGCTTAAGGAGAATGAAATACTGCCCTTTTGCGGGGGATGTCAGGTAATTGCCACACCGGGCCATACCCCTGGGCATATCTCATTGTATCTTCCGGAATTTGATACGATTATTTCCGGCGATGCTATAGCTTTGGCGCAAGGACAGCCGGTGTTAGCTAATCCGCAATTTACTTTAGATATTAAAAAAGCGGAGGCTTCGATGCAACGGCTGCTTTCCCATTCAGCTCAAACGATTATTTGTTACCACGGTGGCTTGTTCAAAAAGGAAAAGGTTTAAAAAGGCATTAGTTCTTCTTGAAATAGAGGATATATCCAGAAAGATTCTTCTTGGCATTGTTAAATGATAATGCATATATGTAATTGCTGGTGATAAATTGTGGCAATTGTAGGACTATATCGGCGACATCAAAAGCTGATAAGGGGGCAAAACCGGGGCGTTTTCGTCTCGGGCACCGGCGTCAACGAGCGGTTGCTCATTGAGGATATTTCCTACGGCGAGCGGGACGCACCGGCGACGTGTACAGCACCATCACAATGCGGGCACCTTACTGTGGATTACCGATATGCAAGCGTATTGAGAGCTCGGCTTGGTATCCGAGTGACACCATCCTGTGTGAAACGTCAGAAGCCACGGAAAGTTGGTGCGCTGTAATTTTTGGATAAGCGACTTTGACTTACAACGCAAACGGTTTTAAAACAGAGCTTTAAAAGTCAGGGGCTGCAACAAAATGCATATTATGCATTTTGTTGCAGCCCCTGTGTCATCGTTTGATATTCTGCGCCAGAGGGTTCTCTTTGCTTCTTTCACCGTGGGGATGGTTCATTTACCGGGTTGAGGATATAGGCGAGAAAAGAATTTTGAAAGCGTAATTGCGCTATGCGTAGGTGGGGGTTACATAAAGTCCGAATATGTTCGGCTGATTTCCACATAATCGGCATCCTGCCGGCGCTGGAAGTAATCCTTCGTTGCCTTGGCAACCACGCCGGAAAGACACACGAGACCGATCAGGTTGGGGATAGCCATGAGGCCGTTGAGCGTATCGGCGATGTCCCAGATAAGTTCCAAGCCACCGACGCTGCCGCCAAAGACGACCAGAGTGAAAATAAGGTTATAGGGCTTGCCAACCTTGCCGCCAAAGAGAAAGGTAGAGGCACGGTTGCCGTAGTAGCTCCAGCTGATGAGGGTTGAAAAGGCAAACATGCACAGCGCAATGGCCACGGTGGCTTCACCTAAGGTGCCGAAAATGGTGCCGAATGCCGCCATCGAGAGCTGTGCACCGTTGAGCCCCACATCCGCAATTGCCATACCGTCAAAAGAGGTAAGGATGGCCAACGCGCTAATGGAACAAATGATAATGGTATCCGCAAATACCTCGAACACGCCCCAGAGGGCCTGCTTAACGGGTTCCTTCACGTTTGCCGTAGCATGCGCCATGGAAGCGGAGCCAAGGCCGGCCTCGTTTGAGAATACGCCCCGGGCAACGCCAAAGCGCATGGCCCGCATCATAACAACGCCTGCTACGCCGCCGCCAACCGCACGGAGGCTAAAAGCCTGAGAAAATATCTGGCTGAAAGCCCGGCCCAGATGGCTGGCGTTGGCAATAATGACGGCTAGACCGCCCACCACATAGAAAAGTGCCATAAAGGGCACCAGCTTTTCCGTAACGGAGCCGATGCGCTTAATGCCGCCCAGCAGCACCAGACCGGTGAGGAGAACCAGCACCAAGCCCACAGCCCATCCGGGAACAGCGGGGAACAGACGTGTAACGGAACCGGCAATAGAATTCACCTGAGTCATATTGCCGATGCCAAACGCCGCCAGCGCTGCGAGAACGCTGAAAAACACGGCTAAGCACCTGCCAAAGGGGCCCTTCACGCCCTTTTGCAAATATACCATGGCGCCGCCCATCCAAGAGCCGTCCTCCGCTTTATGGCGAAAAAGAACAGCCAGTAACGCTTCCGCATACTTGGTACACATACCGAAGAAAGCGGATACCCACATCCAGAACACCGCGCCGGGCCCGCCGGCCACGATGGCCGTTGCCACGCCCGCAATATTACCCGTGCCTACCGTGGCGGCCAGAGCCGTGGTAAATGCCTGAAACTGGGAGAGTGAATTTCCATCGCTTTTGTCGTGAACATTTTTGTCTTTAAAGATAGAGACGATGGTTGAGTTCCACCAGATCTTAAATTTACGCACCTGTAGGAACCCGGTGCGTATGGAGAGCAGTACGCCGCAGCCAACCAGAAACAAGAGCATGATAGGACCCCATACGAAACCGTTGATTATGCTGTTAATATTTGCAAGAGACATAGATTCGAGCACCCTTTCCTGATGAGATTTTTATCATGCCACTAAGTATAATGGCATTAACGAAGAGTAAACCTTCGAAAACCCGTTTCTGGTCTGCTTTGTGTTGCAAACGGTCATGGATAGCAGTGATTTTAGTAAGAAACCACGTTTAGATGCCATATATTTGCTATTGATATGTTCAGATATTAACATTAGTCTGTGAATCGGTCAATCCCTCGTGATACCCATTTCAAAATTTAGGCCGTTTTAATCAGGCCATCAAATTTTGACCCGTTTAATGCGATTGCACAAGATGTGAAAGATGTTTTCTTTGTCTATGGCTGAGCCTTGGCAATCGTACAGGTGTTGGACGCACGCACCTACTTTGGCCAATCAAATTTTTGAATACCAAAAGAGTTCCAAACAGAATATAGGCACGATGGCTTTTTACAGCTATCGTGCCTTTTTACATTTCATTTATGACATTTTTAGGGGTATCCGAATGAATTCCATTATTAATAATCCGAAAAAAATTGCCCAAAGACGCCGCCGACTCTTCAAGAACCCCCATTGCAAAATGGCAAGCCATACCTGTTATGGTTATCACACCTTATCGAACCGAGTGCTTGTTATCAATGAAATGAAGGTATACACGAGCAAATAGTATTGTTTTGTAGAAAACCTGTCGGTGGCAATTATAAAAAATCCGATGCAAGTTTTTGATAAGCTGAAGACCGGTGTCTGTGCGGCGCCGGTCGGTGAATTAATAGGATGCGCTATGGCGCCGGGTCCTTAGCGGTGGGCAGCGCCTCGCAATAAAGTGCGTAAAATTCTTGAGGCGGCACCCGGTCGTACCAGTCGAATGTGGGGACAAAATAGCGGTCAGATATCTGTAAGCTGGGGCGGTCAATACAGGCGGGATGCAGGATCAGGTCGCCGTTTTGCGCATAAAATGTGCACAGCTCGGGGCAGAGAATCGCTTCTGCCAGCACCCGCGCGGCCTGCTCGGGAATGGAATGCCGCGCACAAAAATAGGAGGAGACCAACAGAGGTCCCTCTTGCGGTATCTGCAAAAAGGTGCTCAAACCGTCGGCTCGCAGGGCGTAGAGCGAGGGGACAAGGGCTGTCTCCCGTTGACCGGTGCGCACCTGCTGGAAAGCACCGATGGGCATGTCGGAAACGGACGACGTCTCAAGCAGCCGTCGGGCTTCGTCCTTACCCCTATAGCTCCACACCGCCTTGACCAATGTTTTACCCGCGGAATTATTGATGCCTCCAAAGGCAAGGCCGCCGATATCGCAGATACTCTTTTCGGCACAAGCGGCGGGATTTGACGTGTAATATACCAGCGGAATCGAGACAAAGGGCAGCAGCGCCGGATGCCGGAACACCGCTTTCAGCGCGGCGGTCTGCCGCAGCAAAACCCAATCTGCCGCAGGGTACAGCGTGTCGGAAAACCGGTTAAAGATGCGGCTGTCCTCAAAAACCTCTAGATCGGCCGAGACGATGACATCGGGAAGAATCGCGTCGGGCCGCGCGAGGTATTCCGACATATGCTCAGGATAACCCAGACCGAAAAATCGTATGTCAAGCGCAATGTTCTGTTGGCGCAGGCGCTCGGTCAGCTGCGCTAAAAAAATCTTCTCCTGATTGTGCAGCACACAGATGTGGTTCCAATAAAGCAGAATAGATGTCATATCAGCTTGCTCCCCTCGCGCAAAAGCTGTCGTCGCTTTTGCTGTAATTGATAGTCGGTGCTCAAAGCCTCAAAAAGCGTTTCTTCTTCGCTGCTGCGCGCGACGATTCGCTGCACGGCGCCGTTTGCCATGACGATGCGGCGCGGCGCCATCAGCGCGGTGTGCACATCATGGGTGACCACCAGAACCAGCTTATCCTGACGGCATAAAAGTGTCAGGGCCCGCTCTTTATCGATGCCCGCGTTCTCAATCTCATCGATCAGCACCACTGGGCTGTCGCAGATCAGGGCGATATCGGCGATCATCAGCGCGCGGGTTTGGCCGCCGCTGAGTAGGTTGAGGTTCTGCGAGGGCGGCACCGGCTCAGGCGTGATGCTGTCGGCCAGCGCGATGACCGCGTTGATATCAATATTCTTTTGGCGGCATTGCGCATGCAGCGCGAGAAATTCCGCCACGGTGGTGTCCAGAATAAAGCGCATGTTTTGGCTTAAGTGCGCCATCAGCCCCGCCGAAAGACGTTGCCGTTGCCTGCGCTCAATTGGCGCGCCGTCGATAAGCACCCGCCGCCCTGTCGCTGAGTCGCCATCGGCCAGCTGCTCAACGTCCTTAATCAACCTGCTTTTGCCCGAGCCGGTGTTACCGACAATGGTATAAAGCGTACCGGTTTGCAGGGTGAGGGCATCGAATCCCTCGGGCGCGCCGGATTTGTCTTGCCCGGCCAGAATGGTTAAGGTATGCATATAGTCTCCTTAAAATCGATCTTGCCCACAACGCCCTGCTGAAAGGCAGCGCCCACCCGGCGTTCGCCCACGCAGTAAGAGCAGACGCCGCTGGGCATGGTGTGGCGCAGCAGATCGTTTTCATAGTTTTCGGTTGCGGGTTGTGCCAGAAGCCATTTTGCCAGCGGCTCAGCGCCATAGCCCGCGAGGCCGTCCACCGCAAAAATCTCCGCCGTGGGATTGAGCTGCTGTAGCTGCCAGATGATGATCTCGCGTTCGGCCTGAGACACCATGTCGATCTTGGTCAGCGCTACAAAATCGGCCTGCGTCAGCATCGGCCCGAGTTGGGCGGGCGCTTTGCAGCTTGAGGTGCAGTCCAGCACACAGCCTGCCGCCATCCGTCGGGTAGCGGGGGAACAGCGGTGGCATAACCCTGCGGTTTCGATTAAGAGCGTATCGCGCTCAAGCCGGTCGGCCCAGTCCCATAACTCCGGCAGGTTTGACACGAGAAAGTGGTCGGGGCAGATATCCCGGCTTAAACCCGTCACGCAGGGCAGACCGAGGCTTTGAAACAGTTCGGTGTCCCGCGTTTGCAGGCAGTCGATTTTGCAGACGCATGGGGCGGCGCCGTCCTCCAGCAGCGTGGGCAATAGGGCGCGGATAACGGCGGTTTTGCCGACGGCTGAGGCCCCCGAAAACAACATGATTTTTTTAGGCATGGCGGGCTCCTTTTTAACAGGGCAGTTTATCGATTATAAACAGCTTACCGCCTTGCGACTGAATCTGTCAGTATCAAATGAGACTGAAGAAGCTGCAAAGCGGTATTGACTTTAGAGATCGGACGGGCTAAAATAAAGTCGGTTAGTTTTTGCTAACTGATTCTGCTACAAGGAGGCCCACCCGTGACAACGCAGCAAATGCTGTCCGCGCTTGAAGCCTGCCCGCTCCTGCAAGGGTGCGGCATAGATCCGGCGCATCTGTCCCCGCGCCGCTGCCGTGCCGGACAGATCGTCAGCGACCAGACTGACGGACGCGCCGCGGTCGGAATGGTGGTGTCCGGGCAGGTCGATGTCTACTCGGTCGCTATGGACGGGCGGGATGTCCAGCTCAATGTTTTAAAATCCGGCGACTGCTTTGGCATCAGCAACCTGCTTTGCCCCACGGCGCTTGAAACGGTACTGCGCTGCCGCACCGAAACCGAGCTGATCTTTATCCCCAAGGATGCGCTGATTCAGGCCCTACAGGCCGACGCGGCGCTGGCTCTGCGCTACGCGGCCTACTGCAACCCCAAAATTCAGTTTCTGATCCACCGTATTGAGCTGCTGACCATGCAGTCCTGTCGCGGCAAGGTGATTGAATACCTTCTATCACAGCGCAGGGAGGATGGTAGGGTCACGCCAGACTGCTCACGCGAGGATCTGGCCCGCCGGCTGGGTGTCAGCCGCGCGGCGCTTTTCAGGGAGCTTTCCTTTTTGCAGGCACAGGGGCTATTGGCGCTCGAAGGGCCCGCCATGGCCGTTACAAATCCGTCGGCGCTCGAAAAGCTGCTTTATCAGCGCACCGACTGCTGACACAGATCCTAACATATTCAGAGAGGAACTATGACATGAAAAAGTTAACCGTCATTTTTTTAACCCTTGCCGTGACCGCTATTCTTGCGGCGGGCTGCGCCTCTACCCCCGCACAGGCCTCGGCTTCTGCGCCTGCTTCTTCTGATGAGGCCGCCGCTGCGCCCCTTGAAGCGGCCCCGTCCGAGGCGGCAGTCTCGGCATCTGCGGTGGCGTCTGAACCTGACGTGTCAGCCCCGGAAGCTGCGCCGGTCGATGTCAACGTGTTGGCGCTCAAGGGCCCGACCGCCATGGGCATGGTCCGATTTATGCAGGATGCCGAGGATGGCAAAGCCGCTGACAATAACTACAACTTTTCGATTGTAGCGTCGGTGGACGAGGTCGCGCCCAAGTTAGTGCAGGGCCAGGCTGATATCGCCGCCGTGCCCGCGAACCTTGCCTCGGTGCTTTATAACAACACCAAGGGCGGCGTGCAGGTGCTCGCCATCAACACGCTGGGCGTGCTGTATATCGTCGAAAGCGGCGATACCGTCCAGTCGATTGCCGACCTCAAGGGTAAGACGATCTATGCCAGCGGCAAGGGCGCAACGCCTGAGTATGCCCTCAACTACATTCTGGCCCAGAACGGGTTGACCGATGACGTGACGATTGAGTGGAAAAGCGAGCATGCCGAGTGCCTGTCGGTGCTCACCACCACCCCAAATGCGATCGCCATGCTGCCGCAGCCCTTTGTTACCACCGCGCAGACCAAGGCTCAGAACATTCGTGTGGCGCTCGATCTGACTCAGGAATGGGATGCATTGCAGGCCGGCGCCGCCGCCCCTTCCGCGCTGATTACCGGCGTAGTGGTCGGCCGCACCGAATTTGTCAAGGAAAACCCGCAGGCCGTTTCAGCTTTTTTGGACCATTATAACGCCTCTGTGGAGTTTGTGAACGCCAATACGGCCGACGCGGCCGCGTTGGTAGGCAAGTACGACATTGTCCCCGCATCGGTCGCCGAAAAGGCGCTGCCTAAGTGCAACATTACCTTTATAGAGGGCGGCGAGATGAAGGATAAGCTCGTCGGTTACCTCGCTGTACTGTTTGAGCAGAATCCTAAATCGGTGGGCGGGGCCCTCCCGGCAGATGAGTTCTACTACAGCCGCTAAGCCCGCGGGCAAGCGCGCGATAAAGCTGTGGGCTGTGCTGCTCTGGTTGGCCGTTTGGCAGGCGGGTAGCATGGCTTTGGGACAGGAGATACTTTTGGTATCCCCTGTCTCGGTTTTAGTGCGGGTATGGACACTGAGCCTGACGGCGACCTTCTGGAGGACAATCGTTTTTTCCCTGACGCGCATCTCGGGCGGGTTTATACTGGCGACGGTCTGCGGCGCGGCGCTGGCGGCCTTAGCCGCGCGGTTTCAGCAGGCTGAGACGCTGCTGGCCCCGCCGATGTTGGCGATTAAGGCCATTCCGGTCGCTTCGTTTATTGTGCTGGTGCTGATCTGGATTCCCTCAAAAAATCTGTCGGTGTTCATTTCCTTTTTGATGGTGCTGCCGGTGGTGTATGCTAATGTGCTCAGCGGTATCCGAAGCACCGACCGTCAGCTGTTGGAAATGGCGCAGATTTTCGCGCTGCCCACCGTCCGGCGTGTGCGGTATATTTATGTGTCGCAGGTGCTGCCTTATTTTCGGGCGGCCTGCTCGGTGGGGCTGGGGTTGTGCTGGAAATCCGGCATCGCGGCGGAGGTGATCGGCATTCCCTCCGGGTCGGTGGGTGAAAGGCTTTACAGCGCCAAAATCTATCTGGACACGCCCGATCTCTTTGCATGGACGCTGGTTATTGTGCTGATCAGTCTGGCCTTTGAGCGGCTGTTTCTGCGGCTGCTCGATTGCGGCGTATCCCGATTGGAGGGCATGTGAGCGATGAAGGATATTCTTTTGAACAACATCTGCAAGGTATATGGCGATAACCGGGTGCTTACTGATTTTTCGGCGGTTATCCCGCAGGGAAAGGTCTCTTGTGTTATGGGCCCTTCCGGCCGGGGGAAAACGACGCTGCTGCGCCTATTGATGGGCCTTGAAACGCCCGACAGCGGCAATATTCTGGGGATGACCGGGCTGCGTCTGAGCGCGGTCTTTCAGGAGGATCGGCTGTGCGAAAATTTAAGCCCGATATCGAACATCCGGCTCGCCTGTCCGCAACGCGCCCAGCGGGATATTGCGGTTGCGCTTGAGTCGATGGGCCTTGCGGGCGGCTGTATCGCCCAGCCGGTGCGCACGCTCTCGGGCGGAATGCGTCGCCGCGTGGCGCTGCTCAGAGCGCTGATGGCCGACTATGATATCCTGTTTTTAGACGAACCGTTCAAGGGGCTTGACGCCGCCACCAAGGTGACGGTCATCGACGAAACCCGGCGACGTATTTCCGGAAAAAGCGTGTTGCTGGTCACGCATGACCCTGAGGAGGCCACGGCGCTGGGCGCGGATCATTACGTTGCGATCTGAATAGGATTATGGCAAAACAGATTATAATTTGATCTTCTGAAAACTGTTTTCTTGTAAAATAAACTTATGGATATATTACAAAATAGCCATTCGGGAGAATTAAATGCTAAAACAATGCCACAGGCAGAATGGGCCTCCGATTTTCTTTTAAATAAAGGAAAATCGGAGGCCCTTCGATCTATTCACTATATAGGAATGGGAAGGCTGGTTTTTATTCAGATTGCCAAAAAATAAGCCGTTATTTTTGGCTGTCTTAGAAGCAGAATATCAAATCTTTAGATTGACAAAAAATTGACCTATGGTATTATTATTATATAATATATGAACAAGTTCATAATATATGAACAAACGCAAGTTTGGAGAAATAAGTGCAAACCATAAAGGGCTTACATGGCGGTTAAAGGAGGGGCCTTGCCGTAAGCCAAAGAAGAATAAATTAAGGAGATTGAGATGCGATGAAAAAAGCCCTGTGCTGGCTCGATCGGCACTTTGAAGAAGTGCTGATGGCAATCTTTCTATGCGGTATCATCATCATGATGACAACCCATGTGTTTTTCCGGTATGTGATGAGGGCGCCGTTAACTTGGACAGAAGAGGCGACCCGTTACATGTTTATATGGTTTGTATTCATGGGATTTAGCTATGGCATCCGGAATGACGCGCACATCCGGGTAAACATCATTGAGGTGCTATGCCCCAAGCTGATTCCCATCCTCAGCCTTATTCAAGATGTGGTGGGCGCGGCTTTTGTGTTCTATTTGCTGCCTGCGGCTGTTCGGTCTATGCAGCAGCTGGTTGTGCGCGGCCAAACCTCGGCCGGCCTGCATCTGCCCATGGTATTTGTATACGGCGCGCTGATGTTGGGACTCTGTTTGAGCGTAATACGTATCATTCAAAAATTTTACAAGCGACTATCAGGGCTGTCTAATAAAAAGCATAAAGCGCTCGACGGAGGGGATGCGGCATGATTGGTGTAATGTTTGGCACTTTTGTGCTATTTTTGGCCTTGGGTATTCCTATCGCATTTAGTGTGGGCTGGGCTACGCTGTCGGTGCATCTGGTTAATCCCGCTTTTACCTGTGATACGGAATATTTTTTCAGAACAATGGTCAACGGAATGGATTCGTACGTTTTGTTGGCTATCCCACTGTTCATGCTCTCTTCCAGTATCATGGCCGAGAGCGGAATGTCCAACCGGCTGTTTGATTTCTTCGCCTACTTCTTCGGACATATTCCGTCGGGCCTGCCTATTGCGGTGGTGGTCACCTGCCTGTTCTATGGCGCTATCTGCGGCAGCGGTCCTGCCACTGTGGCAGCCATTGGAACCATGTGCATTCCGCTCTTGACCAAGCTGGGCTATGATCGCGACTTCGTCACCTCGATGATTGCCGTCTCCGGCGGCTTAGGCGTTATCATACCACCCAGTATCCCATTTATTACATATGGCTTGGCCACTGGCGCCTCAATTGGCGACCTGTTTATCGCAGGCTTTGCTCCCGGCGTGCTGATTGCGCTCTGTTTGATTGCGTACATTATGTTTTATTTTTCCCGCCGAGATAATTCCAAGCTTCAGATTGCTCAGAATGCCAAGATTCTGCGTGACAAAGGTTTTATGGCTATTTTGAAAGAGAGCTTTTTTGCGCTGTTGGCTCCGGTTATCATTCTAGGCGGTATTTATGGCGGCATCGTAAGCCCCACCGAGGCTGCCTGTGTGTCGGTTGTCTACGCACTGCTGATTGGTGTGCTGGCTTACCGTGCCATTAATTTTAAAAATCTGGTGGGCTGTCTGATTGATACTGCCCGTACTGCCACCCCTGTTATGCTCATCCTTTCGGTCTGCATCGTATTCGGCCGGGTGCTTACAATCTTGAATATTCCCCAGACCTTGGCTGCCTATGTTGTCAACAACATAGAGAGCAAGATTGTAGTGCTTTTGGTTATTAACATCTTCCTGTTATTCGCCGGCATGGTTATGGATACCGTTCCCTGTATTTTGATTCTGGCGCCGATCATGCTGCCCATTGTGCAACAGTACGGTATGGACCCTATCCATTTTGGCATTATTATGACGGTCAATCTGGCCATTGGCTTTGTGACGCCGCCCATTGGCACCAACCTGTTCGTAGCCAACTCGCTTACCAAGATTCCCATCACCCGCATCGCCAAGCATGCGCTGCCCTTTATCGGCATGTTCCTTGTGGCGCTGTTGCTCATCACTTATATCCCGCAAATCTCCCTTTTCTTACCTAACATATTGGGGTAGCGACGGTTTATGCCCCCGACGTCAGGCCGGGAGGATAACCATAAATAAAAAATGCGGTTTTCTACCGCAAAAAACAATCGAGGAGGAAATTTGTACATGAGAAAGCTTATCGTCCTTATCGCATCGCTTGCCATGGCACTGAGTCTTGCCGCTTGCGGCGGTTCCTCAATCCCGGCGCCCGGTTCAGCCTCCGGCAGCCAATCCACAGCCGCTCAGGGTGCCAACTACACAATTAACATCGGCCACGGGGGCGCCGAGTCTACCGCTCAACAGGTGGGGTGTTTGGCTCTGAAGGATTATTTGGAGGCAAACGGCCCTTTCACTGTCAACATTTACCCCAACAACTCCATGGGTAACGACGACGAGCTGTGTCAGATGGTGCAAAGCGGCACTCTGGAGATGTGTCTGGCCAATTCCATCATCGTAAACTATGTGCCCGACGCCGTTATTTACGATCTCTTTTATAATTTTAGCGATATTGAGGCCGTAAAAACCAAGTACATGAATGATAAGAACTTCATGGACGTCATGCGTAAAAAATACGCGGATGCCGATTTCTATCTCGGTGGATATAGCGTCCATGGTTTCCGTGTGGCCACCGCTAACAAGACCATCCTCAGCCCCGATGATTTGAAAGGTCTAACTTTCCGTGTTATGCAGAACGACTATCATATTCAAGCCTGGCGATGCATGGGCGCCACCCCCACGCCCTTTAGCTTCAGCGAGCTGTACACCGCTTTGCAGCAAAAAACACTCGACGCTCAGGAAAACCCGATTGAGCTCATTTATGCCCAAAAGTTTTATGAACAGCAGAGCCATATTACCAAAACCAACCATTTGCAGCAGACACAGCAGTGGCTGGTAAGCCAGGCTTTCTACAGCGCGCTGTCTGATGAGAATAAAGCTGTTTTGGACGCCGGCATTGCCGCCGCCTGCGAAGCGGCCACCGACTATGCGCTGAACAACGAAGCGGATTGGACCAAGCAAATCCAAGATTATGGTTGTACGATTGTTGAACTGACCGACGCGCAGCAGCAAGTATTTAAGGATTCCGTCAAACCCGAATGGGAGATGATTCAGTCGGCTGTGGCGCCTGAGGTTTGGGAAGCTTATATCGCCTAAACATTTGTCACAAAGGGGCGGAGGGAATCTGAACCCGCATCGGCGCCCGGCCGCCCCTTTAACTATTACAGGAACTGGGAGGGAAAATATGAAGATCCTCATTATTAACCCCAACAGCGACGTGGGGACCGATCAGATTATGGCCCAAAAGGCTAAAAATCTAAACCTGCCCGACGTGCAGGTGGATGTCGTCCATGTGACGCGTGCGCCCAAACTGGTCAGCAGCTATGAAGATCAAGCTATTTCCAGCGAGGAAATGATTGAGATTGTACGTTCGACGCAGGACGTCTATGATGCCTATATCGTGGCCTGCCACTCGGATCCTAATTTAGAATTGGTGCGGGAGCTCGCGGGCAAACCGGTCGTGGGCATTGGCGAGGCCTCGCTAAAAATGGCTGCGTCTATGGGCAACGGTTATGCCGTTCTCTCGCCCTCGCCCAAATCCATCTCCAAAAAGATTGCCTTAGCGCACAAATACCGCTGCGATGATTTGCTGCGCACCATTAAGGTCACCAAAAGCGACAGCAACGAAGATCTTCTGGAGGCCGCCCGCGAGGCTGTGAAGGAATTTTGTGTAGACGCCATTGTATTGGGTTGCGCCAACTACGCCAATGCGGACGGCTACATCCAAAAAGCTTTGGGTGTGCCGGTGCTGGATGGCGTGGCTTGCGCCCTAATCATAGCCACGGGTCTCGTTCACTATAATAGCTGTAAACAAAAATATTAATAATGGCCGCGCCAAAGGCGCATGGCCAATTTAATAAAACAGCGAGCTGTTTTATTATTATTATTATTATTATAGCGGCCGCGCCAAAGGCGCATGGCTAATTTAATAAAACAGCAAGCTGTTTTATTAAAAATGTCACAGCCATTTTTAATTCGCGCATCGCCAATAGGCGGCGCAATTTAAATTTATTAAGTACAACTTTAAGAACGGACGATGGCAGCTGTCCACGTTCGAAACAACAGGAGGAGTATTACCATGCTGGATCTTGCAGTCATTAACGGCCTCGTCTTTACAGAGGGCGGCTTCCGCAAGGCGGATGTGGGCATTAAGGACGGAAAATTTGCCTTAATCGCCGCGCCCGGCTGCCTGCCGGAGGCGACGCGCACCATCGACGCCGCCGGTAAGCACGTGCTGCCAGGCGGTATCGACACCCATGTGCATTACCGCGATCCCGGCCATGCCGAGCGGGAAACCTTTAAGATGGGAACCCGTGCGGCGGCGGCGGGCGGATGCACCACTTTTTTTGAGCACCCCATTTCCATTCCGCCCCAGTATAACGCCGAGATTTTACACAGTCGGGTGGATCTTTGCAAGAAGGGGAGCTGCGTAGATTTCTGCTTCTTTGGCGCAGCAGGCGGCGAATTCCCCGAGGAGATTGAGCCGCTGTCCCATGAGGGCATCGTCGCCTATAAGACCTTTTTACACGAGGCGCCCGAGGGCCGCGACGCCGAGTTTAAGGGCCTGACCAGCGCCAACAACGCCCAGCTGATGCGGGCGCTGGAGGAAGCCAAAAAGACCGGCTTAACCATTGCCGCCCACGCCGAGGATAACGAGCTGGTGGTTGGCAATATCAAGCGGCTGCGGGCCGAGGGCCGAGTGGATTATCTGGCCCACTGCGAGAGCCGCCCGCCCATTGTAGAGATTGAGGCCATCGCAAAGATGCTGCGCTTCGGCAAAGAGACCGGCTGCCCCATTGAACTGGTGCATGTTTCAAGCTGCGACGCCATGGCGCTGGCCAAGCAGGCCAAGCAGCAGGGCCAAAAGGTATTTGTCGAGACCTGCCCCCATTACCTGCTGCTCGACGAGAGCTATGTGGAGAAATATGGCCCTTATGCCAAATGCAACCCCGCCCTGCGGAAAAAGGAAGAGGTGGAAAAGCTGTGGGACTATGTGCTGGACGGCACAGTGGACTTTATCGGCAGCGACCACAGCCCCTTCCTTGTATCTGAAAAAGAGACCGGCCACAAGGACATTTTTGTGGCGCCCGCCGGCTTTCCCGGCGTTGACCTGCGCTTGCCCCTGATGGTTACCGAGGCCAAGAGGGGCCGCCTGAGCCTGGAAAGAGTGGTCGAGCTGCTGAGCGTCAACCCCGCCAAGCTCTTTAACATCTTCCCCCAGAAGGGCACCATCTCCGCCGGGGCTGACGGGGATATGGTGATTATCGACCTGAACAGGGAGGTTATCTGCCACGCCAAGGACAGCTACTCTCAGGCCAAAGATACCTCAAAGGTGTACGAGGGCTGGAAGCTGGGCTGCTCGGTAGATTATACCGTCGTGCGCGGCCGCGTCGTTTTCGAGAACGGCATCGTAGATGAAAGCGCCGCCGGGTGGGGCGAGTTTGTCAAGCCTGTATTAAAATAATAAAAGAAACTCATAAAGCCAAAAGGCGGCGGCGGGATACGCCGCCGCCTTTTGGCTTTTAGAACGGAGAGGCAACAAAATGAATCAAGTGAATGAAATTTTGGCCGCTATCGGCAAAGCCGGCCAGAACGCAGACGGCTCCTATACACGCGAATGCTACAGCCCCGCCTACTTTGAGGCAGTTGACATTGTGGAAGGGCAGATGCGTGCGCTGGGAATGGCCGTAAGTCGGGACGCGGCGGGCAACATTCGCGGCGTTTTGCCCGGCGGCAAAGAGGGAACCAAGAGCATTATCATCGGCTCGCATCTGGATACGGTGCCTTCAGGCGGGTTGTACGACGGCGCTTATGGCGTGGCAGGCGGTCTGGCGGTGGTTCATCGTCTCAAAGAGGCGGGCAGAGCGCTGCGCCATCCGCTGGAGATATATGGCTTCAATGCCGAGGAATCCAATCCCGTCGGCGGTACCTTTGGCAGCAGGGCTGTCGCCGGTTTGGTGGATCCCGCCCAGCCCGGTCTACGCGAGGCACTGCAAAACTATGGCCGCACGGTGGAAGAGGTTATAGCCTGTAAGCGGGACTTTAAAGACGCCAAGTGCTATCTGGAGCTGCACATCGAGCAGGGAGATTACCTGTATAATAAAGACCTCAAGATCGGTGTGGTGAGCGGTATTGTGGGCATTGTCCGTTACCGGGTGACGGCCAACGGCCACAGCAACCACGCGGGTACCACCATGATGAAAAACCGTCAGGACGCCATGGTCGCCATGGCTCGCCTGATTGCCGAAGCCGACCGATGCTGCCGTCAGATCGACGACACCTTGGTGCTCACGGTAGGAACCATTCAATGCTGGCCCGGCTCGGAAAATGTCATCCCCGGTAGGGTAGAATGCACGTTCGAGATGCGCCATATGGATAAGGAAAAAACCGACGCACTAATCGATCAGATTAAAGAAATAGCTGGCGGCATTGATACCGTAGCGTTTAGCATCGAGAAAAAAATTGACAAAGGCTCGGTGCGCTGTGATACGCATTTGATGGAAGTCATTAGCGGTGCGGCCGTTCAGGCAGGGGTTACACCCGTGGTCATGCCCAGCGGCGCCAGTCATGACGCCAACCCAATGGCCCACCGGCTGCCCATCGGCTTAATTTTTGTGCCCAGCAAGGGTGGCCTGAGTCACTGTGGCGAGGAATGGAGCAGTCCGGAGGAACTGTCACGGGGCGCCGAAACGCTCTATCAGACGGTTCTGGCATTGGATCAGGAGGACTGACGACCCTTTGTCTGCGCCAGCTTAAGCGGTTGACCCCTTAAAGCGGGGCGGGAGTATATTCAGATACCGCTCGAAAGGGTCTTTTATTGACAAGCAGAAGAATTTTTGGCCGCTTAACGCAAAAGTGTAGGGACATGAGAAAATATGATTTACTTTTGCCGCTAATTTGGTATACTTAGCCATAAGCAACAGGAAAATTACTTGCGCCTTTCCATTATGCGTTGACAGGTGCGGCAAGGAGAAATAGATGGCAGAAAAGGAACCTCAATACATCAATTCAATTATAAGAGCCGTTAACATTTTGGAATTGTACAGTAAGCTCGACGTACAATATTTGGGTATTGCTGAAATTAGTAAAGAGTTAGGCCTGCAAAAGACCACCACTTTTAACATTGTCAAGACGCTTTTGCGACAAAACTGGCTGGTTCAGGATACGCCCAATGGCAAATATAAACTGGGTACCCGCATTTTGCGGGTGTCCACTATGGTGACACGCAATATCACCACTGAGGAGCTCATCCTGCGGGAAATGCATCGGCTGCGCGATTTATACAATGAGGATGTGGTACTAACCGCCATGGTGGACGGCGTGCCCATCTGCGTGGAAAAGGTACAGTCGACGAATATGCTGCGGATCGAGTCCAAGGTGGGGCGGGTGAGCAACTTGATTCGGGGTTCCACGGGCAAAGCCCTGTTTGCTTGGCAGAGCGAAGATTTCATTGAGGCCACACTGGCGCAGACATTTCCTGCTACCTCCTATGGCGAGCAAGAAAAAGAAAAGGTGCGCCAAGAGCTGAACAAAATCCGCAGTCAGGGTTACTGCATCTCGGTCTCAGAGCAAAACGAAGGGATCGCTTCGGTCTCGGTGCCAATCCGAAGCAGCCAAGGCAGGGCGCTTTATTCGTTGGCGGTGCTGGGCGAAGAAAAACGGATGTTTCAAAAAGGAATGGATGTCATCCGGGCTGAGACCATGGAGACTGCCCGCCGTCTGGAAGAAGAACGAAATTTAATTTTGGGCTAATGCTGTGGCCTTCAAATTTTGAACAATTTAATTGGACTGAATAAAGATTTGAAGCCCCTCTCTTTGCCCAAAGCCTATGTTTATAAGGTTTCAGGGCTTTGCATATAGTAGCGTGTCCAATCCGCTTTGCTTAAAAATCGCTAAAATCCGAGGCGAAAAACGCCATTTCAGAACCTTTTTGTTCAATTTAGACCGTTTTCTCTTTGCTTTTTGAAACGAGCCTCACTTTTCGAATCTCTTTCGAAAAGTGAGGCTCGTTTCGTATAAAATCTTATTATTGCGTGCTGTTGTTGTGTTGAGGCAGAAGAGACTTCATTGTCTTTCCATGTTCGTATCTGCTCTTTCAAGATTAGTTTTAAGTAAATTGTATTTATGGTTAAAATTAATAATCAGAACCTTTTGTATATAATTTTTAGTACAAATCCAATTTGTCTGCTATAATATCCCTTGTGCCAACATCTGTCGAGAATATCTATGAAAAATCAATAAGAATCGGTTTTTTGATATTAGATTTTAAAACGCGATAAAACCTGACTTTGGAGGTGAAAATTTGTTTATCATATTTTTGGGCGTTCTGTCAGATAGCGAGAAAGAACTGGTCAATCAGTTATTTAAAGAATCCAATGTGAAACTCTATAACATATCCTTTAAAATACTGCGCTCGCACTCGGACGCGGAGGAAGCCGTTTCAGAGGCCTTTTTAAAAATTATGGACCACATTGAAAAAATAGCCAAACTGCCCGGTCCCCAAATCACACCTTACTGCGTTGTAATAGTAAAGAATGAATCCACCAATATTTTGAGAAAACGAATGAAGTCCATCCCTATTGAGTCGCTTGAGGCGAGTTATGATGGCGATTATTCTGAGATTGAAGATATCTGGGTTCAAAGTATTGATAGGACACAATTGCTGTTAGCCATCGACAGACTTTCTGATGAAGAAAAGTATCTTGTCCAGTTGCGCTATGCCAATGATATGAGCTTCAAAGAGATTGCTGCATTACTGGATATTAATGAAGAAACAGCTAAAAAAAGAGGATATCGTATACTTAAAAAACTGCGTGCCTTTTATGAGGAAGGTGATAAAAATGCCCAGCACGTTTAATGATTTTATGAGCGACGTGTGCAGGCAAGCGCTGCTGAACGATTTTGAAATGCTTGAGCGGTCTGCTTTTAACGATATGCCGGTTCAGTCGCTCGCCGCGGAAGAAGTTGCGACACTGGCTCAGAAGATAACGACACTGCCGACAGAATATATCAATACGCTTTTCTTTAGGTATTATTTCAACTTTTCGCCCGAAGACACTGACGCCTTACTGGTAACGACGCATTCCGCCGGCAGGCTGCGGTATGTCAGAAACCTGTTATCGCACATTATGGGGTTGGATGACGCCGTGATTGATGATCATTCTATGAAGCTAGCTTGTGAAGCGGCGCTTTCGGAATATATTGCCCAAGACGCGTCGGACGTATGGCGTATCCCGAAGTATTCCAAAGCCTTCAGAAAGAAGCTAAAGCTGATCAGAGCCGTTCAAAAATCTACGAACATGGCAATCGTCGTTATGAAACGGGTGGCGGTGTTTATTCTTATTTGTGCCATCAGCTTCTCGACCGCACTTGTGGTGAACGCCCAATGGAGACAAAAATTCCTTAATTGGGTTGTGGAGACATTCCCCAAATTCAGCATTTTTACAACGCAAACCGAGGAACCCGTTACGTCGACAGCTCTAAGTCAGAGTGATGTTGTATTCGGATACCTTCCGGAAGGATATGAGATAAGCGACGTCTTTCAAAGCAGAAATATGCTTAAATATAACTTTGTAAGCAACGATAAGGATAAAATGCTTACAGTATCTTTTGAGACTTCTAAGTCAGAAATCAAAACATATTACAACACTGAAAATTCTGAATTGCAGCGCATTGAATTCAAAAATTTTGAAGCATATACTTGGCAAACCGATAATAAGACGTACCTTGTTTGGTTCGAGAATGATATTGAATGCCGAATATTAGGTAATCTTGACTATGCAGAAATTATAGAAATTGCTAAAAATTTAAGATTTTTAAAAAATTTTTAAAAAATATGTCCCTTTTTGTCCTCTTTGTGCGTTATATGGGTGAAAGCCTAATAACAACAAGGAGGATTTTTTATGAAAATGAAAAAAGCAGCAGTAAAAATCGCAACCGTTCTTATGATTGCCGGTAGTATGGCAATCACAACTCCAGCGGCGCAGCCCCGCAATGTGCAGTCTCTCGGCCTTGGTGATGTCATCGTTACGCCTTTTTGGGTAAATATCAGCGAAATAGCGCCAAGAATTGACGCAGAGGGCACTACGTTATATCCGGAGGTATCTGTCACGGCGGAGACCCCCTCTGCAAAAATCACAGGAACTATGTATCTCGAAAAATATGCGTCGGGTAAATGGCAGTCGGTAAAATCGTGGAGCATCAGCGGCACTGGAAGTTTGCTTGTGTACAAAAGCTATACGGGCGTCAGCGGTACAACCTATCGCACCCGTGTTTCGGTGACAATCGGGTCGGAAACAGCGCAGGCGACTTCCAATTCGTTGAGCATTTGAAGAATGGGCGAATGGCCATCATCGGGATACGGGATATGAGAAAAGTGGATGGCACGTCAGAAGGCGTGTATATGTTTATGACCCATACCTACCAATGATCTTTAAAATATCACGGCATAAGAGTTAAAAATATGATGCGTAAGTTTGATTTTTCCAAAATACATGAGGATATCTTAGAATCAAAAGGTGTTTTTAAAATATACCTTGTGTTACTAGCACTGTCTTGCGCAATTGTTGTAATGCCAGATATCCCGGTTATCGCATTATTTCCCCGACTAATAGTAGCAATTATTGGAATAGTGTATTTGATACCGATCTATATAATATTTAAACCAGAGCGCGATAAAAAGCAAAATGGAATGATCGGTATCTACACTATTATGTTAATCGCTTTGACTGTTTCATCTATTATCCGAATGATTTCATAGAAATCATTTTTAAATTGATGTGAATTGCCATCATAATACCTAACCAACCGCAAGAATGCGTTTGCTTGATATTGTTGTATGGTTTGGTGCTATTTTGGCGCGGTTCAATTGCATTTTTTCTACAACAACTTCCCCCTTTCCACTTCTTTTGGCGACAGGGCGTAAAAGTTACCTTACCTTACACGGCTTTTACGCCTTTGTTGCAACTATCAATTATCAATCAAGGTAAACCGCATTAAATTTAATATTGCAATAAAAGATAAATTCGTTTAAATTAAAAGCGCCGCCACATCCAACGGTGAGTACGGTTGGATACAACGGCGCTTTGACGTTATATTTTACTGATAGAGCTCGTAAACACTGCCTTATACCGCAACGAAAAGTAGGGGTTGAAAGTGAAATTTATCAAAAAAGCAGCGCTTAATAAACGCAGGGCCATCGCCATTGTCATCGGCATTTTGTTATTAGCCTTTTGGTTGACATGGTGTGGTCCTCTGTATTGGTTCTACTGCTATTTGATAAACGACTTTGACATCAAGCCTTATTTCGGCAACTTTACCACAGAAGAACTGCTGTCGGCTGACTTTGATAGAGCTGAGATTACTTGGGATTTAGGTACGCCGACTACAACGCTTACACAACAGCAAGCCGAGGAGCTTGTCGGAATCCTTACTGGAGCTGAATTCAGGTCTATTCTATGGAACCCTTCGGGGGATAATCTTTATTGGGGCAAATGGGGAGAACAAATAAATATCATATTTATTAGCGACAAGCCCATCTTTATAGCGGACAGTTGTCGGCAAGGGCATACCCAATTTTGGATTTACGATGATAAGCTGATTGCGGTTATAAGGGTTCTCAGCAGGAAAAGGGCAGGGGATGGTGAGAATACAGCATGGAGACTAACAACCTCCTTTGCGTATGTCAATGAATCTCCTGAACTTGTTCACGCTGTAAATACATTTATGTCGACTATTGACAGACCTCCCGTTGATGAAACGCCAGTTGAGGCTCCTCCCAAAAGTGTTCTTGTCAAGGACAGTAGCGTTGCGCCATCCGGCAGTGACTCTAACGTTGTAAGTTATGTAGATAGTGGCAGTTAACATATGGCGGTGCGATTTCTCGCCGGAAGCTATAAATGGTAATTCCGGCAACGATAACGGTTAGGACCACAACCAGTCAAGGCATTTTAGAACAACTTCTCCTTTCCACTTCTTTTTGCGACGGGGCGTAAAAGTTACCTTACCTTACACGGCTTTTACGCCCTTGTTGCAGCTATCAATTATCAATCAAAAAGGCAAATCGTATTAAATTAATACTGTAAATAAAAGATAAATTCATTTAAAAGCGCCGCCGGTTCAACCGTGAGTACGTTTGGATACGACGGCGCTTTGGTTTTATATTCTACTGGGTTGAGAGGTTGTAAACACCGCCTCAGATACTAAATAAATAGGGTTTTGAAATTTGAATTCTAATTTAAACAGTCTAATTGAGATTGAATAAAATTTGAAAATCTTTTCTTTGCCTTAAAGTCTTTGTTTATAGGGTTTAGGCTTTGTTATATAAGCAGATATCTAATTTGCTTTACCGATGGGGGCACGAGGGCAGTGCCCGGTTCCAAAATACGCGCTTGCACGCTGCCTCAAAGTCTGCTACAATCTTGGTTAGTAAATGCTAACTTTGGCGATTGGGATATGGAGGCATATGGGATGGAGTTTCGTCAGTTGGAGTTTTTTGTGGTTGCTTGTCAGCATGGGAGCCTGAGCAAAGCGGCGGAGTGCCTTTATACCTCTCAGCCGAATGTCAGCAAGGTTATCCGTACGCTGGAGACCGAGCTGGGCAGACCGCTTTTAGAGCGCACCGGCAGAGGGGTGCATCCGACGCCTTACGGCGAGCGGGTATTGGAATATGCGCGCCACATTCTTAGCGACGCCGCTTTTATCAGCGCGCTGGCAGATCACAATCAGGGGCGAAAATTCTCCCTCTCCTCCTACCCCAGCAACATGATTGCGCGGCTGCTGACCGACTATTATAAGCTGTGGGGCGACCGCTATATCGTCGAGCACCGGGAGGGGACGGTGGAGGAAATCTGCAACCATGTTTCGGAGGGCATTTCTGAAATAGGCATTGTCTATGTGGCGCAGAAGCAGCTTCAGACCTTCCGGCACATTCTCACCCATAAAAAGCTGCAATTTGAAGCTGTCGACACCAAGGAGGCCTGCGTCTATGTGGGGCCGAACCATCCCCGCTGGGGGGATGAGAGCATCGATTTTTCCGAGCTCTCACAGCTGCGCTTTGTGCGCGGCATCCGCGACTATTTTTCGATGGAGCACCATCTGGCGCAGGTGAGTGTGGGTACCCTCGGCACCGAGGATCTGCATTATGCCATGTATACCAACAGCGATCACCTGAGTATCGATTTGCTGCTCCACACCGATGTTTGCAGCGTGGGCATTGATTTTTTACACCCGCCGTATGAACAATATACCATCAAGGCGCTGCGTATCAATAACTGCGAGCCGTTTTTGGTGCTGGGCTACGTCCACCCCGAGGAGCAGGAATTGAGCGAATCGGCGCGGTGGCTGGTGGAGAAGTTTCAGGACATCCTATAGCTAAACCCCTTAAAGATCGAGCCGCCTTTGGGGCGTATTTGTACCTGACTACGTTGTTGGCCTTGATGGGCGTCGGCCACCCTACGTTCTCCGCCTTGCCAGCCACAACATATCCTCACAAATCCTGTATCGACTTTCACGGGGCTTAGCTATAACAAATCGTTATGGGAGACCGGTGCAAATCCGTATTGGTAAGTCATCGCTAACCGTGTTATACTTTCCAAGTACTTTTGAAACTTGGAGGAAACACAATGCGAAAAAGAAGTCTATCCGCCGCGCTCATGGCCGTGGCCTTATCTTTAACGATGCTGGCGGGCTGCGGCGCGTCAAGCACGCCTAACGCCCCATCAAATGCGAATCCGGGTGCCTCTGCGGCAGACACCCCCGCCGCTGTTCGGGACGAGCTGATCTTTGTCAACTACCGCGACATCCGCGACCTGAATCCCCATCTCTATGCCGGTGAAATGTACGCACAGGAGATGCTGTACGAAACCCTTGTCAACATCACCGAAAACGGCTATGAGGGTGGGCTTGCTGAGCGTTGGGAGGTCAGCGGCGACGGCAAGGTCTATACCTTCCACATCCGGGAGGGCATCTCCTTTTCGGATGGCGAAGCCTGCGACGCCTATGCCATCAAGGCCAATTTTGACGCCATCATTGAGAACAAGGCCCGCCACACATGGCTGGAGATGATGAATCTGCTGGTGGGGGTCTCGGCGCCCGACGAAAAGACTTTTGTCATCGAGCTTTCCGAGCCCTATTACCCCATGCTGACCGAGCTGGGCGTCACCCGCCCCTTCGCGATGATTTCTCCCGCCGCCATGAAGGACGGCAGCACCAAGGACGGTGTTAACGGCTATATCGGCACCGGCCCCTATGTGCTCAAAGATTTCGTGACCGACGAATACGCCGTCTTTGAGCGCAACGAGAACTACTGGGGGGAGAAGCCCGCGATCAAGAAAATCACCGTCAAGGTCATCCCCGACAATCAGACGCGTATTCTGGCGCTGCAAAAGGGCGAAATTGATTTAATCTTCGGCAAGAACATGATCGACGCCGAGGCCATCAATCAGTACAAGGACAGCGATAAATTCTCGGTCGCCCTGTCTGAGCCGACCTCGACCCGTCAAATTGTCCTGAATACCAACAACGGCATTTTGGTCGACAAGGCGGTGCGGCAGGCTTTACAGCATGCCACCAACAAGCAGGCGCTGTCCGACGGCATTTTTTACGGGCTCGAAAAGCCGGCCGACACCCTCTTTTCGACCAGCACGCCCTACTGCGACGTGGGTCTGACGGCGTATGGCTACGACACCGCGCGCGCCGATGAGATGCTGACGCAGGCCGGTTGGGAGAAGGGCGCGGACGGCGTGCGCGCCAAGGGCGGTACCCGGCTGGAGCTGGGCCTCCTGTATAACAGCGACAGCGTCACCGAGCGGGCCATCGCCGAGTATCTCCAGAGCGAATACCGCAAGCTGGGCATCAGCCTGAACATTCACGGTGAGGAGGAACAGTCCTACCGCGACAACATGAAGGCGGGCAACTTCGACATGGTGTTCAACATCTGCTGGGGGACACCCTACGACCCGCAATCCTCTCTGGCCGCCATGCGCGCGCCGGTTTACGGCGACTACGCCGCCCAGCAGGGTCTGGAAGATAAGGCGGAGATTGACGCCGCCATCACCGAGATTCTTGTTTCCACCGATGAGGCCAGACGGCAGGCGCTCTACACCTTTGTTCTGACGCGGCTGCATGAGGACGCGGTGTATATTCCGCTGACCTACGAGTGCAACAAGGCGATCTATCGCGCCGACCTGCAGGGGGTTACCTTTACTCAGACACAGTACGAGGTGCCGTTTGCAGAGATGTATTTTAACTGATGCATCGCCGGGCGCAAGCATAGTTGATGCAGGGGGCGTCTCGCTGAGACGCCCCCTGTTTGTTTGGAAAGGATGACCTATGAAACGCTATATCATCAACCGCCTGCTAACGGCAATACCGCTGTTGCTGTGCATCTCCTTTGTCTGCTTTGTGTTTATTAACCTCATCCCCTCCGACCCGGCGGAGGTGGTGCTGCGGGTGCGGCAGGTACCCATCATCACCGATGAGGCCATCGCCGAAATGAGCGCCGAGCTGGGGCTGGATAAGCCCTATCTGGTGCGCTATGCCACCTGGCTCGTCAACTGCCTGCGGGGTAACTTTGGCATCAGCTATGTTAACCCCGCCCGCACCGTGGCGGGCGAGCTGGCCCGCTGCCTGCCCGCCACCCTCCAGCTGGCAGGGACGTCCTTTGTGATGGTCATTCTGTTAAGCCTGCCCATCGGCTTTTTCTGCGCCGTTTACAAGGACAGCTGGTTCGATAAAATGATGCGTGCCGTCATCTTTGTCACGACGGCCATGCCCGCCTATTGGATCGGGCTGCTGCTGATGTGGGGCGTCTCGATCAAGCTTGATCTGCTGCCCACCAGCGGCAGCGGCACCTGGCAGCATCTGATTTTACCGGCCTTCACCGTTTCGCTCAGCTACATCTCGACCTTCATCCGGCTGATCCGCAACAATATGCTGGAGAATATGAAGCAGGACTATGTGCTCTACGCCAATGTGCGCGGGCTGCCCCAGCGCTCTATTCTGGTCAAGCATATTCTCAAAAACTCAATGCACACCTGCATCGTCGCCTTAGGCATGAGTATCCCGCAGCTGATTTCCGGCACGATTGTGGTGGAGAATGTCTTTGCATGGCCGGGGCTGGGGACGCTGTGCATCAGCTCAATCTTCAACCGCGACCTTCCAATTATCCAGACCTACGTGTTATTGATCGGTGTGCTGTTTGTGCTGTTCAATCTGCTGTTTGATATTCTGCAGACGGTGTCCGATCCGCGCCTTAGAAAGGAGTCTGCCTGATGCTGCAAAAGCTGTTACACAATAAAATGGCGATGCTAACGCTGGGAACGGTGCTCTTGGTCGGGCTGCTTGGCGTCTTTGCGCCGTGGATTGCCCCCAACGACCCTTATGAGGCGGATATCCTCAATAAATTTTCAGCGTTCAGCGCGCAATACCCGCTGGGCACCGACCATCTTGGGCGCTGCATCCTCTCGCGGATGCTCTTTGGCATTCGCCCTACGCTGGGGCTGGCGATTCTCACCATGCTGGGAACCATCGGCCTTGGCGCGTTGATGGGGCTGCTGGCCGGCTACTTTAGGGGCTGGGTCGAGGAGGTTATCATGCGCACCGTCGACGTGATGCTGTCCTTCCCGAGTCAGGTCATGGTTTTCGCCGTCGTGGCGCTGCTGGGCATCAATGTGCAAAACGTCATTCTCGCCAATGTGTTCATCAAATGGGCGTGGTACGCGCGCATGATCCGCACCGGCGTCATGCAGTACCGCGACCGCAATTTCGTGCTGTTCTCCCGTTGCATCGGCACACCCGAGCGGTTTATTCTGCTGCGGCATCTCGTACCCTCCATCGCGTCGGATCTCGCGGTACTGTCCTCACTGGATGTCGGCTGGGCGATTATCAACATCTCGACCCTGTCCTTTTTGGGGCTGGGCGTGCAGGCGCCGACCCCCGAATGGGGCGCGATGCTCAACGAGGCTAAAAACGTCATGACCAGCAACCCCACCCAGATGATTATTCCGGGCGTTGCCATCGTCGTTTTGGTCTGCGCCTTTAACCTGATGGGCGACGCGCTGCGCGATGTGCTCGACCCCAAGGAGGTGGCGCAATGAAGAACATATTGGAGGTACGCAACCTGTGCGTGTCGCTTAAATCTAAGCAGGCGCTGCGCCCCATCGTAAAAAACGTCAGCTTTTCGGTGCAGGCCGGGCAGTGCTTAGGCATTTTGGGCGAATCGGGCAGCGGCAAAAGCATGACCGTCAAGGCCTTTACCGGTTTGCTGGACAAGAACTTCGTCCTATCGGGCGAGGCGTTGTTTGACGGGCGGGATCTGCTGCGGGAAAGCGGCGAGTCGCTGCGGCGTCTGCGGGGCAAGCGCATCACGATGGTGCTGCAAAACCCCATGACCTGTTTTGACCCGCTCTACCGCATCGGTAACCAGATCGCCGAGACCTTTGCCGCCCACACCGACTGGCGCGGCGAGGAAATACGCCGCCATTCGCTTGAGATGCTCGAGCGGATGCAGATCAGGGACGCGGCGGAGGTGCTGGAAAAATACCCCCACCAGCTTTCGGGCGGCATGCTGCAGCGCGTCATGATCGGCATCGCCATCGTGCTCGAGCCGGATCTGCTGATTGCCGACGAGCCGACCACCGCCATCGACGCCATCACCCAGTTCGAAATTCTGGAGGAATTCCGAAAAATTAAGGCGGGGCACAAAACCGCGATGATTTTTATCTCGCATGACCTCGGGGCGATTTCCCGCGTGGCGGATCATGTTCTTGTCATGAACAACGGCATTGTCGCCGACGAGGGCAGCTTTACGCATATTTTGAACAACGCCGCCGACCCCTACACCAAGCTGTTGGTCGAAAAGCGGCGCGCTGTGATGGGGCAGTACCGCGCGCTGCTCTGCCGGGAGGTGGGCTGATGATCGAATTAAAGGACATCTGCGTGAGCTTTCGCAGCGAGCAGCAGCAAAAGGTTTTCGGCGTATCCCGCAAGCAGGTGCTGTTTGACGTATCGCTGTCGGTTGAAAAGGGCAGCTGCCTTGGCATATTAGGCGAGTCGGGCAGCGGAAAATCGACGCTCGGGCGGGTCTTATGCGGACTTTTAAAGCCGGACAAGGGGCAGGTGCTGATAGAGGGGCAGTCGGTATACGGCTCAAGAGCAGGCAAACGGGCGCTGCAAAGCAAGCTGAGCGTCGTGTTTCAGGACTACACCACCTCCGCTAACCCCCGCTTTTTGGTGCAGGACATTATCCGCGAGGGTCTGTCGGCACGTGCGCGGCGGGAGCACGCCGCCATCAACCAGCAGGAGGAGATCGCCCGCCTGCTCGAAACGGTTGGGCTCGACGCCTCCTTTGCCACCCGCTTTCCACATGAGCTGTCGGGCGGGCAGTTGCAGCGGGTTTGCATTGCGCGAGCCGTGGCTTGCAGACCTGAGTTGATTTTATTCGACGAGGCAATCTCCTCGCTGGACACCCACACGCAGGTACAGATTATGGATCTGCTCAAGCAGCTTAAAAAACAGCTGGGGCTGACCTATGTGTTTATCACCCACGACCTGACGGCGGTGACCTATCTGTGCGACGAGGTGCTGTTTTTGCAGCAGGGCAGGGTGGAGGCGCAGACGGCGGTGGCGCGGCTTTCGCAGACGACAAATCCTTATGCGCTACGCCTGCTGCACGCCATCATCGATTTTGAAACGGAGGAAAAATTCTCATGCGACTCTGCGGATTTGACATAAGTCCCGGCGAAAAACGCGAGGCGGCGCTTCCTGTCTATGGCGGGGGCACGTTGAATGTTACGCTCTTTTGCGGCGCGCAGCCCGGCAAAACGCTAGTGGCGACCGCCGGTGTTCACGGCTGCGAATATAACGGCATCGAAGCGCTGCGCACGCTGCGGCATGAACTGAATCCTGAGCAGCTGCACGGACAGGTTATTCTGGCGCCGATCATCAACGCCAGCGGCTTTTATAAGGGGGAGAAGCAAATTGTTCCCGAGGATGGCATCAACCTCAACCGGGCGTTCCCCGGCGACCCTGACGGCAGCCGTTCCGCGCAGCTTGCGGCGACTGTTGAACAGCTGCTTTATCCCGAAGCGGATTTACTTGTAGACCTGCACGGCGGCGACGTCAACGAAATGGCGATGGCCTTTGCCTACTTTCCGGCCAAGGCCGAGCCGTCGGTCACGGCCCGCGCCCGCGCGGCGGCCGCCGCGCTGTCGCTGCCCTACCGGGTGGCCTCCTCGGCGAAAAACGGCCTCTACAGTTGGGCGGCGCAGCAGGGCATTCCGGCCCTGCTGCTTGAGCGTGGCGGCCGGGGCGGCTGGTCCACCGACGAGGTGGCGGCCTACCGCCGCAATGTGTACGAGCTTTTAGACCATCTGGATATCCTGCCTGGGGCGTTTCCCGTGCCCGCCCAAAAGGAGATTGAGCAGGCCGCTTACATAGAGGCCGAACGCGAGGGCTTTTGGTACCCTTCTGTGCGCGAGGGAGAGGCATTTCCCAAGGGTACTGTGCTGGGCACGCTGCAAGACTATGATGGTCAACTGATTCAGACCTGTCATGCGGAATTTGACGGCGTGACGCTCTACTATACCTTGGCTCTGGGAGTCAGACCGGGTGATCCGCTCATCGCGTATGGCCGGCTTTAACCGCGCGGCCGGCGCCCAATTCTGGCGTCTTGCGTGGCCTGCCTCGGTCGAGGGACTTATTGTCATGCTGATTTTCTCGGCGAATTTGCTGATGGTCAGCAACCTGGGGCCGAGCGCGACCTCGGCGGTGGGCATCTTTGCGCAGCCCCAGATGGTGCTGCTGTTTATCGCCCGCTCCTTCTCGGTGGCGGTTTCGGCGCTCATCGCCAACCGCTGCGGGCAGGGACGCACCGACCTTTCCACCTGTCTCAAGCAATCGGTCGTTGTCATGACGGCGGTTTATCTGGCGCTGATGTCGGCGGCCTACGCGCTACTTGAGCCGATCTTAAGGCTGGCGGGGGCCAAGAGCGACTATATGCTGCTGGCGGTCGGCTATGCCCGGCCGGCCGTGGCGGCGCTCTTTTTTGTCGGGGTGTCGACGGTGCTCAACGCGGGGCTGCTGGGCGTGGGCCAGACCAAGGTGATTCTGGTTGCCAATGTGGCGGGCAATATATGCAGCCTTGGGCTGGGCGCGGTGCTCATTCACGGATGGTACGGGGCACCCGCGCTGGGGGTGGCGGGTGCTGGGCTTGGCAACCTAGCGGGCGCGGTGGTGTCCCTCGCCATCAGCCTGTATGTGCTGCTGCATCCCAACTGTGCCGTCAGTCTACGGGGGCGTGCCGACTGGCGGCCTAAAAAACAGGAGCTCTCGGCGCTTTGGCAGATGTTCACCGGCGCGTTTGCCGAGCAGGGGGTCGAAAGAATTGGCATGTTCCTCTATTCCCGTATGGCGGCTGACTTGGGTACTACGGCATTCGCGGTGCATACCGTCTGCATGAACCTCTGCAACCTGCATTACAGCTTCGCGCAGGGGCTGGGCAAGGCCGGCTTGGTGCTGGCGGGGCGGACGCTGGGCGCGGGGGATAGGCACGCCTTTGCCAATACGGCCCGCGCGGGACAGCAGATTACCTTCGCGCTCTCGGTGCTGGCTTTTCTGTTCTATGCCCTGCTGCGGATGCCGTTGCTCCGCCTTTATGACACCTCGGAGCAGATGCTGCAGCTGGGGGGCGGCATTATGCTGTTTGTGGCGGCGGTCAGCTTTCCACAGGCGCATGCCATGGTCTGTGCCGGCACGCTGCGCGGCGCCGGCAAAACCCGGTTTGTGGCGGTGTATTCGCTTATAAGCATCGCGGTGGCGCGCCCGATTCTGACCTGGGTGTTGGCGTTCTCGCTGGGTCTGGGCTTATATGGCGCGTGGATTGCCCTGCTGCTTGATCAGACCGCCCGTGCCGTCTGCTCAGCGGTGGGGGTACGTCGATTGAAGCGGTGTATATCGCTGTATTTTGCTATATTATCAGATTAGTTAAATCTATTGCGGCCGACGTTTTATATGTGAATGTCTCGCAGATGTGTTAATCTTGATCAGTTTCTGCGTACTATGCCACAGCGGAATCTTTATCTTCAGGATGTTGACTATGATGTATATAATGTGATTTGATACCGCGAAGCCGCCGAGTTAGAAACGGCGGCATATCATTATATGACGAATATACAATTATGAGTTTGTTAAAAACGTCGCGAGGGCGGCACTTCTGTTTTGGCAGCCAACTAGCTTCGACCGCTGATTTCGCTAAAACGCAATTAAAAAACCAGTCCTAGGACTGGCTTTTTAATTGTAAGCCCACAGTGGTAAAAAGGTTTTTGCAGAATAGGCTAGTATCACGCTTTGTATTTCTGGACACAAGTTATGCCGGATACCTATCATTTAGTTGTACATTTCCAACGGGCCTGCTATTATAGACTTGATAAGCATCTTGTTGAACTTGCCCCGACACTTGCTAAACCCACTCAAATATATTTTATAAATTATTGTCCGCAGAACTGATGGTTTCTCTGACTGTCATTTCATTTTCCGTGAAGGATTTATCTGCCGTACTACTGGCGAAGGATAATAGTGTCAATAGCAAAACGAGGAGGTTTGGTTATTATGATCAATCATTGGGATGCATTTCCAAAGCTGCTGAATGTTGTTTTGGAAAGCTCGTTTGACGGCATCTATATAGCGGATGGCGACGCAAATACCCTTTTTGTGAACACCGCATACGAAAAAATAACCGGACTAAACCGGGAGCTGGTAATCGGCAAAAATTTGCGTGATATCGTCAAGGAAGGGCTAATCAGTATTTCCGGTACCGTTTTGGTGTTGGAGCACCGACAGCCGATTACACTGGAGCAAAAGTTTAACACCGGCAAGCACGCGATCATTACGAGCACCCCCACCTTCAACGATGCCGGGGAAATTATAATGGTGTTCACGAATGTGCGTGATATTACGGAAATTCACTCTTTGCGCAAAAAGCTGCGTCAGGAGGAGGGGCTTTCACAGCTGCGTTTGGCGGAAATGGAGATTATCCGCAAGCAAATCATTGGGACGAGTAATATGGTGGCTGTGGACCCCAGCATGTTGAATGTTGTCGTCATGGCGAGCAAGGTCGCGCGTATGGAAACAGCGGTCCTGCTGCTGGGGGAGACAGGCGTAGGGAAGGAAATGCTGGCGTCCTATATCCATCAGAACAGTTCCCGCAGCGGGCAGCGCCTGCTCAAAATAAACTGTGCTGCAATTCCTTCCGGCTTGGCCGAAAGTGAGTTGTTTGGCTATGAGGGTTCCGCTTTTACCGGCGCGCGCAAAGAGGGCAAGCCCGGTCTCTTTGAAATTGCGGATAAAGGGACGGTTTTTCTAGATGAGGTGGGGGAGCTTTCGCTGGACCTGCAGGTCAAGCTGCTGCGCGTTCTTCAGGAAAAGGAAATCCAACGTATTGGCGGCGGCCTTCCCCGAAAGGTTGATGTACGCATTATCGCCGCGACGAATCGGAATCTGGAAGAGATGATTCAACAAGGCATATTTCGAAAGGATTTATTTTACCGCCTCAGTGTATTTCCCATTACTTTGCCGCCGTTGCGCAACCGTCCCGGTGATATACAACCGCTGTCAAAGGCAATCCTTGATGAGTTAAACCGGCAAAATCTTACGCATAAAGAGATTTCGACAGCGGCAGTAATGGAGCTTGAATCTTACGATTGGCCGGGGAATGTAAGAGAACTGCGCAATGTGTTGGAACGGGCCATGATTCTCTGTGCCAACGATGTGATTGAGCCGTGGGATTTGGCCATTCGCACATCAAGCCGCGGAAGTGTTCATATTGCGCACCTTCCCAATCACCCGATCGACCTTAAAAAAATATTGGAGGATATGGAGGCACAGTATATCCATCTTGCGTATAAAAAGCATAAAAATGTTCGAAGCGCGGCAAACGCCCTTTTGATGGATGCCACCACGTACCAACGCAAAAAAAAGAAGTATAAAAGTGAACCATAAATGAACCATGTGTGTCAATTATGATTAAGCACCCACAAGCTCTCATGTTGTAGAGTTTGTGGGTGTTTTCGACCCCAAATGCTTATACCTTGTGTCATTATTAATACACCACAGCATAATACATAAAAACTATAAACATATAAAATCTAATAATATTTAAATTGTCATGTAATATTTTTCCATAGTTTTCTTTGAGAGAAGCTGCTTACCAAGCGAAATTGTTGCAGATGCAAACAATAATTTTGCGTAGTATGCGCTAAATCGGCCGGTTATTGAAGATGAAGCCCTTTGTTGGCACATAATTTGCTCTTAAAGTAAATCACAGTACTGAATAATTGAAGGGAGTATTGCGATATGAAAACGGGCGAGCAGTATGTGGACAGCATTCAAGAGATGAACATGGAGATATATATGTTTGGCGAAGAGATCGACAGCTCAGTTGAGAATCCCATTCTCCGACCTTCGCTGAATTCGGTAAAGGCCACTTATGACTTGGCCCAGTGTCCGGAATACGAGGATTTGATGACGGCAACCTCACATTTGACCGGTGAAAAGATCAATCGCTTTTGCCATATCCATCAAAGCGCCGAGGATTTAGTCAAAAAGGTGAAAATGCAGCGGCTCATGGGGCAAAAGACCGCGTCCTGCTTTCAGCGCTGTGTCGGTCTGGACGCGATGAACGCACTGTACAGCACCACGTTTGAGTGCGACGCCGTCCACAACACGGATTATCACAAGAATTTTACGACGTTCCTGAAGAGGGTCCAGCAAGAGGATCTGGTGGTTGACGGCGCTATGACCGACCCTAAAGGAGACCGCGGCCGAACCCCATCAAAGCAAAGCGATCCGGATCTGTATCTGCGCGTGGTAGAACGCAGGCCCGACGGTATTGTCGTTCGGGGCGCAAAGGCGCATCAAACAGGTATCAGTAACTCCCACGAAGTGATTGTAATGCCGACTGTGGCGATGAAGCCCGACGAGGGGGACTATGCCGTTTCTTTCGCGCTGCCGGTGGATACCAAGGGCATTTATATGATCGTCGGCCGGCAGAGCTGCGATACCCGCAAGCTGGAGGGCGCCGATATCGATGTAGGCAACTGCGAGTACGGCGGCATGGAAGCACTGGTCATTTTCGACGATGTTTTTGTTCCGAATGACCGGATATTCTTAAACGGCGAGACCGACTTCTCGGGCATGCTGGTAGAGCGGTTCGCTTCGTTCCACCGTCAGAGCTACGGCGGCTGTAAGGTGGGGGTTGGCGATGTGCTGATTGGCGCGGCGGCGCTCGCCGCCGATTACAACGGTGCCCCGAAAGCGAGCCATATCAAGGATAAACTGATCGAGATGACACACCTTAACGAAACGCTTTACGCCTGCGGCATCGCCTGTTCGGCGGAGGGCCATGCTACCGCTTCGGGCGGCTACTATGTCGATACGCTGCTGGCCAATGTCTGCAAACAGAATATCACCCGATTCCCCTATGAGATCACCCGGCTGGCCGAGGACATTGCCGGCGGACTCATGGTAACGGCGCCGTCTGAGAAAGATCTGCGGCACCCCAAGCTGGGACCTGCCATTGTGAAGTACCTCAAAGGCGTGGACGAAGTCTCTACGGAAGACCGCCTGCGGGTGCTCCGACTTATTGAGAATCTGACGTTGGGCACCGCCGCGGTTGGTTACCGCACCGAATCCCTGCACGGTGCCGGGTCACCTCAGGCGCAGCGCGTGATGATTGCGCGTCAGGGAAATATTGAGCAGAAAAAGGAATTGGCCAAGGCGATTGCGCACATTAAAGAGAAAGCGCACCAATAAAAGACGGTGGGCAGGCAATTGACATTGGCGGTAAAATACTGCGGGGGCTGTAACCCAAGATACGACCGTATAGCACAGGTAAACGCTTTACAGAAGCGGTTCCCTGAGATAACAATCGCAGATCCCGATGGGACACAGCCCGACTTTGTTCTCGTTGTTTGCGGATGCCCGTCACAATGTGTCAATCATGCGGGCTTAACTGCGCGATATATGAAGGCTGTTGTTTGCAGCGCACAGGACTTTGGGGCGTTTACCCAAAAGCTGGAGGCGTATCTGGAGGGAACAAAGCAGCACGGCTGGTCTTCTTCTCCAAAAGGTTACAGCGGATAATCGCAGCACAAAAGAAAGACAATTGCGCAAATACTCAGGCAAGGAGTTGAACCCTGTGGATTGGAAAGCACTATATCAAGCGCGCCTGACTACCGCCCAGGAAGCGGTATCGCATATCAAATCCGGCGACAGAATATCCATCGGTCACGCAGCTGGTGAACCGACCCCTATCATCGACGCAATGGTCGCGAACCGCGAGGCCTATCGCGATGTTGAAATATGCCACATGGTTCCCAAAGGGGAATGTGCCTACACCCGCCCGGGCATGGAGCCCTATTTTCGGCACAACTCTCTTTTTGTAGGCCCCAACAGCCGAGATACCATCAAACGCGGACATGGTGATTTTACGCCCTGCTATTTTTCACAGATCCCGAACCTGTGGTCCCGGACGCTGCCGCTCGATGTGGCGATGATTCAGGTTTCCCCGCCCGATGAAGAGGGCAATTGCAGCTTGGGCGTATCGGTGGATTATTCCAAGCATGCGGTGCAACAGGCAAAGGTGGTGATCGCTCAGGTCAACCCCCGAATGCCCCGCACCTTGGGGGACAGCTTCGTACATATTTCGCAGATGGACTATATTGTCGAGCACGAAAGCCCCCTTATTGAGCTTGCCCCCCCGGTCATAACAGATGTTGAACGGGCGATCGGTGAACACTGCGCCAGCTTGATTCAAGATGGTGATTGCCTGCAGCTGGGTATTGGCGCGATTCCAGACGCGGTATTGCTGTTCTTAAAGGGTAAGAAGAATTTGGGCATTCATACCGAGATGTTCTCCGACGGCGTGGTGGAGCTGGTAGAAGCGGGCGTCGTCAATAATTCCGCGAAAAACTTCCACAAGGGCACTATGGTGGCCACATTTCTCATGGGAACCAAAAAGCTGTACGACTTTGTTGACAACAACCCTATGGTCAACATGTTTCCCGCCTCTTACACGAACGATCCGTACATCGCCGGGAAGAACGACAATCTGGTCTCTATCAATTCCTGCGTTCAGGTGGACTTTTTGGGTCAGGTGTGCTCCGAGTCGGTGGGCATGACCCAGATCAGCGCGGTGGGCGGTCAGGTGGATTTTGTCCGGGCTGCGGCAATCAGCAAAGGCGGACGCTCAATTATCGCGATGCCCGCCACCACGGCAAAGGGCGCCATCTCCAAAATTGTGCCGACGCTGGACGAAGGCGCGGCGGTAACGACCGGCCGGTATGATGTGGAATATATCATTACCGAATACGGCATTGCGAATTTAAAATACCGCACAGTGCGCGACCGGGCGCGGATGCTCATCAATATCGCCCATCCAAAATTTCGTGATGAGCTGAAGGACGCATTCGAAAAGCGGTTTAGCTGCGGCTTTTAATAAGAAACAGCGTATACAAAAAACGTAAGGTAATCAATTTGTTGATCAAGAAGGAGGCGCATTATTGTGAACACAACGCAGGGAACAATGAATTCTCAAATTCCCGAAGGCTTCATGCAGGGGACATTTCCATTGGTCAAAAGGAAGTATGGCGAAGAGCAGCCCGGCATCAGGTTCGGCCCATTTTGCATCAGACTTCCGCTGATTCACCATCGATGGTCCTGGACCGAATTTTTTGCAGCCATGTTTTTGGGCGTCGCATGTCTGGGCGCAGGTATGGGGACGACCATGTCGGTGTTCGGGCTGGATGATCCCGCCAATGCGGCCGCCCTTGGCCTGACCGAAAACGGCGCATTCTTAATGTCGCTGACATTTGGTGTGGCGAATGCGCTTTGTTATTACCTTCCGTCACTATTGGGCGACCCTGTGGTACCCGGATGGATTACACCGGCGCTGCCTCTGACGATCAATTACTTGAGCCAATTCAGCGTGCCGGATTATGCGACTGGAAACGTCGACCGAATCTATGCCATGATCGCCCTGCAAATGCTGGTGGCGCTGTCCTTTTTGATCATGGGCGTCACCGGTATTGGCCGAAAACTCGTTGAGGTTGTGCCGGTTTCGATTAAGGCGGGCATCGTGCTCGGCGCCGGTGTTACCGCCGGCATGAACGTCATAACCGCCAGAATTCCAAAGGCGCCCTGGACCGTTATCATTGCGGTTCTGCTGTCTTATTACTTCTTATTCAACCCGCAATTTGCCGAAAAAGCCACAAAGAATAAGTTTTTGTACCTTATTCGAAACCAAGGCGTTGTGCCGGCGCAGTTGTTCGCGATTCTTCTGGCGCCTGTGCTGCTTCGCGAAATTCCCATGCCGCAGATTCAATGGGGCATTACGCCGCTTAATTTCGGTTTTGTCGCCGAGCATTTTACAATCTTCGGCCTTGGAATGCCCGCCGTGAAGTATTTTATTGCCGCCATTCCCATGGCGCTGACCGTTTATATCATTGCTTTTTCAGATTTTGTTCTCGCGAAAGAGGTGGTCGAATCCTCAACCGCCGGGCGGCCTGATGAAACGGTTATCTTTGATGCGGGCCGATCCAATCTGGTGAGCTTCATGAGAAACGGCGTTATGGCGTTATTCGCCCCCTGGGTTCCCTTATGCGGCCCGCTGTGGGCTTCCGGTTTGCTGACCATTACAGAACGTTACAAAAGAGGCTATAAGACGATGAATTCCTATTGGGACGGCGTCTGTACCTTCCGCGCCGCCACCGTTATAGCGGTTATGATTCTGCCTCTTGTCACCCTTATTCGGCCGGCCTTTGCCATATTCTTTGGTATTACAATGGCCGTGCAGGCTTTTGCCTGCGGCAATATCGGTATTCGCATGATGCAAACCGCCAATGACCGCGGTATCGCCTGCGTTATTGCCGCTTCACTGGCTTGCCTGACACCGGACAAAGCGCTGCTGGTAGGTATCGTCGTATGGCTGGTCGCCGAAGGGCCAAAGATTTTGTTTGCAAAAAAAGAGAAAGCCATGACAGGCAATACCGACCAGTAATATGAGGTGATGATCTATGGTGTGGACACTTGGGTTTACAGCGGTTTTTATCGGTGCGTGCATTGCGGCTGTTTTAATGCTGATCAACATGATTATTGCCTATAGGTATGGCGAAGCCAAGCATACAATCAACATCGCCATGTACCTCGTAGGACTTGCTACGGTATTCGGGAACATCCTTTACATTTATAGCGGCGCTACAAAAACAATACTGGCCGCAAATCTGATTGCGCTGCTTTGCATGGGGGTTTCCATGCGCCGGTGTGTGGCGAGCCATAAAGCGCTTCGCAAAGAAGGGTCGGATAACGAATAAAGCATAAGAACCTGTATTCACGCGTGCGGAGGGCAGATCGGTACGCAAAAAATATAAACCTGCGCTGTACCGTGAATACAGGTTCGAAAGCTTTTCTTTGCGAAAGGAGAATCGTATGTTTGGAAAAACAAAAATTAAATCCGCATTCCGAAACGCAAGAAAACTGCCGGCCATCGAAAAAGACTTTTCGGGGGCGGCCGCATTCGGGAACATCTATGTCGGGAAGGACGCCCTGTTTGTGGAGGATATCAGCTTATTGTACATTCCGTTGGATGAACTGGCATCTATACAGCTTGATGTTCAAGACGCGGTTGCCGGCACCTGCTGTAACCTGAGTGCGATCACCACCCACGATGTGACGCTTTCGACCCATAGCGGCGAATCGATGAGATTCAAAATCGTAAATGTCGTAAAGGCCTACAAACGCCTTGCAGCGCGTGCTTGCGCAAAACGAAAAAATCAAGCTTTCGATAATCGGAGATATCGCCCCGTTTATCAACTGTGTGAATTAACATGAATGATACAGTATACAAAAACAGATAAGCGCCGCTCTTAACCGGCGCGGATTGTGAGGGCTAAATGCAATTTTCCATTTATCCGAGAATATCCGACTGCGCGTCGCTGGGCGCATTTCTTGATCAATGGCAGGTTGGCAGCCAGGATTTGATTATTACAAACGAATATGTTATATCGCCGCATCTGTTCGGCAAGGCGCTGCCCTGCGAGGTGCTGTATCAGGAAAAATACGGCGGCGCCGCAGAGCCGAATGATGAGATGATCGACGCCATGCTGGACGCTGTCCGCGGTAAATCCTTCAGCAGGATTATTGCGATCGGCGGCGGCACCGTCATCGATATATCCAAATTGTTTGTGTTTGGCGAACACTATAATTGCGCCGAGATTTTCGCGAAAGGCGCAGAGCTGGAAAGAAAACGCAAGCTCCTCATTATACCCACAACCTGCGGTACCGGCAGTGAGGTGACCGGCATATCGATCGTCGAATTCAAAAAAAGGCATACCAAGCTGGGGCTTGCGGTCCCCGCTTTGTTTGCGAACGAGGCTGTTCTGATTCCGGCCATGCTGGCAACACTGCCCTATCAGGTGTTTGCCACCAGCTCGATTGACGCGTTGATCCATTCTGTTGAATCGTTTGTCTCCCCTAAAGCCACTGCCTTTACGCAGGCCATTGGACGCGCTTCCATCGAGAAAATACTCAAGGGATATCAGGCGATTGCGGCGACCGGAGAAAGGGCGTTGCCAAAAGACATGACCGATTTTCTGCTGGCCAGCACGATGGGGGGCATTGCGTTCGGAAATGCGGGCTGCGCCGCGGTCCATGCGTTGTCCTATCCGCTGGGCGCCAATTACCACATACCTCACGGTAAGGCAAATTACATGGTGTTCGAGGCTGTATTCCAAATGTATAAAGAGCTGGGGGCCGACCTGAGCCTGCTGGAAGATTTGCTCGCCACGGTGCTCGTATGCGGTAAGGCGGAGGTCTGGCGCGAATTGTTCAGTCTGCTGGAAAAAATATTGCCCAACCAGCCCCTTTCCGCGGTTGGGGCCGATTTGGCAAAATGCGCGGAGATGGCGCGTTCTGTCATCGAAAACCAGCAAAGGCTGCTTGTTAACAATCCGATACACTTGAGCGAAGAACAGGTCAATCAGATATACCAAAGATGCCTGTAGCGCTAAGTTTAGGAGACTATCGTATACCTTTCTCAATCCGCGCACAGCCCGTTATTTGAGGAGCCTGAAAGAGCATGTTCCGTCTTGTTGGAAGTGATATAAACCTATCTCACGTTTTTGTTGATGCATGCTTCGATTTTGCTTATGCTTCAACGAGCTGCTAAAGAACCCCTTCAATTTTTGAATCATGCAGACAACGATGATCTTCAATAGCGATGGAATGTCTATGGGGTGCTTTTCTCAAATTTAACAACGAATCGGCCTGCTCGATAAACTCTAATTTATGATGTTTGCGCCCGGGATTAAATACGGTTTGGCGTGAACCGTATATTTTGGACGGTAGGAAATTTGAACTTTTCTTTTAAAAAGTTCAAATTTCCTACCGTTGTTTGATTTAAACGCATTTGTCGGTGGTGCGGTGCTGACTGGCCAGTAACGCAGGAAGAGGTACGGAATTATCGCAAAATGACGCGCAGACCGCCTGTCGGATGGAAGACGAAGGGCTTTATCTGGTTTGAGCACAAAAGCGACTGCATTTACCTTGGATCATCAATTAGTTGTTAATAATCCACAGTTATTTTATACATTAAATATATAAATGGATTGTTAGGTCAATAAATTTATCCTTTCGGGATAATTTATTGGCGCTTTTTTATCATCCGTTACCCTATACAATCCGGCAGAAACCGTTAAAATAGAGACTACAATCATTTATCGCAAGATTACGACGCGCATCTATGAGCCGGTCTATTTGAGAGGAGGAATTCCAATGGAAAAAGTGCAGTCAACCTTTCAGCTGGTGTATACGCCCGATGAAAAGCCGCGAACTACGCAGGACGCTGTTATCTATTCCTTGCAATGGATCATGATTATGTTTTATCCCGTTGTGTGGGGCTATTCGATCGTGGGAAAAGGACTGGGCATGACCGGTGAAGAAATGGGCATGTACATGGTCCGGGTGGTGTTCATCATTGGTATCTCCACCTTGTTACAGGTGTTGGTGGGGCACCGGCTTTCGATGGTATCCGGCCCCAACATCATCCCGTCACTCGCTATTGTGGCGGCCGGGGCGGTGGGCGGCAAGGAATACGCGCTGCAATCCTTCAACGCCTATATCATCGCGGGCCTCATTGTTGCGGTTCTGGGCGCCGCCGGGTTTATCAGCTATATCGGACGCGTCTGGACACCGCTGGTTTCCGGTGCGATGATTCTGATGGTGGGCCTCTCGACCAGTACGGCGGGGGTTTCCCTCATTGCCAGCCAGAATGCCACCGCGCCCTTCTTTATCGGAATCGCCCTCGCGCTCATCTGCGGCTTCCTCTCGATTAAGGGGAAAGGGATGATCGCAACCATCCCGGTTCTCATCACCATCGTGCTCGGCTATCTCATCTTCATGGTGATTGGGCAATTCGACTGGGGCCTTGTGGCCTCTATGCCGGTGTTCACCGTTCCCAAGCTCTTTCCTTACGGCATGCAGATGCCGCCGGTTGACCTGATTATCACAATGGTGATCGTCAACATCTTCTCCGCGGTCAATCTCTATGGCAACATTCAGGGCTATACCGGCATTATCGGCAAGAAGATGACCGCTGTCGAAGAAAAAAGGTACTTCTCGGTCTTTGGCATTGTCGAAGGCGTGCTCGCTTCGGTTTTCGGTGTTCCCAGTAACGTCGCCTACGGAGAGAATCTGGGTTTTATCCTGCTCACCCGAGTCGCCTCCCGGTTCTTTATCCTTGTCGCCAGCGTCGTCTTTATCGTGCTCAGCTTCTTCGGTAATGTCGGCGGGCTGATGGCCGCGATGCCCGAGGCGGTCGCCGGCGCAGTCCTGATGGGTGTGGCCTGCACACTGATCGGCATCGGCGCAAGCAACTGGTCACAGGGGCCCAAATTTGCGACGCGCGAAATTTTCATCGTCGGGTTTTCGGTCTTTCTGGCGTTTGGCCTCAGTTTTCTTCCGGAAACCTTCTTCTCAACCGTCCCCAGACTGGTAGGAACCCTCTTTAAAAACCCGGTCATCATGGTGATCATTCTCGTGGTCGTCATGGAGCAGCTCATCTTCCGCGAGCGCGCGGATACATAGTAACCCCGTCGTTCATTCATCATCGAATATCTGCCGTCAAAAAATAGGATATAGGAGGTCAAGCATTATGGCAACAGAGTTAAGAAAGTACGAGCCGTTTTACAGCAAGAACCGGGAAACCATGCTGGCCAGAGTAGAGGAGGCCTATCAGAAGTTTCAGGAGACCAAGACCTTTGAATTCCCTCAGTGGCTGTACGGGCCGCCTATTGGAACGCTGATTAAGCTTGAGGTGGAGGACTGCCCCAACTTCGGCGATACGGCGTATGTGGAGATGGACTCCGCCCGCACCGCGTTTATCTGCGTGGATATGCAGATTGATTTCTGCGGTAAGATGGGCTATGTAGATGTCATGGGTTACGATCTCAACAACACCGCCTCGGCGCTACAGCCGATCGCAAATGTGCTTGAGACGGTCCGCGGCACCGACATCAAGGTCATCCACACCCGCGAGGGTCACGAGCCCGACCTCTCCGACGCGCCCTTCAACAAAGTTCTGCGCAGCAAGATTATCGGAAACGGCGTGGGCATCGGCGATATCCCTGAAAACGGGCTGGGCCGCCTGCTGGTCAGGGGCGAGCGCAACTGGGACCTGCACGAGATGGTTTATCCCGCTCCGGGCGAGGTGGTGGTCGATAAGGCGGGCAAGGGCGCTTTCGGCTCGAGCACCATCCATATGATCCTCAAAAACCTCGGGATCACCCATATCGTCATCTGCGGCATCACGACCGATGTCTGCGTTCACACCATCATGCGCGAGGCGAACGACTACGGCTTCTGGTGCACGCTGATGAAGGACGGCACCGGCGCGACCGATCATGGCAATCATTTGGCGGCCATCAAGTCGGTGAAGATGCAGGGCGGCGTTTTCGGAAACGTCACCGATTCCGAAAAATTCATCGCGGCGGTAAAGGCGGCGAACCTTAAGTAGTTCCAGACACAGAGGGCGGCAATCTTTCCTTCCCTTCGGGAAAGAGAGATTGCCGCTGAAATTAAAGAGAAAAGAGGCGGTTTGCATGCATCGAACCTCCGATGCGATCGTTTGCATCCTCAACGAACAGGACCCGGTGCGCAGAATCGTGCTGCGCATGGCGGGCAACAACAACCTACTTGCCGAATTCGGGGAATTATCGCTGGATATCCGTTACCGGGTTCGGGTCTACTGGCTCGAAAAGATCCTGCTCGAAATGAACGTCAAGGGATTACTGGAGCTGTCGCCCGGCGTCCGTTCCACCCTGATTACCTATGACAGTATGACCCTGCCCCTGAGCCGGCTGGTGGAGGTCGTCAAAATGGCGGAGGCCGGTATCGACGCGCGCGAAGCGCAGGCCATCCCCTCACGGACGGTGCGGCTACCCATTGCATTCCATGACCGCTGGTGCCTTGAATATGTCGGTAAATACATGGAGTCGGTGCGCGCCGAGGCGCCCTACCTGCCGGACAACATGGAATTTGTCGCCCGCTGCAACGGGCTTTCGGGCATCAAGGAGGTCGAGCAATACTTTCTGGCCACCGAACATCTGGTCATCGGGCTGGGGGACGTCTATCTGGGCGCGCCGTGCGCCGTTCCGCTGGACCCGCGCTATCGGATGTCCGCGCCGAAATACAACCCGGCCCGCACCATGACGCCGGAGGGCGCCGTGGGCATCGGCGGAGCGTTTATGTGCATTTATCCGATGGAGTCACCCGGCGGGTACCAGCTGATCGGGCGCACCGTCCCCATCTGGGACACCTGGCAGCTCGGCGCCGCGTTTCAGGAGGCGCCTTGGCTGCTCCGACCTTTCGACCGCATCCGGTTCGAGGCGGTGAGTGAGGCCGAGCTTGAACAGATGCGCGAGGCGGTGCACAGCAACCGCTATCAGTTCGCGATCGAGGATGGGCTCTTCCATCTCTCGGCGTATCAGCAGTTCCTCGCGGGCATTCAGGCGGAGGCCGACGCCTTCCGCGCAAAGCAAAGCCGGGCTGTTGCGCGCGCGACAGAAGGCTATTGATACGAAGGAGGGAAAGACCATGATTGAAATTGTAGACGGAGGCTTGGGCCTGACCATACAGGATTACCCCGGGCGGGTGGGCTACTGGAATGTGGGGATTCCCCCTTCCGGGCCGATGGATGCCTTTGCCTTTTGCGTCGCCAACAAGCTGGTGGGTAACGACGAGCGTGCCGCTGGACTTGAAATCACCGGCAACGGCCCGGTTCTGATCTTTCATCAGGAGGCGGTCATCGCTTTCGCGGGCGCAAAATTTGCCGCCACAATCAACCAACAGGAGGTTCCGTGGTGGACGCCGGTCAAGGTTTCCAAGGGCAGCAAGCTCAAAACCGGCCGGGTGACAGGCGGGGGCTTTAGGGCCTACCTTGCGATCGCGGGCGGCATTGACGTACCCGAATACCTCGGCAGTCGCTCCACCTTTGCCTATGGCAAATTTGGCGGATTTGAGGGCAGACCCCTCAAAAAAGGGGATCTGCTGGAGGTTTTGCCCTGCGAGCAGCCGCGTGAGCGGGCGAACCCGTTTGGCGTGCAGGTACGTCCCGAATATCTCACCGAATGGGATATCGGCGTTCTGCCCGGCCCGCACAGTGCGCCCGACTTCTTCACGCCGGAATATGCGCAAGCGTTTTTCTCCACCGAATACAAGGTGAATTATAACGCCAACCGTCTGGGCATCCGCCTAGAGGGCGGTCCCAAGCCGACTTTCGCCCGCGCTGACGGCGGCGAGGGGGGACAGCACCCCTCCAACATGATCGATTACACCTATGCGGTGGGCACCATCAACTTCTCGGGCGACACCCCCATCATCCTCGGTGTGGACGGCCCGAGTCTGGGCGGATTTATCTCGTTTGCTACCATCCCCAGCGGCGAATTCTGGAAGGTCGGCCAACTCAAGCCCGGCGACACCGTTCGTTTTCACCGCATGACGTTGGGCGAAGCGCTTGCGCAGCAGCAGAGACTGGAAACCATTCTATCCTTGCTTTAGACGGGAGGGGTCATATTGTCCGTTTTAATCCTGCCGACCGTCTGGTCGATGCTCTTAATCCCCGCGGTGCTGGTCTGCGCGGGAATCCTCGCGGTAAACGTCAAGAAGGAAGTTGACGTACGGAAAAAAGCCGTGCCCGCCGCCCGACCCTCGGCTCCGCAACCCCAAATTTCTTCCGCGCCGTCGGAGGGCGGGTTGAATATAGAGCAGATTCTGGCGATTGCCGCCTACTGCTGGCTGCATCCGGAGCAACCGGATTCGCAGGGCGGCCCCCAATAGACCTCTTGCGAAATCTTTACGCGGCATCTGGCCGGTCTTTTATGCCCGGCTGCGCCGCTGGAACCCGTTAATACTTACGGTATTGGCGAAACCTGTTGGCTTTGCCGGATGAAGAAATCCTACGACAGCCATCCGCGACGGGTATCACAAATGGTCTAATGAACGCATGAAGGAGAATTGCTATGAGACACTTAAAAATTATCCATCAAGGCAAGGTTTACGAGGTTGATGTGGAGGAATCGGGCGCGGTGGTTTTTGCCGCGGCTCCGACCGCACCCGCCGCCGTATCCCCACCTGCCGCGCCCGCTGCCGCATCTGTACAACCCGCCGCTGGACCGGGTCTGGAGATAGAGGCGCCGATGTCCGGACGAATCGCGAAAATCTTTGTCAAGCCCGGTGACACGGTGGAAGAGGGGGACTGTCTGTTCATCCTTGAGGCTATGAAGCTGGAAAACGCCATCTACGCCGACGAGGGCGGCGTCGTCAAACAAATCCTTGTGACCCAAAATCAAATTGTGAATACATCCGATGTCCTTGCGGTTATCGGTTGACGGGAGGGAAGGTTATGGCGCAGATTTGGCTGATGACCCTACAGGTCGCGGCAATCTCGTTTGTTCTTTCGGTGCTGGTTGCGGTGGGGATTTCCGCCATTCGCACCCTGCTGCGCAGAACATTGCGGAAAAAGGCCCCCTCCGATATTGAAAGCAGGTGAAGAAATGGAACTGTCCATGTTGTTTCAGGGGATCTCCACCCTGTTCGCAGTGGAGCCGGTCGTCGCGGCCGCGCGGATCGGCCTGATCTGTCTGGGGATCCTGCTGTTTTATTTGGGGTGCAGACAGATTCTGGAGCCCCTCATCATGATCCCGATGGGTTTCGGTATGATTGCAATCAACTGCGCCGTGCTGTATCTTTCCGGCGGGGTGCTTGGAAATATTTTTGTTGATCCGATGGCAAGCGACGCGGCCGGGCTGATGGAGATCCTGCAAATCAACTTTTTGCAGCCGATCTATACCTTTACCTTCAGCAATGGGTTAATCGCCTGTCTGGTCTTTCTGGGGATCGGCGTGCTTACCGATATGGGTTATCTGCTCGCCTATCCGTTCACCAGTATGCTGATCGCCTTCTGCGCCGAGCTTGGCACGCTGCTGACCTTTCCGATCGCGGTCGCGATGGGTCTGCCGGTGACCGACGCGGCGGCGGTCGCTCTGATCGGCGGCGCGGACGGGCCAATGGTGCTGTTTGCTTCGCTGACAATGGCGAAGGATCTGTTCGTCCCCATCACCATCGTGGCCTATCTGTACCTGAGCCTGACCTACGGCGGTTACCCCTTTTTGATCCGGCTGATGGTGCCCAAGCAGCTGCGGGCGATAAAGCCGCCGGTGGACAACCGCATCTCCGAGGTGACTTCTCGGGAGAAGCTGGTCTTTTCCATCGCGGCCTGCGTGATCCTATGCCTGCTGTTCCCGGTGGCCGCACCGCTTTTTGTGAGCTTCTTCCTCGGGGTCGCGGTGCGCGAGACCGGTATCGAAAAATACGTCTCCCTACTGGAAAACGTCTTTCTTTATACCGCGACCTTTTTCCTCGGGCTTCTGCTGGGGGTGCTCTGCGAGGCTTCCACGATCCTCAACCCCGTCATCCTGAAGCTCTTGGTGCTGGGCATTCTGGCGCTGCTGATCTCGGGTATCGGCGGTATTCTGGGCGGATACGTCGCCTATTTTATCAGCGGCAAAAAATTCAATCCGGTCATCGGGATCGCGGGGGTCTCCTGTGTGCCAACGACCGCTAAGGTGGCGCAGAAGGAGGTTTCGCTGGTGAATAAATCCGCCATCGTTCTCCCTTACGCGATCGGTGCGAATGTCAGCGGCGTGATCACCACCGCGATCATCACCGGCCTGTACATCACCTTTCTGAGCGTGAAATGAGCGGGCGGCAGATGCTTTGCCCGGCACAGCGCACGCGGCGGCTTACGGGCTTTACCGCCTGTATGGCAGTCGGCTTTGGCTGCTATTATGGGTTGCCTGCGCTGTCGGGGAAATGGACCGCGCTTGACTATTTTCAGATTGTGGAAGGAATCGCGGATCAGCCCGCCAAGCAGGCGCTGTGGTTTCTCATGAACTTTGCGGAACCGCAGTTTTACGCGGGCATCTTTTCCGGGGCGGGTATTATTCTGGGCGGGTGCGCGGCCTGGCTTTTTCAGCGGCGCGGGGGAGGGCGTCGACTGTTTCCCTTATGCCAAGACCCGGCTTTGTTTCCGTGGGTGCTTGCGTCGCAGCTTCTTTCGCTCGGACTGAGTCTGTTTGTTTTTGGTACAATCGGCTATCTCCGCGAGCCCGGCATCACCTGGGCCGCAACCTTTATCCCGGTCGTCAGCGCCCCGCCGGCCGTTCTGCTGCTCTACGGCCCGAGCGTCCGAACGCTGGCGGCCGGTTCGCTGTTGGGCGGATTGTTCTGCGCGCCGACGGCCGTTTGGCTTCACCGGCAGGTCATCGCGCCGCTGGGGTTGCCGGGTGTGATCGCAAGCGTTCTTGCGATGGCGGTTTGTGGCGCCGCGATCGGGGCGGTCTGCGGTCTGCTGCCCGGCATCCCGAAAAGGGCGCGCACCCAGCCAAAACTCACTGAACAGGCCGAGGAAATGACTGTTCTGTGGATGCTGCGCCGAACACTGGCGGATTTCTCCGAGGCGCAGTTTTACGGCAGTGAGCCGGCCTCGGCCGGTATCCTGCTTGGGGTACTGCTCGACTGGCTTCTCTGCGGCGGTCACCCCGTCTACGGCACGGGGCTGCTGCCCGCGATCCTGCTCGCGCAGGTCACCGGCTCCGCCGCGGGGGTTCTGCTCTACGCAGGTCGCGGCCAAGGCTGTCCGACCTTTATCCCCGTGGTCAGCGCCGCACCCGCCTGCGTGCTGCTCTATGGTCCCTCGCTTGCTGTGGCGCTTCTCGCGGGACTGTCCGGCGCGGTGCTAGGGGTTCCGCTCGCGCGTCTCTTTGCCCTGTGCCTGCCCGAATCGGTTCCGCCCACGGTAGCAAACGTTCTCTCGATGGCAGTGACCACCTGGCTGACCGCCATTCTGATAGGCGCCCTACCGTTTCTTTCGTAAAAGAACCGGCCGGCGCGAAGTAAGCTGCTTCGCGTCGGCCGGTTTAGAGTGTCAAAAAAGTCAAAACCGGCTATATACTGCTGCATATCTATTCACAAGCAACGGCGCTGGAAACTCCAGCGCCGTTGCTTGTGGAGAATGGCTTGTTAGCTTTGTGCTGCAAAAGTTGATTAAACATTCAACCGCATGATTCTAGAAACTGTTACAAACCGCTCTTTTTCGTAAAAACATCTTCCGTTATCGTTATTTTCCAAAACCATTAATTCCAAATATTCAAGATTTCTTGACTGTGCCCAACTTTTGGCTTCGTCTAAAAGCAAACGCCCTATTCCTCTGTTTCTGTATTGTTCATTCACGATAAAATCTACAATAGAGGCATACTTATGCGGAGTTACAGATGGATATGGTGGTGTTTTATTAGTTTCAACATGAACAAAGCCAACAATAATACCTGCCGTTTCCGCAACCATGATGTCGCCGCTATCGCTTTGTATAACAGCACTCGGATAGTTGCATCTTCCTTTGATGCAACATAATTCTCCGGTTGTTGTGTGGCGCTATACGCAAAGAACTCCGTAAACAAAGTGCTTATTGCTGGAACATCATCATACGTTGCTAACCGGACAATCATTTTTCATCTCTCCCTGATAATTCATCTTCTATCACTAAGACTTATTTTAGCACATTCATTTCCAATAAAAAAGCCAGTGAATATCTATGCTTAGTATTTACTGGCAATATACTTTTTCGACAAGCTGAACCGGCCGCCGCAAAGCAACTTGCTTCGCGGCGGCCGGTTTTAATTTTTCCTCACGGCGTTCTGGCAAGAAACGCCTCGGGGTTCATCCCGTAATGGAGCAAAAAGAGCTTCATGGCGACCGCAAGCTGTAGGCGCTTGGAGATGTCGTCAAGGGAGACGCCCAGAATTTTCTCAATAGCTGCCTTGCGATAGGCCAGTGTTTTGCGGTGGATGAACAGTTTTTCGGCGATCTCCTTGCTGCTATTACCTGAAAGAAGCTGCTGAAGGGTTCGCAAAAGCTGTTTATTTTTGTTGGAATCGTAGCACAACAGTGCGCCCAACTGGCTTTCGATAAAATATTGCAGCTCGCTGTCATTCGGGGTAAGCCCGGACAGGATGGATTCCAAAACCAGATTGTCGTAGCAATAGACCTCTCCCTTCCCGCAGAGCTGCTCCCCGAGTCTGAGCGCCTTTTTTGCCTCCTGAAAACCGACGTCCAGCTTCCCGGCCTCGCCCGGCCAGCGGCTGATCCCGATGCTGACCGTTGCCTTGGGGAGCTGCTGTTGAATCTCGGCTTTCATCCTGCGGTAAAACGCCTCCAACTCCCGTAGGGTTTGCTGCCCGGTAGGATACACCTGCACAACGCAGTCGGCCATTCCGGTGGTCACCCAAGGGGGAATGGAGGAAGGCGCCTGCGTCTGCGAGACCTGTAAAACAGCGTCCAAGAGCAAGCCGACGACCTCCTCGTTGGCCTGTCCCACCGAAAAGACGATAATGGCGTAACCTTTGGCGGTGTCGATTCCCAGCGAATGCAGATGGGCGAGATGCTTGGGAGAATAATGCAGATGCCCCAGCAACAGGCCGTTGAGGATATCCTCCCGCTCCTTGTGGCGGCCCGCCACCGAGGATTGCAGCAGCAGCATTAGGATGGACGGGATGGCCGAGCTGATCAGCTCGATGTCCTTGCGTTCCACTGAACGGTGAAAGATGGACAGGGAGATCTCCGCGTAGAGCTGGCCGTCGAGGATCACCTGCTTTTCATAGCTGCCGGCGGACGGGAGCTTCTGCCGCGCCGCTTCAGTGGACAGGCACCGGGCGATGATCTTACCGGATGGCGCTTTTAAAACCACGTTTCCCTGACTCAGGTTGGCAAGCAGGCGGATGATCTGGTGGATGCTGCATCCGCCCAGCACCATCTCTTCGAGCTGGCGGGAAATCTTGCGGATGCTTTTAATTTCGGTATAATCCTCTTGAATGATGTGGGAAAGCGCCTCAAGAATCGTGTTGTCAAACTTCATCTCCCACGGAAGGGAGATCAGCGGAAACGGAAGCTGGTTCGCATGCTCAATTACCTCGGCGGGGAGCGCTTTGATAAAACGGTCGAATTTGATCGCCATGCCCGAAACCTTTTTGGCGTGCAGGTGCCTGATCAGCGGGAGCAGCGCCGCCGGGTTATCCCGGAACGGATAGGCGGTCGTAAGAATCAGAGCGTTCTCAGAGACCCAATTGTCGATGTCGGGCACCTCCATCACATTGAGCAGGTTTACCTTCGACTGCAAGCCCTCGATTCCCGCCAGCACCCGCGCACCCTGAAAGCAGTCCAGCGCCAGAATCTCTTTTAAGGTGGATCCCATTTCCACAGCCCTCCGTTCCTTTGGCGTTGCCTTGTTGGATATCATATTAGCACAGAACCCTTGGTTTTGCACGGATTTATTTCGGATTATTCTCATATGAATTCAGTGGAAATCTCGGAAATTAGAAGGTAGTCCATATAGCAGAAATTCTAGAAAATTTCGGTGACCATCAGGCCAAGGCTTGTATAAAGGGGATGGAAAGGAGGCATTCGTATATGGTATGATATTGTTAAACAGCAGTTTGTGAAAGGATATGGCCTATATGGACGATACGCTGATTGTTTATTATTCGCTTTTTCATAACACGGAGAATTTGGCGTTAGAAATAGCGATACAGACCGGTGGAACTTTAAGAGCGTTAATTCCTGAAAAGAATTATTCCTTTGATTATAATACAGCCGCTAAAGAAGTGCGAAATCAAATTTCTCGAGGATACAGTCCGAAGCTCATAGACGGTTATGAACCAATAGATGATTATAAGACAATATTTATAGGAACACCGAACTGGTTTAAAACAGTAGCCCCGCCCGTGTTGAGTTTCCTCAGGCAACATGATTTTACAGGCAAAACCGTCATTCCCTTTTGCACGCACGGCGGCGGTGGATTTGGCCAAATTGAAAATGTTATATCCAAAGAGTGCCCAAAGTCAATCATCTTACCGGGTATCGCTGTAAACGGCACTGCTGCATCAGAAGACGTCACCAATTGGCTTGAGGCAATTGGTTATGAATTATAATAAGCCTTCCGATTTATCGAAGCATTTGGGGAACGGTTAAATAGAAAATGTATTGGATTAAATGATGGCGGGTTTTAAAATCCGTCTCACAGATTGTCACTTGGCAGGGCTGAAGACAGCTCTGCTTTTTATTTTTGTGGGGGCATCTGCCCGTGATCCGGACAGAGTGCTAAAAGCGCTCCAACCATAAATGGTCAGAGCGCTTTTAGCGGTGCATTGAGGGATAAATGATGTAATTAAGTAGGGACGGTTCCTTGAAATGCTATCCAAAGCAGATACCGTCAATGGCGACGGTATCAAATTCGGTCAGCGCGCCGCCGCCACCGTCGGCACGGTTGGTACCGCCCGGGAAATATTCTCCCGACAGGTTCATAATGCCGTTGGGCATGACGAGCAGCTCACCATGGGCGGTGGTTTCGATAATCTTGTGGCCTTTCTCGGACAACAGCTTTTGGGTGTCGGGAGAAAAACCGTCCTCTAGCTCCAGACCCTGTTCCAGCGTCAGGCAGCACATGTGTGGCGTGCGAGTCGCGGGCTCCATCATCATGCCGTAGTCGATGGCATTGATGATGAGCTGCAGCGTGCTGGTAATGATGCGTGGGCCACCCGCCGCACCGACTGCCAGAAAGGGGATGCCGTCTTTGAGCACGATGGTCGGCGACATACTAGAAAGCGGTGTTTTACCGGGGCGTACTGCGTTTGCCATGCCGTAGGCAAGTCCCTGCGTGGTGCGTACGCCCACCTTGGGGCTAAAGTCTGCCATGGCGTTGTTCATAATGAAGCCGCGCTCTGGGATCACGACGCCGCAACCCCACCAGTTGCGGATGGTTTGCGTCTGCACAACGACGTTGCCGGATTTATCCATCACAGAGAAATGCGAGGTGCATCCGGGGTAGGACGTGGCCTCAATTTCAGCGTTGGGCGCAAACGCTTGAGCCCGGTCCATATCAATTTTGGCGGCCAGCTCCCGAGCATATTCCTTTGAAATCAGCTTATCGACCTGAACCTTGACAAAATCGGGGTCACCCATAGCGATAGAGCGGTCGGCAAACATCAGCTTCATGGTTTCTGCTATGACGTGGATACTGTCGGCAGAAAGGCGTTTCATTTTTTTTAAGTCGAAATTTTCTAAGATATTAAGCATTTGAATGATATGCGCGCCACCCGAGGAGGGCGGCGGCATCGAAACGATTTCATAACCGCGATAATTGCCGCGTACCGGCTCGTGTGGCTTAGGTGCGCAGCCGATCAAATCCGCCTTGAGCATGACCCCCTTATGCCGCTGTATGTGTGTAATGATATCGTCGGCTACCGGGCCGTTGTAAAACCAGTCTACACCATTTTGGGCGACCGCCGCCATTGTGTCAGCCAGATCATTATTTTTAATAATCTCGCCAAAAGTACGGGGTTTGCCGTTGCACAGGTACAGTTCCTTAAAACCCGCATAGGCGGCCGCATTGTGCTCGGCTTCGGGTGTGTCGGAGATGCGGGCGTACATAAAGCCGCACTTAAAGCCTTCACGGCAGAGCCTGATGGCCGGGGCCGAAACCTGTTCCCAGCTCATCGTGCCATATTTTTTGAGTAAACTGTCCATAGCGCGGTAAAACGCGGGAACAGAGGCGGAGCGGCCGGAAAATTCGGTGAGGTTTAAGTCGACGTCACCGTTTTTGTCAAGGAACATATCCTGATAGGCATTGAGCGGTGCAACGCCGCGCGCGTCACAGGCGTAAAAGGTGTCGCTTTCCTTATGGTAAACCACATGGAAACAACCGCCGCCAATGCCGGAATGGTACGGCTCGACCGCACCGAGCGTCAGCGCAATGGCACAGGCTGCGTCGATGGCATTTCCGCCGTTTTGGAGCATTTCCAGACCGGCGCTTGTTGCATAGGGGCTGTTGGAGCTGACCGCGCCGGCTCTGCCGGAAGGGTAGGGTCTAAACATTGCTATTTCAGAGAGCGAATGGCCCAGATAAGGTTTTGTAGGCATCAAAAAACCTCCATTCTAAGAATAAATGTGCTGCGTTCGAGCGTTTGGCCTTTGTGCGGGGCTGAGGAAAGCGCCCCGCACTTGACGAAAAGAACGCATGCTCTGCCGTCTATAACGCTTTTTATGACAGCGCCTCATGACTGTCGCTTTTGGAGGTCAGCAGGGTGGTTATAATACCGACTGTGTAGCTGACCGCTATAACGGCATAGACGGTTTCAAGCTGCTTTGACATACCGGTAATAACCCAGATTATGCCAACGATAACGCCGGACAGCATACTGTATAGCGAGGCCTGCGTGGTGGCGCGTTTCCAGAGCAGGCCGGCCAGAATGGAGAAGCTGACAGGACCCGTCGAGCACTGGATCAGGATCTGGAAAGTGGTCGTAATAGCGGCGGAGGGCAGCAAAAATGCGGGAATCAGGGTGCAGAAGGAGAATATCAGGGTGCCGTAGCGCGAAAGTTTAAGCATCTGCGCGTCTGAAGCGTCGGGATTGATTTGATCCTTATAGATCTTGGTGATAATCGTGCCGGTCGCCATCATCATAGTGGCCATTGTGGCGGCAATAATCATCGTTGCGACAGCAAAGATGATGCCGGCCATGATAGGCGGCGTATACTGCTTGATTGTCCATGCGAAGGCGGTAGCGCCGTTGCCAAGTTCGTCTGTTGTTGCCTTGCCCATCATGCCGATCATTGCGGTGATGATGCAGATGGGCGCGGAGATGATATAGCCGATGATGCAGCCGCCAAACGCCGACTTGACATCCTTGGCCGCCAGAATGGGCTGCAGTACCGATTGCATAACGATGGAGGAGAGAATACCGGAGATCAGCCATCCAACCCATTTTTGTGTGGGCATACTGCTCATTTGGCCGTAACCCTCAGGCAGCGTGGAAATAAGGCCGCTCCAACCGCCAAAGTTGGGCAGTCTGAGAACCACAAAGCCAATCAGGAGAATATAAATGCCAAAGCACACAATTTTGCCGACCGATACGGCGCCCTTCATGCCTGAGAAGGCTGTGTAAACAGCGGCGATGCACAGGCCCGCGACAATTGCGAGATTTGTGCTTAAGCCCGGCGCCGCGATCTGAATGACCGACGCGACGGTTTTAAGCTGCACCGGAATATAGATAAAGCCGAGGATAACCCATATGTAGGAATAGAGCCGCGCGTTGGTTTTGGCAAAACGGCTCTCGAGATAATTGGGAACCGAATCTCCCGGCATCTTCTCTCGAAGCACTTTGGCCAGTAATGCCGCAACAATAAAATAGATGCTGCCCGCGATGGAGTACCAGGCACCGGCTATGCCGAGCGTATACCCGTTTTGCGCCGCGCCGACGATGCTCATACCGCCAATCTGCCATGCCCCAAGTACACAGCCGATGCTGAACATGCCCATTGTCTTGTCTGCGCCCGACCACTGCTTGGAGCTGGACATCGACTTGCCTGCCAATAGGCCGACGCCGATAATCAAAACGAATGCGACGATCCATGTTACTGTTATAGCCATAAAATATCCTCCTTCATCAATGGGTTTTATGCCGCTGTCGCCAAGGGAAAAGAGGCCTCGTTTTCCCACGCGCCTTGCGGCGTCCGAACAAACACAAATCTTTCATAACAGTGTCGCTTAATTTTATTTGACTAGACCGGGCGGCCTCTATATACTGGATATAACGCCGCCAACACGTTGCCCGGATTGTGAAAATGAGTGAATTAAAAGGCACTTTTGTTAGATTTGTGTTTATTTCTATTTGAGTATAGTAATAGATATGTTCAAAAAATTGTAAAAATCAGAACACAATCTTGTAAAAATCGGAACACGTCAGGAGGCGCGTCATGGGTAAATCAAAGGTTGATTTTAGCCAGTTTATTTCGCTACAGCCTTTTTGGGCTGCGGAGAAGCTGCAAAGACAAATCATTTTCAGTGATGAAACCGGCCGTGAGGCCGCCGTTGTCTATGATCTTTGCTGTGACAAGCCGGTGCTTGACAGTGTACCGGGCATTGGGCTGATCGGGATTAGTTTTTCGGAAGATCCGCGAGCGCCCAGAGTCGTGTGCTTCGGCACGCTGGACGCCCCCAAAAAGGTACCGCTTTTTGGTATGAAAAAAAGTTTGATGTGCCATTTCTTTCCCGGGGAATTTACGCGCATCTTTGGCATTCCCTGCAATGAACTGACGAACAAAGAGATTCCGCTTGAAGATTTGCTTACCGTGGGTTCGATTGCAGAAGAAATTCTGGAAGCCGACAGTTTTGCGGCGCGTATTACTAGGGTCAAGCAGTTTATCAGAACATTCGAGCATAAGGCAAAGGTAAGAGATACCCATTTGTTGACCCAAAGTCTGATGTGTGAGATTCTGCAAAAAAACGGGGATGTGCGCATGAAGGAGCTGGAGGAAAAGACCGGCTATAGCGCGCGTTATCTGCAAAGGATCTTAAGTGAAAACGTTGGTCTTTCCCCGAAGGTTGTCAGCGAAAATGTTCGGTTTCAGAGTGTGCTGCGTATGATGTACGAAAATCCGCAGCTGTCGCTGACCGAAATGGCGCATAAGGTTGGATTTTATGATCAGGCGCATTTTACCAAGGTGTTTAAGGAATACGTGGAACTAAGCCCTTCTGTTTTTCTGGAGAATATTAAGGCCTAAATGATTTGGTCTTCAAACTTTGAACAGTCTAATTGAACTGCGCAAGATTTGAAGACCCTTTTTGCCCTAAAGCCTTTGTATAAGGTTTAAGGGATTATCGTATAATCATGCCGAATTTTTTGCTTATAGGTGCTAAATCAGAGACAAAAATGTGCTTTAAATTTATTTTGTGCGGGCGATTTGAGTATTGTCTACCATGCGGTCGGTGAGGTCCTGCACCGGGTTTGGTTGGGATTCCGCACGATAATCCACATTGTATTTCTGCTGGTGCTGTGCGATCACGTTGTGGCTGGCGACCGCGTTTATATCATGGTTTACGAGCTTTTGGTAGAAAAAGAAGTCATGATTTTGAGGCAGATTGGATATGGGAATATAGGCCTCCCGGTTTGACGTCAAGAGAATTTGCTGCCCCAGAATCTGGCGGACATAATCCCGGGTATCGTGGAACTGGAGTAGTTTGGGAAATTCTCCACCGGGAATCACCTGCTGCCAGTCCTTGTTTTCATATTGCCGGAGTAATTCCGCCGCTTTGTGCAGATGGGAAATTTCCTGTTGCAGGTGCATCTCCCAAATGGATTTTACATTGGCGTCCAACTCATCCTGATAAAAGGAGTAGTAGAGATAGCATTCCATATATTCGTGAAGCAGCAAATTTTCAAGCCATGTGTAGTTGGGGTCCAGCAGTGATCCGTATTGACTGACGTGCTGCTCTTCGATCATGGCAATCTCCAAGTAGAGCTGACGGCCCAGATCATTGTAGTAGGTGTTGCCTAAATTCATATAGAAGTTCATGGTTTGCTGTTCGCCCGCGGTGATGATCAGCGTGTTCAGCTTGGTACGGATATCGGCTGTTTTGAAGTCCACCGGGGTTTTTACCGACTCAAAGGGGAATCGGTGTTCAGCGATGGTGGGACGACCCGGTGTGATGTCCACATAGCTTTTCACCAGCTGCTGTGCGGGAATTTGCGCGTCCAGATCCAACAGATTGGCATATCGGTACAGATGGTCAAAATCCTCCAGTAAGGCAAAGTCCAGCGCTTGCTTGACATAGGGGTTTGGTTCGTTCTGTGCCAGCCAGGCGGTCAGGTCCACTGCCACGTGCTCATAGCCGATGGTGGTTTCCAGCTGCGTTTCATCGATGGGCTTGAGCCAATTGATCTGCTTTTGCTGCTGCTGTTCGATCCGCCGGGAAAGTGCCAGTTCCCGACGCAGATCGTTGTTGGAACAATTGCGGTGGAATTGGTGCTTGAATAGGGTGGCTTCCACCTCAATGCCGTTCATCAGAATAATGCGGACCTTGGTATAAGGATCGACGGTTTGCTTGTTGTAGGGTGTCGGATACAGGGTAGCCCAGTCCATAATACCGTCTACCGTTTTGGCAGGTTTTTGTTCGAATGGATTCATCGGTTGAATCTCCTTTCATATAGCTAGGTTTATTGTTTGGTGTATTGCATTTAATATACAATACAGCCCCTGTACGAAGATCCACAGCCCCTGCTATTCGCATATCGCATATCGCAACCTTTGGCCTCTGCACCAGCTACAAAGAAATACAGGCCGTTCATGTCCGATTACAACGGCAAAAAATCCCGAAAGACCTGCAACAGCAGCGCTTTCGGGATTTTTTCTGATGAGAAACCCACCGCGTCAGCTGTAGCTTTTAAGCGTCGGGTAGAGCGGGCCCCTAATTAAAGCCGCTTAAAAAATCAGCACAGCCAATTAGTGGCGCCGGTTGTCCGTTCAAGGACGGCAGGTAAGCGATGCGAAAAAAGATCCCGGTGCGTCTAAGACCCTAGCCAGAACAGGTCCTCATAAGAATCTAATTAAGCGCCAGCTAAGCCGGTGATCATAATTTTACAAGAAGATGATCGCCATTTTTCATTTGCAGAACGCTTGCCTCAAAAGATTCAGCCAGCACTTCAAGAAATTCCTGCCGTGCCTCATCGTTGGGCATATTGAGTGCCAGAGGGTTGCCTGTAATAACCCGGTCGGGACAATCGGTGATATATAAAAGGATTTCCACGCGCTATGCCCTCCTGCTTGAACGCTTGCGAACGCTTTCTAAAATCGGTGTGTTGCGCACAGCCTCTAGGATTTTGTCCTTATCATTAATGATAGGGACAAAAGCGACAACGATTCTGCCGTCAGAAAAACTGCGCTTAGTGAACGACAGCTCCTTGGTGCCAAAGGAGCGTGCGGCGTCGTACAAAGCGGCAGTGCGCTGGCCACTGTTTTCCAACGTAAGCCGTTGCTTGTCCGATTTTGGCGTTGCAACCAACGCAACGCCTTCCTTTCTGAAAAGCTCCTGTCTTTTGACCAGCCCCAGCATGCCGGTCACCCAAATATCGTCCACATACAGCTCGGAACCCCTGACGTCAATTTTTCCGAAATCGAGGGTGCAGATATCGCCGATACACTTTCCCTTTGTAAAGCGTACCATAGCCCAAATCAGGAACCCGCCGGTGATCAGGCCTGCGGTAATATTGACCCAGATATTTTCGCTCTCGATGAAATAAAGCATTAAGACGGTGCCGAGCGACGTCAGCAGGCAGAGATAATTTCTCGATTCAAAAGTCTTGGAAATGCCGTCAATATAGGCGCTTCCACGCGGTGCAAAGCCAACCGGGTCCACCTGCTCCAAACTTTCCTGAATTTGCTTTCGGATATCTCGAAAATGCTGCACTGCCAGCATCAGAAAAGTAATAGCGGCAAAATCGTTTGAGAGTAGGGACGGAATCGCCACCGATCCAAGGCTTGCCGCAAAAAATCCGGTGACAATGTTAATAAAATAGCTGTTGGGGTAGCTTGGCACCTGACGCGAGTCAATGCGCAGCGTCAGAAAACGCGCTGCCGTACCCATGAAGATTCCCAAAAGAATCCGAATCAGTGTCAGAAAAGGAATAGTTTCGATCTCCGGCGTCATGATGTCCTCCTTATAGTATGGCTTGTAGTGTTATATTCAGTGCTAATAAAACGTGGCGCCAAACGCACTAAACCGTTTAATCTTCAATGGAGGCGGGGTAGCGGTGCCTTGTATTTTCTCGTTATGTCTTCCATAAAGCATCTCCTAAATATGTAAATCTACCACTATTATAACTTGCATGCTGTAATTTATTCTAAAACAAGAACTGGGTGACGGAAGTCCGAATTTGTAACTTAGTCCAATATCGGGAATCTGCAAAAGACTGCGGCACTGCTGCAAAAGTTCACTGCGCAAATACGGCCATTTTGGTGGACGCCCTGCATTTTTACCCCTTAAAGATACGTTTAATGGGCACAAAGCGCTACCGCATTGCTAAAAAGCGTGGAGGCAGCTGATTCGCTGCCCCCACGCTTTTATGGTTGGATAGAGGTCATACTAAATTAAAGGGATTGATGGATAATCTCCAAAACGATATTCAGCCGGTCCGCTGGAATTTGTCCAGGGGCGGAAACTTGACCGACAGAGCCAAAGGTCATCGATGATCCGAATACCTCCCCGCACACACGGCTGATGCCGCCAAGGGCTGACATGGACATTGTGATAATGGGCCTATCGGCATATTTTGAATACATTTCCTCGGTTGCGCACAGAAGGGTCAGAACATCGGCCCTGCTTTGCGGCATGACGGCCAGCTTTGGGATATCCGCATCCATATCCTGCATTTTGCGCAGGCGGTAGAGCAAATCTTCCTTGTCCGGCGTACGGTCAAAGTCGTGGTTGGAGCCAACAACGACAACCCCGGCGTTATGAAGATTTTCGATATTTTCACGAACAACAGCGTCGCCGGAAAAAATTTCGACATCTACGGCGTCGACGCAACCGGAACGGGCGGCCAGCTTATTAAGGGCTGTATATTCCGCCATGCCGATCTCTTTTTCTCCGCCCTCTTTTTTGGTACGAAAGGTAAATAGAATAGGCTTTTCTCCGAGTACTGTGCGCAGGCTGTGCAAAAGCTCCAAAACCTTATCCAAATGAAAGACATCTTTGAAGAAATCAGCCCGCCACTCCACCACGTCCAGCGAAAGCTGCCCGAGCGCCTTGGCCTTGAGAATAATCTCCTCCTCGGTGGTGGCGACAATAGGAATAATAACTTTCGGGGCACCGGAACCAATAGTCACATTGCGTAATTGTATCGTTTTCATTCTTCACTCTCCAGAGAAATATGGAATCGCATGATCAGGTCGCCCTGAACGCGTCAAACATCATTTGGGCCGGGGCATTTATGCCCGTCCATAGCTTAATCTGTTCAAGTCCCTGATAGATAACCATGCCAAGGCCGTTGAGCGTTTGACAGCCGGCGGCTTCAGCCTCCCTCAGAAAGCGGGTTTTCTCAGGCTGATAGACAGCGTCATAGCAGAGCTGATGCGGTTGAAAGCAGGGCTTTTCCATGGGGGTTTCCTCCTCGTGAGGCGCCATGCCGATTCCGCTGAGATTGAGCAGTACGTCCGCCTGCCGGATATAGCCGTACATCCGCTCGGTTTCTCCAATATCCACGGCGATAGCCTTGTTGGGGAAGTGTCGGTTGATCTCTGCCGACAGCCGATCGCACATGCCAAGCGGGGAGGCGATAATAAGCTGTCCCGCCCCGTGGCGCGCCAATTCAAAGCAAACCGCACGGGCCGCACCGCCCGCCCCAAAGCTGAAAAAGGTCTTATCAGGAATAGCCAGTCGGCCCTCCTGCTCCAGTGATCGGATGCAGCCGATGCCGTCGGTGTTATAGCCGATAAGCTTTCCGTCTTGGATAAGCACGGTATTGCAGGCTCCTGTCAGGGCGACGCTGTCGTCCTGTGAATCGAGGTATTGCAGGACGGTTTCTTTATACGGCTTGGTGACCGCGAAACCTGCAAAATTCATGGCGCGTATGCCCGTTAGGACATCGGCCAACAGCTGTGGCGTCTTGACCTCGATAGGCAAATAAAAGTAATCGAGACCGGCTTGCTCATAGACGCGGTTCTGGAGAAGATAAGAAACGGATTGACGCAACGGCGTCCCCAGCAAAGCGATCATTTTCGTGTCAACGGTAATATAGCGCATCATATGTCTTTCCTCGCTTGCTAAGAATCGCTATGCCGCGTCGTGCTGAGAAGAAAACAGCTTTTCATCCCGGCGCTGACGCCAGTCCTTATACCATTTGGACTGCGTTATCGACAAGAACACAATAAGCGCAAACAGCACGATGGAAATGGGACTGGTAAAAATGCTGGCCAGCATGCCGGGGATTGAACCCTCAAGCATGACGCCGCGACGGTAGTTTTCCTCAAATAGCGTGGTCAGAATAATGCCCAGCACGATGGGGGCGATCGGGTAGTTATAGCGTTTTAAAAAGTAGCCGATAATGCCGAAGCCGAACATCCAGAAAATATCATAGACACTGTTGCGGATGGCAAATGCACCGATAACCGACAGCACCAAAATGGTGGGCATCAAAATGGCTTTTGGAATCTCCACAATTTTGGTGAAGACCTTGATGCCCGTCAGGCCGAACACCAGCAAGAAGATGGAGGCCAGCAGCAGGCAGGAGACAATCAGGTAAAACAGGTCGGGTGTGGAGGCAATCAGATTGGGGCCGGGGCGCAGACCGTGAATGGTCAGAGCGCTGATAATGACGGCGGTAACGGCATCGCCCGGAATGCCGAGCGTCAGCATCGGGATGAAGGCTCCGCCAATAGCGGCGTTATTAGCCGATTCAGGCGCGATGATGCCCTCTACCGCGCCCTTTCCGAACGGAGCGGTGGGCTTGCGGACCGAACGCTTGGCCTGATCGTAGCTGAGAAGGGCTGCAATGTCACCGCCCGCACCGGGCAGCGCGCCGACCAGAACACCGATAACCGAGGAACGCAGGGTCAACGGAAAATGCTTGAGCATTTCAGACCAGGAGGGGATAATCTTATCAATTTTTTGTTTAACGGGGGTCGATTTAAGATCGGTGAGCTGGACAAGCGCTTCAGACGCACCGAACAGACCGATCATCGCAACGACATAATCCACGCCGGAGTTTAAATAGACGATGTCGAAGGTAAAACGCTTAACGGCTGTTTGGCCGTCCACGCCGACACAGCCCAGAAAGATACCGATGGCGCCGGCGATCAAGCCGAATTTTACCGAGCGGGCGCACAGAGAGCCGACCATCATCAAGCCCATAATGGCCAGCATGAGATAGTCTACCGAGTGAAAATTAACGGCCAGACGCGCTACCAGCGGCGCACAGGTGGCGAGCGCAACGACGCCCAGCAGGGTGCCCACCACCGACTGGGTCGTGGCAATGCCCATCGCCTCTCCGGCGCGGCCTTGCTTTGCAAGCTCATAGCCATCCAGCGTGGTTGCAACGGCCGCGGGCGCACCCGGGATATTAAGTAGAATGGCGGAACGCGATCCGCCAAAAACGGCGCCGACAAATACACCGATCATAACGGCTAAAGCGTTATGGGTTTCCCAACCGAAGGTGAAAGAGACCAGTAGCGATACCGCCATGGTGCCCGACAGGCCGGGGATGGCGCCCACATAGACACCGGCGCAGGTGCCGATGGCAACGAGAAAAATTAGAAGCGGCTCACGAAAGATGACCGCCAGATGATACCATACACTCATACTTTACCTCCGGATTAGGGGAATATAACGCCGAACAATACGCGGAAGACCAAAACAATAAATGCCATGACCACCGCTGTCCAGAGCAGGGTTTTGATAAAGTCCTTTTTTGACAGATAACACATAGAACCATACAGGAAAAGCGGTGTGGCAATATAAAAGCTCAGGCCAAAGAATAATGCCGCGCAGTAACCCAAAATCATGACCAGCATCATCGCGGCGTCAAGCGGGAACGCATAATGCAGTCCCTGAAGCAATTGCGCTTTCTTATCCTTGAGTCCGCTGAGCGGGGAGACCAGCTTCCTGTTTTCAAAAATGGCCATCAACGCCAGAATAACCCACAACCCTGTCACAAACAGCGGCAGAGCGCCCGCTGAGGAAATACGAGGGCTGCTCATCCGCATCCAGAGTCGCAGCGCCAGCGTAAACGCGATCAAGCCAAAGACCAGCAGCACGACGGTGAACACCTTTTCACCCGGTTCCAGAACGGTTTTTTCTTCCGGGAGTGCTTCTGCGCCGGAATCGGCCATTTCTATGTTGCTTTTATTCAATTCATCCATTGCTGATTTCACCTCAAATTACATCCGAATACCTTTTGAAATATATGGCGTGCGGACATGCAGCCACACGCCATATATAAACCGCTTATTTGCTTAGCGCACCGCTGTTTGTCAATGCGGTAATCGTGTTCTCCTGCCAGGTGGCAATATATTGTGAAGCTTCGTCGCCGGTGTAGCCCAGGAAATTGATGTTAAAGTTCTTTAGAACGTCCTGATAGCTGGCATCGGTACCGACGGTCTTAAAGGCGTTGCTTAACGTTTCAAGTGTGGCCGCATCGGTGCCCTTTTTGACAAATATACCATAGAAGGGGCCCCAGGGCAGGTACTTGGCAAAATCGGGGTACTCGGCGGTAATCAGCGCAACCTCAGGCATAACCTCTACCGGTTTGTTGGACAGCATACAGAGGAATTTGATGTCGCCGGCCTTGTAGGCCTCGACGCCGGACTGAACCTTGCAAACGGTAAAGTCGCATTCTCCACTGATGACGGCGGTTCTAGCCGAAGCGTCGCTGTCGTAGGGGATTTGGTTAAAGGTCGCGCCGGTGATGTCGGTGATAAATGCACCAACCTCCCAGGGCAGGCCGCCTTTACCGGTGGTGGAAAGCTTAATGCTGCCGGGCTTGGCCAGCGCGGCATTAACAATATCGGTAAAGCTGCCAAACTTCGAGTTTTTGCCCACAATAATGCCGACAACTTCGTCACCAATCAAATAGACGCAGTCAAAGTCGGTATAGGTAAGCGAGCTAATTTCAAGCGCCTTATACAATGCGGGGTTTTCAGCACCCATCAGCAGGGTGTAGCCGTCAGATTTGGCGTCATGTACATATTGGGTTGCTACCGAGCCGGTGGCGCCGGTCATATTCTGGATAACGATCGATACCCCCAGCTGCTTTTCAGCCAGAGCGGACAGGGGACGCATCAGAGAATCGGTGCCGCCGCCCGCACCCCATTGGACGATACCGTTAATATTC
>JAEWBS010000040.1 GCA_023391005.1 Bacillota bacterium | reverse complement strand
TATTAAACTTTATGGAATGGTTTGAAGTGCAGGGCGACATTGACGACTTTGTATTTTACGACCAGATCGCCCTGATAAGTGAAAAGTAAGCCCGGGCAGAAGTTCTCTTCTGCCCGGGTTCGCTTTTGGGAGAAACGCGGCACTGATCGTTAAACCATCTCGAAACCAAATTGTCTTGGCGGTTTATTTTGCGCGTTGCTGAGCCGTCACAAAATGTCCCCGTCAATCCCGCGCCAATTTTGAAAATTATTTAGCTTATCACAGCTGTTTAAACTCGGCGCACTGGTGCACAAAGCTTGAAAACAGCGGCGCCGAGTCGGGTCCGTGGTACGCAAAGCGGTCAGCTCCGGTCATGCGCTCGGGATGCCACTGTACCGCCGAGATCGGCAGTGAGACATGCGCCATCGCCTCGATCACCTCGCCGCAGACGGCGGTGCAGACAAAGCCCTCGGCCATTGCCTTGACCGCCTGATGATGGTAGCTGTTGGTCACCATCGCGTCGCCATAAAGCCGGTGCAGCAGTGAACCGGACGGCAGCGCTACCTCATGGACGCAGTCGTGCGGCTTATCCTCACAGCTATGCGTCACGCCCAGCTGGCTGGGCAGATCCTGCCACAGCGTGCCGCCAAAATAGCAGTTGATCACTTGAATACCGCGGCAGATGCCGAACACCGGTTTTTTCGCCTGAACAAAAGATGCCAGCAGCGCGTATTCCATCGTGTCGCGCCGCGCGTCGATCGCGCCGCACGCGGGCAGCGTTGCCTCACCGTAGAGCGCGGGGTCAATATCCGGCCCGCCGGTGATCATCAGACCGTCGGCAAGCGCCGCCAGATCTACGGCCAGTTCGCCGTCATCAAGCGGCAGCAGCGGTATGCCGCCCGCGCGGGTGATCGCGTCGGCATAGTTCTGGTAAAGATATCGGCGGGCTTGCCCGTTTGGAGAGACGCCATACCCGGCGGTCAGCAAAATTAACGGTTTCATCCATTTCCCTCCGGCAGCACGGCGGCAATGTAGTGGATGGGCAGCCCCATATCACGAAACATGCGCTCGTGCTCTGTCATAATAGCCGACGCCTCGTGCGAGGCGGGCAGATCAACCATCTGTTCGACCACTTGAAAGCCGCTTTCGGCCAGATACGTCAAGGTCGCTTCAAAAAGGGTATCGTCGTCAGTTTTAAACAGCAGCAGGCCCCCCGGCAGCAGGAACCTTTTGTACAGCGCGAGCTGCCTCGGGTGGGTGAGTCGGTGCTTAAAATCGCGTTTTTTAGGCCATGGGTTGCAAAAGTTGATGTAAATTCTCGCAATCTGATCCTCAGGAGCGAGCATATGGTCAATCCATTCTATGTTGTGGGCCGCAAGACGGAGATTATCAACCGCGCGCCCGCCTTCTGCATACACCCGCTCGGCGTTGCGCTTAGCAAGCCCGAGCACCTCGCTTTTAAGGTCGACGGCAAGAAAATTGATATCGGGATTTTCGAGCGCTTTTTGCGCGATAAAGCCGCCCTTGCCGCAGCCCAGCTCAAGATGCAGCGGCGCTTGCGGCCGGTCAAACAGCGTTTTCCAACGTCCGCGGCAATCGTCGGGATTGTCTATGACAAACGGGCTGGCGGCAAGCTCAGGCCGCGCCCAGAGTTTTCTTCTGATTCGCATTGGCATCCTCCATGCTAAACACCTTGAGAACACATAAACTAACGGGGCCTGTCGGGGCCAATAAGTTTTCTGCGCCACATTACTGCGCATCGGCGTACTAAACAGCCTTAACGCGTCCAGCAAAACGGCGCGGCGTCCGTTAATTCAACCGTATTCCCAGCAGCATTAGTATATAGCAAACCCCCGGCCTGCGCAAGGGGTTTTAGGCCGTCGAAGCCTGACACAAATGGTAGTGCTTCCCCGCCAAATGCCGCCCCAATTTCATCGTCTGAAAATATTCTGTCGTTCGCGCCGCGCAGGACACACAAGGCTCGCCGGATGCCTCTTCTCCGCCGACAACCCCGGCGCGCCCTTCCGTTAGAGTCGTCTACGCTATGTTTTAAAGACCGCTTGGTTATCCGCCCACGTTTTATACATAAAACTACTGAGAATGTGTGAATTTTAAACTAAATTCATTTTTCTATACATTTTTGCTGGAAAACACCGCTGAAGTCTGATAAAATATTATTAATAAAATTGCAAGTTTAAGAAAGGATCCTGCATGACAACGCTACGTGACGCTGTTTCTATCCCTAACAACGCCCAGATAGCAAAACGAATGTGCTTTTCGCTTGCATTTTCGTTAATTGTCGTCGGCTTTACCCTGGAAACGCCAAAAAACATTCTGGATGGTCTTATCGCATATATTCTTTGCTCAGACATTTTGATCACCGACTATTTTGTCATCGGTTCAATTGGTGCGGCGCTCGTGAACGCCGGCATTGTTACGCTGATTTCCATCGGCCTGACGCTGCTGATCAAAACGCCCTACAACGGCAGCACTATTTCAATGATGTTTTTAATGGCGGGTTTTTCGTTGTTTGGCAAAAACCCCATTAATATTCTGCCGTTCTTTTTGGGTGTCTGGATCTATGCCAGGGTCAAGGGACAGCCGATGGCGCGCTATACCAACGCGGCGCTCTTTTCGACGACGCTGGCCCCGATTGTCAGCGACGTTCTACTTAAAAGCCCCGTGCATCCGCTGCTGCGTCTGCCGCTGGCGGTAAGCGTGGGGGCGCTGATGGGTTACATCATCATTCCGCTGGCTGAGCATGCCTTTTCAACCCACATGGGTTACACCCACTTCAACTACGGCTTTGCCGGCGGACTTATGGCGCTGATGCTCGCGTCGGTCACGCAGGCGATGGGCGGCTCGATTCAGACCGTCATGATCTGGTATAAGGGCGTGCCCACCCCAATGTTAATGTATCTGATCGCGCTTATCGTGGCGCTGGTTGCGGTCGGCTTTGTGCTGTGCAACTTTAACCCGCGAACCTATTGGCGCATTATGCGCCATTCGGGGCGTTCACCCACCGATTTTGTCATCACCGACGGCATCGGTGCGACGATGATGAACATGGGGCTGATGGGCGGCGTCTCGCTGAGCTACGTCATGTTGGTGGGCGGCGACCTCAACGGCCCGGTGTGCGGCGCCGTGCTCACGGCAATCGGCTTTGGCGCGGCCGGTGAGCATCCGAAAAACTCCATTCCCATCATGCTGGGCGTCTGGCTCGCCTCGCATGTGATGGTTTCTAACGAGACGGACCCCGGCATGCTGCTGGCGGCACAGTTTGGCACCGCGCTTGCCCCCATAGCCGGTCAATTTGGTTGGTTTTATGGTATTGTCGCCGGTTTTTTGCATGCGGCTGTGGTTCTCGCGGTCGGCGCACCCTGCGGCGGCTACAACCTGTATAATAACGGCTTTTCGGCGGGTTTGGTCGCGCTGGTTATGGTGTCGTTAATTCAGGGCATCTCGCTAAAAGGCCACCACCACGAGCGTTAACCTGAGGCTGAACCGCGCGCGTCCGCTATAAAAGATATAGGCAAAAGGTACAAAGCCTCTTTTGGGACTGTCAAAGAAATGTGTTTCGGCAAGGTAAAGCATCGGGGGAATCGTGCGAAAGAACGGCGAAAGCCGCTGCGGGAATCCATGCCGCCCACAGCGAGCAGCAAGGCCGCCTAATCGCATAAAGCGGTCTGACGGCGAGCCCCCCGTTTTCGCGTTGACATAAAGCGCGCCGGATTCTTTGCTCGCGGGCGACAAAACGGGCACGCATGCCCGTTTTGCTCGGTTTGGCGTAAAAGGCCGAAGCGCCTCAAAGAACTTTTCGACAAGCTGAGAAGGGGCGAAAGCCCCTTCTGTTTGATTTGACCCAATTTAAGCGCTGTATAAAGCGTCAAAACCGGATGCTGACAGCCTCTTCATGCGGGCGGCAAAGGCGTTTGGAGGCTGCGTCAGCGCCCTTCAATCCCATGCGCGGGCGGCACGCCGCCGGGCTTTTATCGACTGGACTCTGCGGCTGTAATCGTTCTTTTGCCCGCCGTTTTGCGCCGGACCGCAAATTTAGGGCTTTTCTTTTGCGGCGGGGTGCGTTATGATAAGCTGTGAAAGGACGGATGTATTAATGTCATTAGCTATGAGCGCCATCGGGTTTGCCGTTTGCATCGCGCTGATTGTTATCTGTGTCATCATCGACAAAAAACAGGGCGAAGACCGCTGCCGATTGATTATATCGATTGTCGGCATCATCGCGATGATGTGCCTGTTTTTTCTGCTGACTAATCTATTAGTGACCGCCGGTGTTTTAAAATAAGGCTTATACCTTGCATTCAGGCAGTCTTGGATCTTTTGCTGTCGTATCAAACCATTTTTGTAAATAGAAAGCGCTGCCGGTCGAGGTCGAACCTTTACCGGCAGCGCTTTTAATTATTCTTTAAATTCCTTAACCATCTGCAAATAAGGAAGCTCCTGAAAGCCCAGCTTTTGATACAGGCTTTTAGCCCGCAGATTGTCCGGCGTTATCTCAAGGCGCATGCGCGCGAGCGACGGGCCATACTCAGCCTCGACCGCCGAAAAAAGCGCGCTACCCAACCCCAGCGAGCGATACTCGGGTCGGATGAAGGCCTCTTCAATCCAAACCGTCAGGCCGCCGCCCTCGCAGGAGAAGGTTTTGGCGATGAGCGCATAGCCGGCAGGCTGACCGTTATGAATCAGCATATAGCCCTGCGCATAAACATCGGAGCGCATCAGCTCGTCAAAGGTCGCCTCAATATTTTCTCTCGGAATTTTATGCTGCACCGCGTCGGAGCTGTAAAACTGCTGCACCAGCCCGATGTAGGCGTCGCGGTCACCGGGCTCAACCTTTCTGACCATCGTTTGCGGGTCCCCTCTCTGCCATTTAAAAGTTCGAAGAAGGGTGGAATACCTTCCACCCCTCGTCACCGTTAAGTCCAGTTTAAGCAAGCGCCGCCTGCGCATCGACTGTGGCCATGTGCTCAACGAGCATTAGCACCTTGTTGGAATAGCCCCATTCGTTGTCGTACCACGCCAGCAGCTTGATGAAATTGTCATCAATCATGATGCCCGAACTTGCGTCAAAATTGCAGGTGTGGGTATCGCCCAGAAAATCGAGCGAAACCACCTGCTCGTCGCAATAGGACATAATGCCCTTCATACTTGTTTCGGTCGCCTTTTTAATCACGGCGCAAACCGCGTCATAGGTGGTCGGCTTTTCGAGACGGGCCGTGAGATCCACGACCGAAACGTCCGCCGCGGGAATACGAAACGACATGCCGGTCAGCTTGCCCTTAACCTCGGGGATGACCAGTCCGCAAGCCTTTGCGGCGCCGGTCGTCGAGGGGATGATATTGCCGAACACTGAGCGTCCGGTGCGCCAGTCCTTCATCGAGCGGGCGTCGACCACCTTCTGCTTGGCGGTGGCCGCGTGAATCGTCGACATCAGGCCCTGAATGATGCCAAACTCGTCATTGACGACCTTGACAAGCGGCGCTAAGCAGTTGGTGGTGCAGGAGGCATTTGAAACGACCGTCATATCGCTGGTGTAGCTCATATGATTGACGCCCATGACAAAGGTCGGGGAGCTGTCCTTGGCCGGCGCGGTGATGATCACCTTTTTGGCGCCTGCCGCAAGATGCACGGCAGCTTTTTCAGCCGTCACGTAAGCGCCGGTCGATTCGACGATATATTCCGCCCCGACCGCGCCCCACGGCACATTGGCAGCGTCCGACTCGCTGAAAACAGGGATGTTGACCCCGTCGAAGCACAAGCCCTTTTCGTAGATTTCCACAGTGCCGGGGTAACGGCCAAAGGTAGAATCGTACTTCATCATATATTTCATATACTCAAGGTCAACATTGCGATAGTTGATGGCGCAGACTTCAAAGCGCTCGGGCATCGCCAGCGCCTGCCGAAGCACCACCCTACCGATTCTGCCAAATCCGTTTATGCCAATTTTTACTGCCATTATGAAATTCCTCCTGTCACAATCATGGGCCTTCCTGCTACGATGCTATTGTAACATGGCCTGATAAATGTGGCTAGAGCGCGGATGGGACAATAAATTTGCTGATTTGATCCGACAATTTGGTAATTTTCGTAAGCCGTCTGGCAATTTGTATTTTCTGTCAAAATTTTGAGCGCGCTTCTTATTTAAAAGTACCAAAAGCAGCCCTACCGAGAATTTTCTTCACGGTATGGCTGCTTTGCACAAATTTTAAGATTTTTTACTGCGCGTCGACCGAAGCCATATGCTCGATAAGCATCAGCACCTTGTTGGAATAGCCCCACTCGTTGTCGTACCAGCTGATGAGCTTGACAAACTTGTCGTTGAGCAGAATGCTGGCCTTCGCGTCGAAAATGGAGGTGTGTGCGTCGGTGATAAAGTCGGAGGACACAACCTCTTCGTCGGTGTAGCACATAATGTCCTTCATATCGCCCGCGGCGGCCTTTTTGACCGCGTCGCAGATCGCTTCCATCGTGGCGGGCTTTTCAAGTCGCGCGGTCAGGTCTACGACCGAGACGTCGAGGGTCGGCACGCGGAAGGACATGCCGGTCAGCTTGCCGTTTAATTCGGGGATAACCTTGCCCACCGCCTTTGCGGCACCGGTCGAGGCCGGAATGATGTTCCCCGAGGCCGCTCTGCCGCCGCGCCAATCCTTCTTGGAGGGACCGTCCACCGTCTTCTGAGTCGCGGTGGTCGAGTGTACCGTCGTCATCAGGCCCTCTACAATACCAAACTCGTCATGAATGACCTTTGCCAACGGCGCTAAGCAGTTGGTCGTGCAGGAGGCGTTCGAGACAATGGTCATGTCCTTGGTATAAGTGTTGTTGTTGACGCCCATAACAAACATGGGTGCGTCATTGGAAGGGGCCGAAATAACAACCTTTTTAGCGCCGCCCGCAAGGTGCGCCTTGGCCTTGTCAACTGTGGTAAAGACGCCGGTGGATTCCACAATATAGTCCGCGCCGCAATCGCCCCACGCAATCTCAGCGGGGTCTTTGCACTCAAACACCGCAATTGACTTGCCGTTGACGACAAGCTTGTCATTCTCCGCCGCCACACTGCCGTCGAAGCGGCCGTGGATGGTGTCGTACTTGACCATATAAACCATATACTCCGGATCAATAAACGGGTCGTTTATGCCAACGACGTCATATTTCTCCGGCTGCGCAATCGCCGCGCGGAAAACCAGGCGGCCAATACGTCCAAAGCCGTTAATACCGATTTTTATCGCCATACTCGTTACATCCCTTCAAAACTATATAATCTAAATTTCCATTTTGTTTATTTTATATCATATAATTTACACAATGACAATAGTAATTAAAAATTTTGGTATAAATCACACAAAAACAGGGTAGTTTTTTGGAAACCCATTTCACGTCAAAAGGGTTGAGGGTCCATATTTTCCTATATTTAGAAATTTTGTCGAATTGCGTTGTTTCGTGTCGAATATTATGATATTATGAATTATAGTAATTTTTCCTATAAAGGGGCTAATTATATGCAATCACAACTTGCATTAATCCAACAACTGCATGGTGAATCCCCTATTCCATTTGTGGTGGCAGACAACCATTTTTCAATTGTGTGGGCCAACCCCTGTGCGCTCAGACGTTACCCGGCATTGTCCATCCCAGGGGGACTGTCTCTACTCGTTTCTTCGGCGCAGCTGGACGCCATTCAGAAGGCCGCCGGAGAACAGCACGCTTTTTCGGTCCCGCTCGCCGGTATGGCGCATTTTGCAGTCTCGTTTACGCCCATTGAAGACGGCTTTTTAATCTCGTTTGGCTTTGCCGACGCACAGCAGACCCCCATGCTGCCGCAAAGCATCGACTATCTGGCCTCGGCTATTTCAGGCCGGCTGCGCGCGCCGCTTTCAAACATTTTTGCCGGTATCTCCGCCATTGCCCGCCTGCCGGAGCTTCAGCAGAACGAACGGCTGCAAGCGTTGACCGAGCAAATAAACTTAAACAGCTATCACATGCTGCGCTTTACGATCGATTTTACGATGCATCTGCGTTTTTTACTGGGCAACGAGCCCTTTGCGCCTACTCTGCTTGATCTGGCCGATTTTTTAAGGCGTCTGGGGCTGGCAGCCGGCATGCTGACCGATTCAATCGGCATTACGCTCTCTTTAGATCTGCCGAATACGCCGGTATATATCATGTCCGACGACGCACTGCTTAACCATGCGTTGCTGCACATTCTTTCAAATTGCTGTCGCTTTAGTAAGGCGGATAACGCCATTGCAATTGCGCTGACCGCCGACGCCGCCCGCGCCCATATCACGATTCGAGACCACGGGCTGGGCATTCCGCAGAATATCTTGGATAAGGTGTGCGAGCCCTTCTTTTCTTATGATCGCGACGGCATGCCGATGCCCGGCAGCGGACTGGGGCTGTCGGTCGCGCGGCAGATCATCGCGCTGCACGGCGGCACGCTGGCCGTCGCCTCGCAGGAATATGAGGGCACCACCGTTGCGATCAGCCTGCCGCTGGCCTCTGGGGATAACGGTACGCCCGTTTTAAAAAGCCCGCCGCCGGTCGCGGATATGCTGCGCGACCGCTTCTCGCTGCTGCATATCATTCTCTCAGACAGCTGCGACGCGCCAAAGCCGTAGCCTTTGCGGCATGTTTGTGACATGCCGGTCTGCTTTATCGCGCGCAAGGGGCTGTCGTCCGCTTTAGGTGGACGACAGCCCCTTCGATTTTTTAATTTTGTCCGTGTCGGGACAACGGTATTTTTCTTGCAACTTGGCGCTTAGCGCGTTATGATGGTGAATGCATAAAACACCCGATTTTATTCAAGTGAGGAGGGCGCCCCATGAGCCGCTCTTTGTCCGACAACCTGACCGAGTGCCGTCTGTGTCCGCGCAACTGCGGCGTTGACCGCGCCGCGCGTCAAGGCTACTGCAAAGCCGGGCCGGACGTCAAAATTGCCCGCGCGGCGCTGCACCACTGGGAGGAGCCCTGCATCTCCGGCCAAAACGGCTCGGGCACCGTCTTTTTTTCACACTGCACGCTGGGTTGCGTGTTTTGTCAAAACCGCGACATCAGTCACGATGCAAAGGGGCAGGTGGTGTCCCGCGTCCGTTTAGCTGAGATTTTTCTCGAGCTGCAAGCACAAGGGGCGCACAACTTAAACCTCGTCACCCCGACCCATTACGCCGTCGGCATTGTCGAAGCACTAACCCTCGCGCGGCAAAACGGCCTTGCCTTGCCGGTGGTTTATAACTGCGGCGGTTACGAGCGGCCTGAGACGATTCAAATGCTGTCGTCTCACATCGACATCTGGCTGCCGGATTTTAAATACGCGCAAGAAAAACCGGGTCTGAAATATTCGGCGGCGCCTGATTATCCCCAAACGGCGCTGGCTGCCATTGCCGAGATGCTGCGTCATACCGGCCCGCCGGCGTTTGATGACAGCGGTCTGCTGCGCCGGGGCGTACTGGTGCGGCATCTGTTGCTGCCGGGGCAACTCGCCGACGCGATGCGGGCGGTCACACTGCTGTACGACCGCTTTGGCGACAACATTTTATTGAGCCTGATGAGCCAATACACGCCGCCAGAACAGTGTGACGGCGATTTTGCGTGCCGCTTCCCCGAGCTGACCCGCCGGGTCAACCCGCGCCATTACGAAGCGCTTATCGACTATGCCGCCGAGCTGGGCGTCACCCGCTGTTATATTCAGGACAATACCGCCGCCGACAGCGCCTTCATCCCGCCGTTTGACCTCAGCGGTGTAAACACCGCCGACGGTTGAAAAAAGGTACTTTTTAGGGTATACTAATGCATTATGGATCAAATCTGTTTACAAAGGGAGCATCCCGATGAACGATATTTATTTTGACAACGCGGCAACCACACAGGTGGATGACGACGTCATAACGCTGATGGCGCAGGTAATGCGCGAGGACTACGGCAACCCGTCGTCGTTGCACACGCGCGGCGTACAGGCCCAGCTTTTGATTGAGCGCGCGCAAAAGCAGCTGCTCACGGCGCTCGGGGCCAAAAGCGGGCAGGTGCTTTTCACCTCGGGTGGCACCGAGGCCAATAATCTGGCGCTGTTCGGCGGCGCTGACGCCAAAAAACGGCGTGGAAAGCGTATTATTACCACCTCGGTGGAGCATTCGTCGGTGCGCTCAGCCATGCAAGAGCTGGCGCGGCGCGGCTTTGAGCTCGTTGGAATTGCGCCCGGGGCGGATGGCCGCGTCAGCGCCGATGCGCTGCTCAACGCCTGTAACGAGGACACCATCCTCGTCTCGATGATGCTGGTCAACAACGAGGTCGGCAGCATTCAACCGGTGGCCGAGGTCGCCAAGCGGCTGCGCGCCAAAGCGCCCAACGCACTGCTGCATACCGACGCCGTGCAAGCGTTTGGCAAAATCCCCTTGTCGGTCGCGGCGCTGGGTGTGGATATGCTGACGCTCAGCGGCCATAAGATTCACGCGCCCAAGGGGGTCGGTGCGTTGTATATCGCCGATAAGGTGCGCATTACGCCGCTGCTGTTCGGCGGCAGCCAGCAGCGCGGCCTGCGGCCCGGCACCGAGAGCGTCCCGATGATCGCAGCGCTGGGGCTGGCCGCCAAAAACGCCGCCGACCGGCTTCAGGAAAACCGCGCCAAGGCGCAGCAGACTAAGGATGCGCTGATTAACGGCCTCTCCAACCTGCCAAATGTGATGATCAATTCGCCTGTTGACAACTGCTCGCCGTTTTTGCTCAACTGCTCGGTGACCGGCTACCGGTCTGAGACGCTGCTGCATTTTCTTGCCGCGCAGGGCATTTATGTTTCGAGCGGCTCGGCCTGCTCAAAGGGCGCCAAAAGCCACGTGCTGGCCGCCATGGGCAAAACCGCGCGCGAGATTGATTCGGCGCTGCGCATCAGCCTGTGCGAAAACAACACCCCACAGCAGGCCGAGCGTTTTTGCGGAGTACTCGCATCCGCCATACAGTCGCTGCGGCAGGCCTGATATCTTGATATCTATTCAAGCCGCTTAAAACGAATCATCTTTGTGTCCTACAAGCCGATGGGGCCGCCGCTGTAGATTGATAACGGCATCCTGTCTGCATGTGTCTAAATTTTAAGAATGCGTCATTCACCAGCCCGCGTTGTTTTACGCGGCATACCCGCATCCATTTCGGATTGTTTTACAGCTTTAACCGCAAATATTTATAGCTGATACCGGCCTCGGCGCGGCCCTTTTGCCTGACGCCGCAAAATAACGCCGCCGTACACCAGCCGCGCGTAATAAGCGGCCACGGCAAAAGAAAGAGGAACTACCATGAAGGAAATTATTCTGCTCAAATATGGCGAGTTAGCGCTCAAGGGCACCAACCGCGCCACCTTTGAAAGCATTCTGATGAAAAATATTCGCCGCAGACTGGGCCCGCTCGGCACATTTACCGTCACTAAGGCGCAGTCAACCATCACCGTCACCCCGATGGCCGACGACCTTGACATGGACGAGGCCTATCTGCGCCTGTCGCGCGTATTCGGCATCGCCGCCATCAGCCGCAGCGTCGTCGTCGAAAAGCGTTTTGAGGCAATGCGCGCCGGCGCCGATTATCTCGACGACGCGCTTTCCCAAATTAAAACCTTTAAGGTCAACGCCAAGCGCTCGGACAAGACCTTTCCGATGGGGTCGCCTGAGATCTGCGCCGAGCTGGGGCACTATCTCTTAGAGCGCCACCCCCATCTTCGGGTCGATGTGCACAGCCCCGACCTCGTGGTCTGGGCCGAGGTACGCGACCGGGCCGCTTTTTTGCACGCCGGGCAGCAGCCGGGCGCGGGCGGCATGCCCATCGGCAGCGCGGGTAAGGCGGCGCTGCTGCTATCGGGCGGCATCGACTCCCCCGTGGCGGGCTATATGATGGCCAAGCGCGGGCTTGAGGTGATGGCGATCCATTTTGCAAGCCCGCCCTATACGAGCGAGCGCGCGCTGCTCAAGGTCAAAATGCTCTGCCAGAAGATGTCGGCTTACACCGGTCGGGTGCGCCTGCTCGTCGTCCCCTTCACCGAGATTCAGCAGGAGATCGGCGAGAAATGCCCCGAAGACTATTTCACGCTCGTCATGCGCCGCCTGATGATGGAGATTGCCTCGCGCCTTGGCGAAAAATTCGGCTGCGGCGCGCTGATCACCGGCGAAAGCTTGGGGCAGGTTGCCAGCCAGACCATGCAGGCCATCGCCTGCACCGACGCGGCTGCGGCGCTGCCGGTCTTCCGCCCCGTCATCGGTATGGACAAGGAAGAGATTGTGACCATCGCCCGCAAGATCGATACCTTTGAGACGTCTATTCTGCCCTATGAAGACTGCTGCACCGTTTTCACGCCCCGCCACCCGCGCACCCGCCCGCAGATGGAGACGGTCATTGCAGCCGAAAGCGGCTTGGACCGCGCCCGCCTGATTGAAGCGGCGGTGACCGGGGTCGAATCGGTCTGGATCGACGAGAACACCGAGCTGACCCTTTAAGGCGTCTGTCAAAAGTTAAAACAACAGAGGAATTAGGCTTAAAACCTGCGCGCCGCAATGCGAACATTTGGCAACCGGAATGTCTCTAGCGGGCAACCGATGCTTTTAACCGCGGCATCCAAGGGCTTTTGCGCGCTCCCAGCCTATTCGTTCTCATAAAAACCAGACGGGAGGAAGCACATGCGGCTGACCATTATCGAGCCCGGCGACAGCTGCCGCGAAATGCGCGGCAGCGTGGAAGCGCTGCTATCTGAAATGCGGCTCGAAGCCCGTACCGTCGCCAGCCCCAGCGACCGGCAGGGTCTGGCACAAGCCATTGCCACAGCGCTTGATAGCGCCGATCTGGTGCTCGTCATCGGCGGCGTATCACACGGCGGCTATGCGTTTGAGGCTGCCGCCGACGCGCTGGGCCTTCCCCTCGTGCGGTCAAACGCGGCCGCCCGATATATTGAACAGCGCTGCCGTGAGCAGGATTTGGTTTTCTCAGAGATTGAGTCCTGCTGCCATCTGCCGCAAGGCGCCAAGTCCTTTGCGGGCGACGGCGTATTTCCCGCCTGTTTGTGCAAGCACGAGGATTGCGCGCTGCTGCTGTTCGACGAATATGACGACCCGGCGCAGCTTCTCAGGCTCAAGGTGCTGTTGGCCGCATTGAGCACGCCGCCTGAAGCCGAGGTGGAAACGCCCATCGCCGCGCAGCCGCCTGTTCAGTCCGCCGAGCTGTCAGCCGGCGGCGCAACAGTGCCGCCATCCGGTAAAGCGCGCAGCGCCAAGCGGCAACCGCCGCGTCCCGCGCACCGTACAGGCCGGGGGAAACGCCATAGAAAAGCGGCAATCGGGTGTGTCGCCGTCAGCTGTGTCATGGTGGTCATGGCGATGGCCGGTGTTGTCGTTACGCTGCTCGGCGCGGCGGACAATGATATTCCCGCGCAGCAAACAATTGTTTCAAACGCTTCTTCTGAACAGCGACAGCCCGTAATGGGACCTTTGCGGGCGGTACCGCCCTGGCGGCTGAAAGCGTCATCCCCGCCGTCATCTTCCGAGCCGGAAGCGTCATCGACATCGGAAGCCTCCTCCCAGCCTGCTGCGTCATCATCGTCGCAAACGCCGTCATCATCGGTTCCGGCATCGTCGGAACCGGCGTCATCCTCACAGCCCGCAGCGCCTTCGTCGGCGCCGCCCCCGTCGTCGGAACCGGCGGTATCATCGTCCGCGCCTGAGGCGCCGTCATCCTCAACGCCCGCATCATCGGAGGAAGAGTTCGTGTATATCTACGAGGGCGACGACGAAGAGGAAGAAGAGGACGAAGAGGGAACGCCCCCCCGCGGTTCTGGCAGGACGCCCACCGCCCACGAGGATGCCTTTGACGAGACGCTTTCCTACTCCTCCGGCGGCGGGGTTCGGCGCATGAGCGCCTATGATCTCGTCTGTCAGGTGCTTCAAAACGAGACGCACGGCAACCTTGCGCCAGAAGCACTCAAAGCGCATGTTGTCGCCACCTATAGTATGATCAAATATAACAATGCCGCCGGTATCGCCCCCGCCGTGCTGCTGAACACCGACGTTTCCGCTGCCGTCAAAAATGCCGTGGATGCGGTTTTGGGCGTGGCGGTCTATTACAAGGGGCAATATGCCAACACCGTCTACCACTCGACGAGCAGCGGCGCAACAACCAGCTCGCAGGCGGTTTGGGGCGGCGCGCTGCCCTATCTCGTCTCGGTAGAAAGCGAGTACGACCGCAAATCGCCCTATTATAAGAGCAGCTATACGATCTCGGAAAAGGATTTTGCCGCCAAGGTCAAAAAGGTCTACGGCATCACGCTGGACGGCGACCCCGAGGATTGGATCGCGATTGAGCACGACGCGCCGGGCGGCTATGTCGGCACCGTTGAGATCGGCGGCGAGACCCGCTCACAGGGCGGCACCTATGGTACCGGTGCTATAACCGGCCGCAGTGTGCGCGAAAAGCTCTTGGCCTTTTCGCTGCGCTCGCATTGCTTCGACGTGTCTTACAGCACCTCTAAGGAACGGTTCGAGTTCACCGTTTACGGTTACGGGCACGGCGTGGGCATGAGCCAGTACGGCGCGCATTACATGGCGCTCGACGGCTATGACTATGTCGAGATTCTCGAGCACTATTACACCGGCGCCGACATATACTGACCGCTGTTTGCAATTTTAAAGGGGGATTTTAAACCGTGATCATTCTATCCATCGATTATGGCGACGCCCGCACCGGCCTTGCCGTCTGCGACAAAAGCGAGCTGCTGGCTTCGCCGGTCGCGGTGATCGCCGAGCGCAACCGCGAGCGGCTGGTCGCCGGAATTTTAGCGCAGGCTAAAGCGCTGGCCGCTGAAGAAATTGTCGTCGGCAACCCACTGAATATGAACGGTACCGCCGGTCCCCGCAGCGAATTGGCCCATCAGCTGGCCGAAACGCTGCGCGAGCAAAGCGGTCTGCCCGTTACACTGTGGGACGAACGCAGCACCACCGTTTCGGCTATCGGCATTTTAAACCAGACCGATGTGCGCGGTAAAAAGCGCAAGGCAGTCATCGACGCCGTCGCCGCCGTGCTGATTTTGGAGAGCTATCTGGCTTTTCGTAAAAATCATGTCAAATAAACGAAGGGGCCTGCGCTGTCACGTGACAGCGCAGGCCCTCGGCTTTTAATAATTATGTAAAAAGGCCGTATAGATGCGCATTCATGGAGGTGATTTCAATTAAAGGCTTAGCCAACATCATAACAGCCACCCGAATTATAGGCGCTATTATGCTGATGTTCACAACGCCCTTTTCACGGCCTTTTTGGGTCGTGTATCTATACTGCGGCGTTAGCGACATGGTCGATGGGCCGATCGCCAGAGCCGTGCACCAGCAAAGCGATTTCGGAGCCAAGCTTGACAGCATAGCGGATACGGTCTTCGTCTTTTCAGCCCTGCTCACCGTTATCCCAGCCGTTGTCCTTCCGACATGGTTTTGGGTCGTCGCGGCCATCGTCATGTCCATCCGTGTGGCGGCGTATGGGATCGGCTATAAAAAATACCGCATGTTTTCCGCTTTGCACACTTATGCCAACAAAGCTACGGGCGGGGTGTTATTCTGTATGCCGGTTTTGATCGACGTGCTGGGAACAACCGCCTCCGGTATCATCCTTGGTGTTTTTGCCACACTGTCGGCATGCGAAGAGCTGCTTATTACAGCGGTATCAAAGAACTTAGACCGCAATCGCAAGAGCTTGTTTATGTAAAAGCTGCAATTTATATAACCCCTGTACAGAACAAACTTTTATTAAATGACCCCCTGTGGACACGCCACAGGGGGTGATGCTCTTTTATAGCGCTCTCATTACGCCTTGTTCGCCATATGGTAAATATCAAGAATCTCCTGCTCGCCCAGCTCGGCAAAACCGCCGATCGTGCGTTGACCAAAATTGGTGCACTTGGCCGTCAGCTCCTTCATCTCCTCCTCGGTTAAGGCGCGGCCCATCAGCTCGGGGAGATTGATCGGCATACCGATCGACGCAAAATAACGCTCGGTCGCCTCAATGGCCGCCAGCGCGGTCTCTTCGGGATTTTCAAAGTTGAGACTCAGCCCCAGTACATTGACGCCGTAGCGTGCAAAGCGCATGGCGTCGTGCTTATAGACATACCGCGCCCACGCGCCCCACATCGCCGACAGTCCCGCGCCGTGCGCCACATCGAACATGCCGCCAAGCTCGTGCTCAAGCTGGTGGGTCGCCCAGTCGGTGATGCGGCCCAGACCGGTGAGGTGGTTGTGCGACAGGCTGCCCGCCCACATGACCTCCGAGCGCGCCGCATAGTTTTCGGGCTCCTTCATGCAGACGGCGCCGTATTGCATAACGGTGCGCACCATCGCCTCGTTGATTCGGTCGGTCACCTCGTTGAGGCCGCCGGGGGAGAAGAAGCGCTCAAAGTTGTGCATGATAATATCGACGACGCCGCAAGCGGTCTGATAGCTGGGCAGCGTGTAAAGCAGCTCAGGATTCATCAGCGTAAAGGCGGGACGCAGCAGCGCGTTGCCAAAGCCGCGCTTCATCCAGCCGTCCTCGTTCGTGATGACGCTATTGGCGCTCGTCTCGCTGCCTGCGGCGGCGATGGTCAGAATATTGCCGGTGGGCAGCGCGGCGGTGGGGCTAGCCTTGCCGCTGTAAAAATCCCACACGTCGCCGTCGTAGGGGACGCCCATCGCGATCGCTTTGGCCGAGTCAATCGATGAGCCGCCGCCAACCGCCAGCACCATATCAACCTTTTCGCGGCGGCAAAGGGCGATACCCTCGCGCACAAGACCCAGCCGTGGATTAGGACAAACGCCGCCGAGCAGAACATAATCAAGGCCCGCCGATTTCAGTGAGGCCTCAACGCGATCTAAAAGACCGCTCTTTTTCACGCTGCCGCCGCCAAAATGCACCAGTAGCTTCGACGCGCCGCAGGCCTTGGCTGCTTCTCCCACACGGTGCTCCACGCCCTTGCCAAAGATTACCCTTGTCGGGGAATAAAACTCGAAATTGTTCATTTGTCATCATCCTTTCGGTTTATAGTCTATACCAAAAATAGGTTTTAATCAACTGTTTGCGGGTTATTCACGCCCGACAAGGCAAGTTTAGGCCTATAGTATCGTCAATTGGTCATTGGTAGCGCAACTTTGCCATATCAAGAACCGACGCCCGACGGGGCTGACAGACTTTTCATGAGTGGTGACCCGACAAAATCTGCATTATCTGCCGTCGCGACGGTTGAAATCTGAATCATTTCATACTATAATGGGCACAGACTGATCGTTAAATTTAAGATTAACAGGGAGGATATTCCGATATGGGCTTTCAAGAACTGTACCAAAGCAAGCTGACAAGCGCCCAAAAAGCAGTCGGCGTCATCAAATCCGGCGACTGGGTCGATTACGGCTGGGCGGTCGGCCATCCGGTCGCGCTGGATAAGGCGCTGGCAGCGCGCATGAGCGAGCTGACCGATATTAAACTCCGCGGCGGCATCTGCATGTGGGTGCCCGAGATTTTTAAGATCGACGAGCCTCAGGCACATTTCTGCTGGAATTCGTGGCATATGGGCGGCATCGAGCGCAAGGCGATCGATCAGGGCTTCGCCTTCTATTCGCCGATCCGTTACTCCGAGCTGCCCCGCTATTACCGCGAGCATATCGCCCCCAACGACGTGGCGATGTTCCAGGTAGCGCCGATGGATAAGCACGGCTACTTTAACTTTGGCCCGAATGCCTCCCACCTGAAAGCGGTCTGCGAGACCTCGAAGATCATCATCCTTGAAGTCAACGAGAATATGCCCCGCTGTCTGGGCGGCGCTGAGACCGAAATACATATCTCCGAGGT
>JAEWBS010000041.1 GCA_023391005.1 Bacillota bacterium | reverse complement strand
CCGGCAAGATCGCCAGATCGTTTGAGCCGTTATGAAAGGGAACAACGCCGAAGGAAACGGTACGGCAGCCGTTAATCCTGGGGGTACGCCAAACAGGCGTGCAACTGTCACCACTGCATAATGGTGAAGGGCTATCGACTTTTTGAGCATGCATTGCGGCGCAGTGTATGTTTTAGACGTCAATATCTCTATTATATTGCAGTGGATGCCGGTTTTCAACCGGTATTTTTGTTTATATGGCAAAGAAAGCTCAAAAGGAACATTATGGAGGTGCTTTTATCATGAAGCAGTACAATGTAGGTGTAATTGGTGCAACAGGCATGGTAGGCCAGCGTTTTTTAACGCTGTTGGATAACCATCCGTGGTTTAAGGTGACGGCGGTTGCCGCTTCCGCACGTTCTGCGGGCAAAAAATATGCTGAGGCTGTCGGAGATCGCTGGTCGCTCACGCTGCCGATGCCGACCTACTGCAAGGATATGGTCGTTATGGACGCTGAAGCAGAGGTCGAACAGATCGTTTCGCTTGTCGACTTTGTTTTCTGCGCCGTCGATATGAAGAAGGAAGAGATCAAGGCGCTCGAGGAGCGCTATGCCAAGGCCGAATGCCCTGTTATCTCCAACAACTCCGCGCACCGCTGGACCCCCGATGTTCCGATGATCGTGCCGGAAATTAACCCCGAGCACATGGCGGTTATCGAATCGCAGAGAAAGCGCCTTGGCACCAAGCGCGGCTTTATCTCGGTCAAATCCAACTGCTCGTTGCAGTCCTATGTGCCGGCCCTCTACCCGCTGCGCGATTTTGGCATTGAAAACGTGCTGGTCTGCACCTATCAGGCGATCTCGGGCGCCGGTAAGACCTTTGAGCGCTGGCCCGAAATGGTGGATAACGTTATCCCCTACATCGGCGGTGAGGAAGAAAAAAGCGAACAGGAGCCGTTAAAGCTGTTCGGCAAGGTTGAGAATGGGCAAATTGTCAACGCCGAAGGCCCCGCAATCACGGCGCAGTGCCTGCGCGTTGCCGCCAGCGACGGCCATATGGCGGCGGTGTTCGTCCGCTTTAAAAATAAGCCGACAATGGAAGAAATCAAAGCCCGCTGGGTTGCTTTCACAGGCGAGCCGCAGGCGCTCCAGCTGCCTTTGGCACCTAAGCAGTTCCTGCATTATTTCGAGGAAGAGAACCGTCCCCAGACTCGCCTTGACCGCGATCTTGAAAAAGGGATGGCCGTTTCAGTCGGACGGCTGCGCCCCGATACCCAATATGATTATAAATTTGTATGCCTCTCGCACAATACGCTGCGCGGTGCTGCCGGCGGCGCGGTGCTGATGGCCGAATTGTACGCAGCAAAGGGCTTTTTTGATTGATTATAAATAAATTGATGCAGTAAGGAGCGAACAGCTATGAAAAGAGAGATTTTCCGCGGCGCGGGCTGCGCCATCGTCACGCCCATGTTTGAAGACGGAAGTGTCAACTACAAAGAGCTCGCCCGGCTGATTGATTTTCAGATCGATAACGGCACCGACGCCATCGTCATCTGCGGCACCACCGGTGAATCTTCAACGCTGACTGACGCCGAGCACACGGAGTGCATTCGGTTCACTGTTGAAACGGTGAACCACCGTGTACCGGTTGTCGCGGGTGCGGGCAGCAACGACACGGCTTACGCCGTCTGGCTGAGCAAGGAGGCAAAGCAGGCCGGAGCCGACGCGCTGCTGCATGTTTCGCCGTACTATAACAAAGCCTCTCAGACCGGCCTTGTTCGCCACTATAACGCCATTGCCGACGCCACTGACCTGCCGATCGTCGTTTACAGCGTGCCCGGCCGTACCGGCGTAACCTTTAAGCCCACCACCTACGCCGAGCTGGCGAAGCACCCGAACATTGTGGCGCTTAAGGAAGCGAGCGGCGATATTTCAGCCGTTGCGCATACCCGGGCGCTGTGCGGAGATGATCTGACCATTTATTCCGGCAACGACGATCAGATCGTGCCGCTGATGTCGCTGGGCGGCAAGGGCGTCATCTCGGTTTTGTCAAACATCTGCCCGAGAGAAACGCATGATATCTGCCAGCTTTATCTTGACGGCAAGGTAAAGGAAAGCGCCGATCTACAAATCGCCTATCTGGAGCTGATTGCCGCCATTTTCTCGGATGTCAACCCCATCCCGGTTAAGCAAGCGCTCAATTTTATGGGCTTTGCCGCAGGCCCTTGCCGCCTGCCATTGGATGAGATGTCCCCCGCTGCTAAGCAGCATCTGCGGGACGTCATGACCAAATACCGGCTGGTGAACGCATAAAGGAGACCCCTATGAACATTATTATTTCAGGCGCGCTGGGGGCGATGGGGCGCGTGGTCGGCGCAAACGCAGCCATGCTGGATATCATCGTCGCGGCGGGCATTGACCGCGATGCCAGCAGCGCGTTGCCCTATCCCGTCTATGCCGGCTTTGAAAGCTGCCCTGTTACCGCCGATGCAATTATAGATTTTTCGCACCCCTCTACCCTGCCCCATCTGCTGGCCTTTGCCAAGCAGCATCATATTCCCGCCGTCATCGCCACCACCGGCATGAGCGAAGCGGATATCGCGATGATTCATGAGGCGGCTAAGAGTATACCGGTTTTCTTTACTTTTAATATGTCGCTGGGCGTCAACTTGCTCTGCGAGCTGGCAAAGCATGCGGCCGCCGTGCTGGGCAAGGGCTTTGATATTGAGATTGTCGAAAAGCACCACAACAGAAAGATCGACGCGCCCTCCGGCACCGCGATCATGCTCGCCAATGCCATCACCGAGGCGCTGCCCTATCAACCCGAACTGGTCTATGACCGTCATGCGGTCAGAACGCGCCGAGAGCCCAACGAAATCGGCATGCACGCGATTCGCGGCGGCACCATCACGGGTGAGCATGATGTTCTGTTCTGCGGCATGGATGAGGTCATCACGCTTTCGCATTCTGCAAGCTCGAAGGGCGTATTCGCCATCGGCGCGCTGAAGGCCGCTGCCTTTATCGCCTCCGACAAGGCGCCGGGTCTCTATAGCATGAAGGATATGATGACGCTCTGATGCCATTTCTATCAGGGAACCGATCGCTTTGAGATTGATTTTTTTCCTCGGCCTTAACGGGCAAAAATGTTTTGAATTCGGCTCATTTCTGTCGAAATGACAGAACGGCATACCACGCGCTTCAAATTTAGCGATAGATTGCAGGCAAATTTGTGGAATGTGCTTGCAGTCTATCGCTTTTTTCTGGTATAATAGCCGCGAAACGATTGGTATACTAGTTTATATTTAAAATGCGACACCGTATACCCGACAGGTCGCTTTTTCACTGCTTGCGGCGTATGCGGCAACCGGCCCAGTATGAGGGGCTGCCGCTTTGACAAGGTCTATATCGGGTGCGGGCTGTTTTTCAGACCCGCACCCCTGCATAAAAAGGGGTAAGCTTATGAGAAAAACTAAGATTGTCTGTACACTGGGCCCTGCAACCGATCAGGGGGATGTCCTGCGTCGAATGGCGCTTGCCGGTATGAATGTGGCGAGATTTAACTTCTCGCACGGCACCCACGCTGAGCATCTGGTGCGGCTTAAAGCCCTCAAGCAGGTTCGTGAGGAATTGAATCTGCCGATTGCCGCGCTGCTCGATACCCGCGGGCCGGAAATCAGGCTGCGCGATTTTGAAGGGGGCAAAGTCACGCTCGCAGACGGCGATACCTTCACCCTAACCACGCGCGACCTGTTGGGCACGGCGCGGATGGCCTCGGTGACTCACCAAAACCTGCCCTCCGACGTCGTTCCCGGCACCAAGCTGCTGCTCGATGACGGCCTGATAGAGCTTTCGGTCGTCGATGTGGCGGATGACGAGATTCATTGCCGCGTTGTGCACGGCGGGCCGATCTCCAATCATAAAAGCGTCAATGTGCCGGGCGTCACACTCACAATCCCCTATCTCAGCGCACAGGACGAAGCGGACATCCTGTTCGGCGTTGAGAACGGCTTTGATTTCATCGCCGCTTCGTTTGTGCGCAGCGCGCGCGATATTCTGGATATTCGAGAGGTGCTTGACAGCCATAAGTGTGACAGCATCAAGATTATTGCCAAGCTCGAAAACGCCGAGGGCGTCGCCAATATCGATGAGATTCTCGCCGTTTCTGACGGCATTATGGTGGCGCGCGGCGACATGGGCGTCGAGATCGACTTCACCGAGATTCCCATCATTCAAAAAAGGCTGATCTTGCATTGCTTCACCGCGGGCAAGCCGGTCATCACCGCGACGCAGATGCTTGAATCGATGATTCAGCATGCGCGCCCCACCCGCGCCGAGATGAGCGACGTTGCAAATGCCATCTACGACGGCACCTCGGCCATTATGCTTTCGGGAGAGACTGCCGCGGGAAAATTCCCCGTCGAGGCGGTACAAACGATGGCGGCCATCGCCGAGCGCACCGAGCAGGATATCAACTACGACAAGCGGCTGCGCGCGCGGGACGCCGAGGCGCATATGAGCGTTGCGGACGCCATTGCCCACGCCGCCTGCACCACCGCTATGGATATCGGCGCACAGGCGATTGTGACCATCACCCACAGTGGTGAAACGGCGCGGTTGGTCTGCAAATATCGCCCGAGCGCACCGATTATTGCCTGCGCAATAACCGAGCAAACCTGCCGTCATCTGGCGGTTTCGTGGGGTATCTCCCCCGTTGTGATGCCGATGAAAAAGACCACCGACGAAGCGATTGAACACGCCGTACAGCTGGCCAGAAAGCAGGGCTATGTCAATTCGGGCGATCTGACGGTGCTCACGGCGGGCGTTCCGATCGGCATTCCCGGAACGACCAACATGATCAAGGTGCATTTGGTCGGCGATACGCTGCTTTCCGGTGTCGGTGTCAGCAAGCAGGTGGGTATCGGACGGCTTTGCATCTGCAAAAACGAAGAAGAGGTCATCGCCAAATACCATCCCGGCGACGTGTTGGTGATGCCCGCAACCAGCAACGCGATTTTGGATCAGATGCGTACGGCAGCCGCCATTGTCACCGAAGAGCCGGGCCTCAACAGCCATGCGGCCATTGTGGGGCTGACATTGGGCAAGCCGGTGCTGGTGGGTGCGGTTGGCGCAACCACACGCCTTAAAAACGGCTCCAATGTAGCGGTGGATACCGAACGCGGCATTATACGCGCTATCTCCGAATAATACAGGCCAAAAAGCACTGCCGTAAAGTGGGACTTGCATAAGACAGCATAAAAGCTTAAACCATTTAGGGTAACTGTTAAGCAAATAGCTAAAAGCAAAGGTATCGTTCATAATAATAGGCGATACCTTTGTTTTCTTCGTCTTAAAATATGTAGATGTGCATCATACGTTGCACTGTCGCCGTTTAGCGAAAGGGCTGATAACTACTATAAGGTGTTGTTGACGGAGTAACTATAATTTGATATAGTTACTCTATATTTCAATGTGGAGGTGCTATTATGGGATATGAGCCTAAAATAGAAAAGGAAATGATGTGCCCTATTGAATATGGCCTTGATATTTTTGGAGGAAAGTGGAAGTCAAGAATATTATGCGTACTTTCAACCAATACCGTTATCCGTTATAATGCCATACGAAAAGAACTGGGGAATATTACAGATGCCGTACTTGCTTCAATGCTCAAAGAACTTATTGCAGATGAGTTGATAAGCCGCACACAGTACAATGAAATACCGCCCAAAGTTGAATATGCTTTGACGGATAAGGGACGATCGGTGTTGCCTATCCTCCAAAATATTTGCCATTGGTCAAGACAACAGACCAAAGATAAATTAGATAAAAAACTTCCACCCTGTAAAACCTGTAATCAATTCCCCAAATAGGAGCTATTAAAATCATTAGCTACTTATAAACTTCCTAATATGTTGTTTGTTTTAAGTTAGATTGCTATACTTCAACCATGGTAATCAACCGTCAAAAACACTATACTGGAGGTTATGAGAATGAATGTAAAAGCATACCTTGAAATTACCATGGTAATTGACGAAGGCAATCGCCCAGCTGCGGCAAAGGTCTATGCGGATTATCGCCAGCCCTTCCTTAATCAAATAAAGGGTGCGCTAACGAAAGATCTGCTTATTCGTGACGAAGATGTACAAGTCTTACATGGGTTCGACAGCGTCGAAACTGCCCAAGCATACTTGAGCAGCGACATGTTCAAAAACGACGTCTTTGTTGGACTTAAACCCTTGTGGCGTGCAGACCCCGATGTAAAGATCTTTACTGTTGCTTAATCCAGAGCAATAGCCGCAACAAAAAACATTGTTCCGGCGGCAAACTAAGTATGCGCAATATTAGAAGATGTCCAAACGGCGGTTTTAAAAAGCCGCCGTTTGGCTTTTTTATGGATGGCTAATAATGCACTTTTAAGACACCGGTGGTAAACAGAGGCGTCGCCTATTTTATATGTCGACGGCATTAAAATCGCAAAAAGAATGAGCAAACCCCCTCATTTGGCAAACAAAAAAGCTGAAGTGTGAGAACACATTCTCTCACGCTTCAGCTTTTGGGGCGTTATATCAAATATATTTGTTTAACAACAGTTTTTTAACGCCCAAAATTCGCTAGGCGTTTGAGGCATTCTGCCCCTTGCTGCTTTAACGCTTTATTTCTCCTGCCGGCGCTCAAGGCTCGCGATGAAAATCAACGACCCTTGAGCGCCGCCGGAGAATGTAGGAGGGAATGTGAAAAAACGAAGCTGCTTTGCCGATTAACGCAAAGATTTTAAGAATTTTTGAATTCTTGCGACGCCCTATTTCAATTACTCTTAACGCGCTTTGTGGCAGACTGTACTTTGCAATATCACTAAAACACCGTCTATATGGGCGGCGATATAAAAAACACGGCTATAGCTGTTTACAAGCTGTAGCCGTGTTTGATATTATGAAATCTAACAAGCATAAAAGATCGATTGTGATGTTTAAGCTGATATATTTTAGCTATAGAAAGCAAAATATGAGGTACTAAAATGATAAAAACAATTACCGTGGATATGGTGGAAAAATCCAGTGTATTGACTTGGTTTGGCATGTTTTCAAAGAGTTTGAAGCGCCGGAATATTCCGATGAAGGAATACGGGAGTTTCAAGACTTCATAGCGGTGGATACCGTGAAAGCACGTATGAGCAACAAGGAACTGTTATTGTGGGGTTATTGGGACGATAACAAACTTGTTGGGATGATCGCTACACGGCCTCCCTGCCATATCTCACTTTTGTTTGTGGATGAAGAATACCATCACAGGGGTATTGCAAAAAGCTTATACCGCGCGGTGCTCGACTTTTATACTGAAAACAGTTCCTATAATGAAATGACGGTTAATTCATCACCTTACGCGGTAGAAATCTATCATAAACTTGGCTTTGCGGATATGGATACTGAGCAGACAGTAAATGGACTTCGTTTTACTCCGATGAAACACATTTTCCGATAGTCAGTCTTTGCCCCAATGAACCAAATAGACACGTTCTCTGTCGCAGTATAGCAATATATAAAAGCGGTGAGGAGAAAATCCTCACCGCTTTGCGCAATACGGTCAAACAACGATATATTCGATTATTATTTCTGCACCGGTACCCAAATATAGCAGATATAATCCTCGCTGCTCTGGTCCCCCTCTGTATATTGCTCAATGTCGGGTGCATCGGCGTATTGGTAGCCGCTGTTTGGGAACCATTCGGTCATAATACGTTGCTGCATGGTTTGTATGGCTGTGGGCATGGCCCCTCTGCACTCGAAGATTGCCCATGTTGACGCAGGAACCTCGTACACAAACATACCATCCGGCACGGGCTGGGAGCTGGACACTGCGATATAGTACTCAAAGCTGCCGGCAGTTTGCCAGTCACCTACGCTAACGCCTAAAACGCCCATAGGCTCCTGATCGATTAACTTACAGAGCGCCGGGATTGTTCCTTTTTGCCCATGCTCCGCCCAAAATTTGGGCACTTCGGTGAATCCCTCCTGTTTCTCCGGTGTCCACGGGCACTTCAGCTTTGCGCCAACAATTCGGAAAGCACCTTTTTTCTCAATGCGATAGTTCATTTCAGCTTCACCTCGTATGGTTATTTTGAAGCTGATGGGATGGTAGGCTTTCAGAGCAGCGCCCTCCTGCCGTGCCGCAGACGGAGCCACTCCATGGATGCTCTGGAACGCGCGATTGAAAGCGGTAGGCGAATCGTATCGATACCGCATTGCGATATCGATCACTTTATCTTTGGTGTTCTGCAAATCGAAGGCCGCTTTCGTCATACGCCGCCTGCGGATATATTCCGCAAGAGATACATTCGCCATATACGAAAACAGACGCTGGAAATGAAAACTGGAGCAGCGGGCAAGCCTTGCCACCTGTTCCAAATCAATTTCATCCTCCAGATGCTTCTCGATATACTCAAGCGCGTCATTTAGGTGACTTAGCCAATCCATTCCATCTTCTCCTTGTCCAAAGATTACCGCATTCCTGAAAAAAAGTCCTCTCCATATCTGCCGGATTCAGAGAGGCGCGCCTTATTGACTTCCTGCAAATCATGCTTATCACAAAAACGCCGACGCTGTGTGCAAGTGACAGCCTCGGCGTTTATTATGGGCGGTGTTTATATCCTTCATCAGGCTAATAAAACCATTATGCATGTCAAAATATTATGCATAACGAAAAACGAGAACAGCGAGCGCTTAATCCTTGAGCGGCACGCCGTTTGCGTCACAATTGATCGAACCGGCCAACAGCATGACACCCTCGATAAAGCCCCAGATAGCGCCAATGCCAAAGCAAAAAGACAATGCGATCTGGGCGATACCCTTTCCGGTATGCCCGAGATAAAAGCTATGAACGCCAAGGCCGCCCAAAAAGATGCCCAGCAGCCCAGCCACCAGCCTTGACTTTTGGCCCTCAGCCGGCAGCGGTTGAATAAGCGCCGCCCCACAACGGGTGCATACGACGGCATTGTACGCCGTTTCACCGCCACAGTTTTGGCAATAGTTGGGGCCATCCCCTGTTCGCACGCCGCATTTGACGCACACGACTGCCCGGTCATCCATGGTGCTGCCGCAATTTCTGCAATACATAAAAATCCCCCTGTTTGATGTTATCCGGCCAAGTTGGCCAGCTTAATAGCGTAGTTGATTAAAAATCCGATTCCGATTAGCGCTAATATACAATCGTTAATGCCCTTATGCCGGAACAGACGTCCATTTTTCAGGATATAGCCCGTCGCCAGCGGCAGCGAAAATACCATTGGATGGTAACGAAAAGCATCCTTCCAATCCAGCATCAATACCGATTTGAACGCCCGTGTCATGCCGCACCCCGGGCAAGGCAGATGTAAAAACCGCTGAAAAAGGCAGCCAAAGTGGCTGTAATCTAAAAAAATATATACCGCAGCCAGCAGCAAAACGGCAATCGGAACCCATATCTTGCGCTGACGTCTCAAAAATTCCAAGCGCGCTCTCCCCTGACCGTATCAAATAAACTAGTACCAGTATAAAATAGCGGCTTTAAAAAGTCAATCGGCGCATCAAGGTTATGACGCGCCGATTAAACGGAATTTATGCCTTCAACACGACTTTATGGAATACCTTTTTACCCTTTTTAATCACGACATGGCCTTTTTCAAAGGCGGAAGCCGGGATATCGACTGAAATGTCGGCCACCTTTTCGTCGTCGACGAGGACACCGCCCTGCTGAATCAGGCGGCGGGCTTCGCCGTTCGAGGGCGCCAAGCCGGTGATCTTTAACAGCTCCACAATGTTGATCGCGCCGTCGACCAGCACAATTTCAGTTGTGGGCATGTGTGCGCTGTCGGCGCCCGAAACAAACAAGGCGCGAGCCGCTTCCAACGCCTGCTGGGCGTCCTCCTCGCTGTGCACCATCTTGGTCAGCTCAAAGGCCAGAATCTCCTTGGCGCGGTTGAGCTGTGCGCCCTCCCAGCTTTCCATCGCTTCAATCTCCTCAACAGGCAGGAAGGTCAAAAATTTCAGGCATTTGATGACGTCGTTATCGCCAACGTTGCGCCAGTACTGGAAAAAGTCGTAGGGCGCCATTTTTTCGCGGTCGAGCCAGACGGCGCCTTTTTCGGTTTTGCCCATCTTTTTACCTTCGCTGTTGGTCAAAAGATTGAAGGTCATGCCGAAAACCTCTTTGCCCTCGGCCCGGCGCACCAGATCGACGCCGCCCAGAATATTCGACCACTGATCGTCGCCGCCGAGCTGCATCGTGTTATTGTAGGTTCTGAAAAGATGCAGAAAGTCGTAGCTCTGCATAATCATATAGTTAAACTCTAAGAAGGTCAGGCCCTTTTCCATACGGGATTTATAGCACTCGGCGGCCAGCATGCGGTTGACCGAGAAATGCACGCCAACCTCGCGCAGCAGCTCGACGTAATTAAGATTCATCAGCCAGTCGCCATTGCGCGCCACGATGCACTTCTCAGGCGAAAAATCGATAAACTTCTCCATCTGCTTTCTAAAGCACTCAGCGTTGTAGTTGATCTGCTCAACGGTGAGCATCTTGCGCATATCGGTCTTTCCCGAGGGGTCGCCGACCATCGTCGTACCGGTACCCAGCAGCACAACGGGGCGATGGCCCGCCATCTGAAGCCGCTTGATAATCAGAATCTGCAAAAAGTGGCCGACGTGCAGGCTGTCCGCCGTCGCGTCAAAGCCGATATAAAAGGTTACGCGCTCGTTGTCCATTGCCTTTTGAATCGCCTCTTCGTTGGTTGTCTGCGCAATCAGGCCGCGGCGTTTAAGTTCTTCAAACACAGTCATCTTCATCTTCTCCTTTTTTATAGCTTGGCTTGTTCTGATACTGATATTCGATAAAG
>JAEWBS010000026.1 GCA_023391005.1 Bacillota bacterium | reverse complement strand
CTATTCTTCTTACAATTCCGGTGGCTTTCATCGGGCACGCTCCTTATCGTTTACAGTTTGTTTGTCACAAAATAGGTTGTGCTGATAGTATCTGTAAGCGGCGCGTGAATATACCAAAGTTTTTGGGATGAGTCGCGCTTTTAAAAATCTTAGAGGTGCATTTTGCGTTCGACCGCAGCTTAAAATGTCGGCAAATGTGGTTTAAAAACGCGGTTTTTCCGTGAATTGACCACAAAATAGGTTTGTTTACGATATTCCTGTTTGCGTGGGCAAGATATTATGATACAATAAGAAGCGTTGCCGTGCTTTATACAGCCGGCGGCGATAATTTGTCGAAAGGACTGTTGCCGGGTGGCTGACTACAAGAACTGTGACATTGCAATTATAGGCGGAGGTATCGGCGGGCTGATGGCGGCCTACCGTATGATAGAAGAGAAGCCGTCGCTCAAAATTACCCTTATTGAAAAGGGGCCGGATTTGAAGAAACGCGCATGTCCCATGGTGAGCGGCGGCGCGCACACCTGTGTGCATTGCCCGCACTGTTCGATTATGGAGGGGCTGGCCGGCGCCGGTGCTTTTTCTGACGGTAAATACGTTATTTCCACCGAATATGGCGGCTGGCTGACCGACTATCTGCCGCAAAAACAGGTCATTGATTATATTGAACAGGCCGATTCGGTGCTGGTGGGTTTTGGCGCAACCACCGACCGGTTTATGCCGTCCAATTCGCTTAAAAAGCTTTGCCTGCAGAGTGATTTGCATATGCATCAAGCGCAGCTTAAGCATCTGGGTACCGACTCGAACTTTGCTACGATGCTAAAGCTCGTCGATTCGCTGCACGGCCGCGTCGACATTATCACCGAGACCGAGGTCACCGATGTCGACCGCCAAAACCATCTGCTGACCTTAAAGCGTCGCGGCGGCGAGGTCAGTCAGCTTGAGGCCGAGCACATCATCTTTGCGGTTGGGCGCGTGGGCAGCCGCTTCTTCTCAGAGTGGTGTCGCAAGAACGGCGTGCCGCTGATCAACAATCAGATCGATATCGGCGTGCGGGTCGAGATGTCCTCCTTGATCTGGGAGGATTTCTCGCAGCAGATCTACGAGCCGAAGATTTGGTACCGCTCTAAGATGTACGGCGATACCACCCGTATGTTCTGCTTTAACGAGCGGGGCAGCGTCGTGATGGAAAACACCAGCGGCATTCTGACCGTGAATGGTCACTCCTACCGCGACGAGGCCAAAAAGACGCAAAACTCCAACTTTGCGCTGCTGACCACCATCCGCTTTACAAACCCGTTTGACGAGCCGATCGAATACGCGCGGGCCGTGGCCTCGCTCGCGAATATGATCTCGGGCGGCAGCGTGCTGGTGCAGCGCCTTGGCGACCTTGAGGCGGGCCGGCGCACCAACGAGCATCGCTTGAGCCAGTCGACCGTGCGCCCCACGCTCGACGCCGTACCTGGCGATTTGAGCCTGTGCATGCCCAAGCGCCAGCTTGATAATATCATCGAGACGCTGCACGCGCTTGATAAAGTTTCCCCCGGAACCGCCAATTACGATACGCTGCTTTACGGCGTTGAATGCAAATATTATTCGGCGCGTCCCGCCACCAATGATTTTGAGCTTGAGGGCTGCGACAAGATTTACGCGGTGGGCGACGGCGCGGGCTTTACGCGCTCGCTCTCACACGCGGCAGCGCACGGGCTCTACGTCGGCGACAAGATTCTCAACAGAATTTAAGCCCTGCGGTCTGCAACGCCTACGGGGACAAAAAGCGACGGAAATTTTCCGTCGCTTTTGCGTTATCGCCCTCAGTCGGGCTTAATAATCACGCCTAGCAATTTTGACAGCTCGGCGGCTTGAAAGATGTTGACAATTACGCCCGAAAGCTCTTTGCCCACTTCGGACACACAGATGCCGTCGAGTGTACAGGTGGTAAAATCAATACCTTTAAGGGATGTGCGGAAAAACTCTGTCCGGACAAACTGTGATTGTGACACGGTAAGCTGCTTAAAGGTGCAGCCGGCAAAAAAGGCGTCTGTCAGGTCGCTGCCGACAATCTCACACATTTCGAGCTGCGACTCGGAGAAATTGGCATAACGAAGATTACTGTTTTCGATACATAGGTGAGATATTCGGCTGTTGGTGAAATTGGCGCCTTTAAATTGTGCGTTTTTCAGCCCGCACCGATGCATCCGGCTTTTAGAAAAATTGCAGTTGGCCAACGCACAGTTTTCAAACAAAACGTTCGTAAAGGCGCAGCGCGTCAAATCTGCTTCTGAGAAGTTGCAGTGTGAGAACAGTACATTTTCAAAATAGAGATCGCTTAAATCGGCGCTTTGCAGCGCGGCGTCTCGTACCGAGATGTCGCAAATCGAGCGGTCGTTTTCTTTGTTATCTAAGAATGGCGTCAAATCGTGGCAGTCTGCCAAATCCGCCGGTAGCAAAACTTTTTTAAGCTTGTTTTTATCCTTTTCCATGCTGTCATCCTTTATGTCAGTTGGCGGGGTTCAGGCGCGCCTGCCCCGCATTATTTGCGGTCAATCCCCTTCGCTGCTGCGGGGCTTTTGCCGGTACCAGAGGTAGCTCATCAGGGTGGGCACGGCCGCGGCGACAATGACAATCGCCATCAAAACCGCAAAGGTGGTTTTTTCTGAGAAGATAAACGGGCAGACGCAGATGATAAGTCCGCTGATAAAGAACAGATGGCCCGACAGGCGGTTGGTCTTAAACCAGACGTCAGGGTCGGACAGCGTCCATGGCGTGCGCACACCCATGTAAAAATTGCTTTTGACCTTAGGCATGATGTTGCCGAGGAACACGAACAGCAGTCCCACGCCGACCGTCACAACGGTCGAAACCGAAATGCGCCCGGGATAGAGCGCTTCGGAGATAATAATGCCGTTCATCATGATCAAAAAAAGCTGCATGACGATCATAAAGCCCTGATAAGCACCGCCGAATTTCTGATAATTGCGCTTTCTCGGGTCAATTTTTGCCAGCACGGGGAACAGCACCGCCAGCAGCGGCGACAACGCCGCCATAAGCCAAAGACTGTTCTTAGGGTCGTAACGCACGGTGCCGTCAATATTCCAGTGCATCGGCACAACCGCCGGTAAGCGTGGGTAAAACCAGGCGATCAGGGCCAACGGCAGCAGTGACAGTACGCCAAGAAGAATGGTCACTGATTTTTTCATTTTCATCATTTTTCTCCTCTCAGGTCGGCGGCCCAGCCGAGCAGCTCGTCAAGCACCGTCATGTTCAGCTCGTAATAGATATATTTGCCGCGCCGGTCGTCGGTCAGCAGCCCCGCGTCGCGCAGCACCGCGAGATGATGTGAAATGGACGCGCCGGTTATCTCGAATTTTGCGCCGATCTCGCCCGCCGTCAGCGCGCCATTTTTGAGTAACGACAGAATCTCGCGCCGCGTGGGGTCTGAGAGCGCCTTAAAAGTGGTCTGAAAGCTCACGCCGGATACCTCCTCATTTTTATTAGTTTACAATATATTTAGAAGATTGTCTAAATGTATGCTAACAATGAATGACAA
>JAEWBS010000140.1 GCA_023391005.1 Bacillota bacterium | reverse complement strand
CGTTTATCCGCGAGGTCATCGAGCAGCGCTTGCCCACCCCCTTCATCCCCGACACGCCCCAGCGCATCGCGACCGACACAAGCCAGAAGGTCTCAATACGTTTTGGCGAGACGATTAAGGCGTATGATCAGCGCCCTGACCTTGATGTGCAAAATTTGACCTTTATTCCGCTGGCCATCGCGGGCTGGCTGCGCTATCTGCTGGCGGTTGACGATCAGGGCGCACCGATGGCGTGCAGCAGCGACCCGATGCTCGCGCAGCTGCAAGCACAGCTTGAAGGCGTTACACTGGGCAATCCCGGCAGCCTTGGCGACAAGCTGAGCAGCATTCTTTCAAACCCGGTTATCTTCGGTGCCGATCTAATCGCGCTGGGACTGGGCGACAAGATTGAAGCAATGCTGCGTGCGCTGATCGAGGGCCCCGGCGCTGTGCGCAAAACGCTGCAAAAATATTTGTGAGAGATAGACGCTTATATTCCCTGAGCCTTGGGCGATTCTGCCCAAAGACGCGCATTATCGTGCCAAAAGGCTTGGAATAGCGCCAATGCGGTTGCGTACGTTCACTACGTTTGGGTTTTTTGAGTATTCCACTACTATTTTTGGCTTTTAAGAATGTCCTAGTATACTAGCGCTTGACGCAAGACCGCGAATCTTGTAAACTTGCAGGAGGAACTATGGGAGGCGGAAAAAACAATGCATTTAACAAAGCGTCTTCCACGTGAGACCGGACGAGATTATGCGCTGCGCACGCTCAAAGAGAACATTATTCGTTTAGAGCTTGAGCCTGGATGTATGGTCAGCGAGAATGAGCTGGCGGCGGAGATGGGACTTTCCCGCACGCCGGTACGCGAAGCGCTGATAGAACTCTCGAAAGTCAAAATTGTGGAGATATTTCCCCAAAAGGGCAGCGTCGTATCGCTGATTGACTATAACCTTGTCGAAGAATCGCAATTTATGCGACGGGTGCTTGAGTGCGCCGTGGTGGAGCTCGACTGTGCCAAGGCTACCGCCGAGGACTTGACCAAGTTGCGCGAGAATGTGCGGCTTCAGGCTTTTTATGTCAGCAGCGGCGATACCGACGGCATGCTGCTTGAGCTGGATGATCAGTTTCACAAGATGCTTTTTGATATCGCGCAGAAACCGCAGGTTTTTACACTGATGCGCAATATCGCGATCCATTTTGACCGGGTGCGCAGCATTACGCTGTCAGACGTCAAGCCCGGTAACGTTGTTGAGGCGCACGGTAACATCGTTGAGGCGATTGCCGACCGCAACCCCGTGGCGGCCCGTAAGTATATGGAACAGCATCTCAACCAGTACCGGTCGGTGGAAAAATCGGTTCGCGAGCGCTATCCCGATTATTTTAAATAAGGCTTATGCGGTTTGGGCCGACTTCCTGATCCCGCGGGCATAAAAGGCGGTGTGCAGGCTCAAGGGCTTCTGCGCGCCGCTTTTAGCATACCATGAACGCAAGTGAATGGCGTAATCGGCCAACCATAGGGGGCATTTATGATACGTCACCTGCACGGCGGCGCGATGGGAGCGCCGTTGTGCCCTAAGCGGCCAGACAACTTAATTGGCGCGCATAATCACGTAACAAGTCTGGATGCGCGCCCATTGACGCAAGGGTGGGTAGGTAACACCCTCACGTGGGGCATATAGTCAACAACCGTTTAAGCCCTCAAACCCTGCCGTTCCAAAATCCCACCGGAGGTCAAGGGGGCACGCGGGGGGACAGTGTCCCACCCGCGAGGCGCTTCGCATCTGTAACGCAGTGGAAGATGCCCGCATGTTCCGTAGAACATGCAAGCGCCGGGGGTGGGGGTCGTTCCTGCGCGTCAGCGCAAAACAACTTTTGTCGCCTTAGTACGCTCGCCAAAAATGTACAGCTTTTGAACCAGATCTAAAAATGGTGGCCTTGTCGGGCGTAATCACCACGCGTTACGGCGGATATACCTCTGCTTGTCACGATTAAAATATTAAATATGAGGAGGATTTCATATGCCCATGACCGAAAAGGGCCAGCGCTGGGTCAACTATGGCGATGCGCTGCCGCAGGAGGCCGCGCCCGGCGTCACCAAGCGGGTTTTGGCCTATAACGACGGCCTGATGTGCGTCGAAAACAGCTTTGAAGAAGGGGCAGTCGGTAAGCTGCATAGCCACCCGCACACACAGATTACTTATATTGTCGAGGGCGAGTTCGCCTTTACGATCGACGGCGAAACCCGCGTCGTCAAAAAGGGCGACACGCTGTTAAAGGAGCACGGGGTCGAGCACGGCTGTACCTGCCTTAAAAAGGGTGTGCTGCTCGATATTTTCACCCCCATGCGTGAGGATTTTGTGTGACAAACACCCGACGGACGCTTTTGTCCGTTTTTGTAATATGCTAATGATGAAAGGAGCGCGTTAAAATGGATATTCGCTATTCCGCAAACCAACGGGACGTCCGACGCTATACGACCGAGGAGCTGCGCCGGGAGTTTTTAATTGAGAACCTGTATCAACCCGATCAGATCGTGGCGGTGTACAGCCATGTTGACCGCATGGTCACAGTCGGCTGCATGCCGGTGCAGGAGACCGTTTCGATCGACAAGGGCATTGACGTTTGGGGCAGCTTTGGCACGCAATACTTTTTAGAGCGCCGCGAGATCGGCCTGTTCAATATCGGCGGCGCGGGCAAGGTGACGGTGGATGGCACAGTGTACGAGATGGGCTATCAGGACTGTCTTTACATCACGCGCGGCGCTAAAGAGGTGCTGTTCTCAAGCGAGCGCGCCGACGCGCCCGCCAAGTTCTACATGGTGTCGGCCCCGGCCCATTGCAGCTATGAGACGCGGCTGATTAAGCTTGCCGACGCGGCCAAAAAGCCGCTGGGCGCGGCCGAGACCTCCAACAAGCGGGTCATCAACCAGTTTATTCATCCCGACGTGCTCAAGACCTGCCAGCTCTCGATGGGGCTGACGGCGCTTGAGCCGGGCAGCGTCTGGAACACCATGCCCGCCCATACCCACGAGCGCCGCATGGAGATCTACACCTATTTTGGGCTATCGGACGATCAGGTGGTGTTCCACATGATGGGCGAGGGGCAAGAGACTCGGCACATCGTCATGCAAAACGAGCAGGCCGTCATCAGCCCATCCTGGAGTATTCACTCGGGCGTTGGTACGAGCAGCTATACTTTCATTTGGGCCATGGGCGGCGAGAATCAGGCGTTTGACGACATGGATGGCATTCCCACCGCGCAATTGCGCTGAATAAAGGAGGCCCATGATGGATGTTTTAAATCAGTTTTCTTTAAAAGGCAAGGTGGCGCTCATCACCGGGGGCACCCACGGCATCGGCTTTGGCATGGCTTGCGCGCTGGGCCATGCCGGGGCCAAGATCGCCTTTAACGGGCACAGCCCTGACCGGCTCGAGAAGGCCCGCGCCGCCTACCACGCACAGGGCATCGACGCGCTGGGCTACCTTTGCGACGTGACCGATGAAGCGGCTGTTCAGGGGATGATCGCTCAGATTGTGCAGGACGCGGGCGGGGTCGACATTCTCGTCAACAACGCCGGTATCATTCAGCGCACGCCGATGACCGATATGTCGGCGGAGGATTTTCGCCGCGTCATCGAGGTCGACCTCATCGCCCCGTTTTTGGTGGCAAAGGCCGTGATCCCCGGTATGATCCAAAAGGGGCATGGCAAGATCATCAACATCTGTTCGATGATGAGCGAGCTGGGCCGCGAGACGGTGTCGGCCTACGCCGCCGCCAAGGGCGGGCTTAAGATGCTCACCCGCAATATTTGCTCGGAGTATGGCGGGCAGAATATCCAGTGCAACGGCATCGGCCCGGGTTATATCGCGACCGAGCAGACCGCCCCGCTGCGCGAGATACAGCCCGACGGCAGCCGTCACCCCTTTGACCGGTTCATCATCTCCAAAACACCGGCTGCCCGCTGGGGTACCCCCGACGATCTGGTCGGGCCGGTGGTGTTTTTAGCCTCCGACGCTTCCAACTTTGTCAACGGACATATTCTGTATGTCGACGGCGGCATTCTGGCCTATATCGGCAAGCAACCGTAGCAAAACGTGACGATCAACGGCATGGCCGTACGGACGAACAGCGCCGTACGGCCATTAATTTTGCGCCGGATACCGATGATCGGCCGGGTTTTGCTGATAATCAGTACTTAAATATGGTATAATAGCCGTAAGACGGCTATTATACGCTTGATTTATGACCGACGATCGGACAAATAGGTTTGATGTTTTGCCATTAAAGACGGATGATCCGCTTTGGCGGACAGTGATGTAAAAAAGCACATACCTTGTATAAAATGCTATTGATGACGGGAGGAACACGGATGCAAACCCACTATTGCCCCTTTGACGATGATGCGTCGCTCGACTGTTACCCGGTTGAAGGTGCGTCGGCTGCGGTGGTCATCTGCCCCGGCGGCGGATATACCTTTCTCTCAAAGTGGGAGGATACCTTTATCGCCCGCGCCTTTAATGAGGCGGGATACCACGCTTTTGTGCTGCATTACAGTGTTGAAAATCCACCGCTCGGATGGCGGCCGCTGAGGCAGCTCGGCTGGGCGGTTTCGGCGGTGCGCGGCGGAAAAATCCCCGGAATGCCCGGCATACAAAAGGTGGCGGTTTGCGGTTTTTCGGCAGGCGGGCATCTTGCCGCCAGTCTGGGCGTGCAGTGGCATAATCCGGCGCTGTTTGGGCAAGACGTTGACCTGCTTTTGCAAAGGCCGGACGCGCTGGTTTTAAGCTATCCGGTCATTTCGGGCGGGGACTATGCCCACAAGGGCAGCTTCACCCAGCTTGCCGGCGCCGACAGCGTCGCGTGGGCGTATTTTTCGCTTGAAAAGCTGGTCAGCGAAAAAAGCGTCCCCGCCTTTTTGTGGCACGCCGTCCCCGACGAGAGCGTACCGATGCAAAATAGTCTGCTGTTTTTTGAGCAGCTTTTGCAATATGGCGTCGCGGCTGAGCTGCACCTCTACCCGTTTGGCACGCACGGCATGTCGCTGGCCACGCCCGAGGTGGCCCGCCCGGCCGAAAACCGGCTGGCCGACCCGCATGTGGCCACTTGGATGCCGCTGGCGCAGCATTGGTTGACGGATATCTTTTCCGGTCGGGCAGAGGCCTGATATCGGACGCTTGAATGGGCGGTACGAGAGAATTGCGGTGATCGGCAAACGCATTTTAAACAATAAAAATCGCCGGTTAGCAGCCGGCGATTTTTCAACGCCTTTAATATTTCTTAGAAAAAACGTGCGGTGCTGGTATCTCGGAAGCCATGCCGATAGTATTCAATGGGAGCTGTCCAATCAGCGTCTTGTGCAACTGCGCCTGACGCGATCTGCCTTCGCTGACGGTTGCGCTGTCCATTTTGAGGATATCCGACGCCCGCGATATCGTCTTTTACGACGTCTGATAAATTCTTTAAAATTGCAGATACTTAAATGGGGGATGATGCATTATCGATACGCTTGAAATTTTTAATACGCTGGATCTGTTATTAAAAAGCGACAACGCGCCCGCCGTTCCGATAGATTTGATAACCCGGCAGGCGGAATTTTCGCAATCGCCATTTTCGGTACTAACCCGTCAGAGAACGACGCCGCAGTCGCCGGTGCATCATCCAGAAGGGAATGTATGGAATCACACGCTGTTGGTGGTAGATCGGGCAGCGGCGCGCAAGAATTTCAGTGCCAATCCACGCGCGTTTATGTGGGCGGCGCTGCTGCATGACATCGGCAAGCCGGACACGACCCGGACACGCCGGGGCCGCATAACAGCGTATGACCACGACCGCGTGGGGGCCGAGCTGGCTCGCGCGCTGCTGCGGCAGGTGACCGACGAGGCTGATTTTGCAGAGGCCGTCGTGCAGCTTGTGCGCTACCATATGCAGCCGCTTTATGTTGTAAAGGGGTTGCCCTTTCAGGATATTGCGGGTATGCAGGCGCGAACCAGCATTGCCGAGATAGCGCTTTTAAGCTACTGCGACCGTTTGGGGCGCGGCAGCGTCGACGGCCGCGCCGAGGCGCAGGCAATTCGTACTTTTTTAGAAAAATGTAATGAAAGGAACGACTTTGAATGGCTAAAGCAGGCATGAGAAGACCCGACCCCAAGGAGCCGCATGGAACCGAGAGCAACAAAAAACAGCACTTCCCTAAAAACGAGGTAGAGCCGGTGCCCGAGTTACAGGGTAAGGCCAAAACCGGCAAGAAAAAAGCGGGGGATATTCCCCCGGCCGGAGCCCGTTGGTAGACAGAGGGAAGAGCCGCAAAGTAAGGCCGCCGCCGGATGCGATATCCGGCGGCGGCCTTTTTGTAAAAATTCAGGCGGGATAAAAATTGATAATCGCGGCCCGCAGCATCTCGTCGCCACAGGCGGCGTAGACATGCCGGCTCGACGCCACAAAGCCGATGGCGTCGTCCTGCCGCAGGGTGTGGGTGCGGCCGTTTACGGTCAGCTCAAGGCAACCCGCGAAGACCATGATGAATTCCTGCGCTTTTTCGGGATGCCCGATCGATTCATAGCTATGGCCGGGGTCCATCTCGAGCTGAAAAAGCTCAAAATTGCGGTCGGGCGCGTTGGTATAATAACAAAAGATGCGATAATGCGCGTCGTCGCCGTGCTGGACGGCGAGGTTGGCCTTTCTGAGCACCTCGGCCTGTGTCTGCTGCTCAAGCAGCGCCGTGTAGGGGACCTTAAAACCATTGGCGATTTTCCAGATGGTGTTGATGGTCGGACTGGTCTCTCCCTTTTCGATTTGAGAAAGCATCACCTTGCTGACACCGCATAACGCCGACAGCGCGCCGAGGCTCAGATTGCGTTCAATACGCAGCCTGCGCAGATTTTCGGCCATGATTTTGTTCACTTCCATGCGAGGCTCCTTCAAAAACAATTGACAAAGATAATAAACGATTGTAAATTATATAGTACAACTATCATACCGCACAGGCAAAAGGAGCGCAAGGACAAAATGAAAGAAGTGGACTGTAGCATAAATAATGTGGCCCTGACGGGGCGGCAGGGGCGCTTTAAAGCGGCGCTGACGGCGGCTTTTCCGCACACCATACCGGTACTGACCGGCTTTCTGGTGCTGGGTATGGCTTACGGCATGCTGATGCAGACCAAAGGCTACGGCACGGTTTGGTCGGTGCTCATGAGCGCCATTGCCTTCTGCGGCAGTATGCAGTTTGTCGCCATCACGCTGCTGACGGTGGCGTTTGATCCGATTCAGGCGTTTTTACTCAGCCTGATGGTCAATGCGCGGCATCTGTTTTACGGCATCTCACTGCTTGAAAAATACAAGGGGCTCGGCGCCGTGCGCTCGGTGCTGATCTTCATGCTCTGTGACGAAACCTTTTCGATTTCGTCAGGCGTTACGCCGCCGGCGGGTATCAGCCGCAAATATTTTTATCTCTCCATTTCAGTGCTCGACTATCTCTATTGGATTTTAGGGACTTTTTTGGGCAGCGTGGCGGGCAAACTGCTCACCTTTGACACCACCGGGCTAGATTTTGTACTGACAGCGCTTTTTGTGGTGCTGTTTATCGAGCAGGTCAAAAAGCGTGAGAACCGTCTGTCCGGGCTTATCGGGCTGGCGAGCACGGCGGTTTGTCTTGCCGTTTTCGGGGCGGGGCGGTTCGTCATCCCCGCTATGCTGCTCATACTCGCAATTTTGTTGCTGGGGAGGAATAAGCTATGCCGCTGACACCGTTACAGACCTTTGCGATGATCCTCGCGGTGGCGCTTGGCACAATGGTCACCCGATTCACGCCGTTTTTACTGTTCCCCGAAACGCGCGAGCAGCCCAAAACGGTGGTCTATCTGGGACGAACGCTGCCCCCGGCCATGATGGGGCTGCTGGTGGTTTATTGCCTCAAGGGCATTTCGCTGGCCAGCGCGCCGCACGGGCTGCCCGAGCTGGTCGCCATTTTAGTGACGGCGGCCCTACACCGTTGGCGAGGCAACCCGCTGCTGAGCATCGGCCTTGGCACCGTTGTGTACATGCTTTTGGTGCAAAGGGTGTTCTGATTGCAACAAGAAGGACCCTGCGGCGACCAGCCGCAGGGTCCTTGATTTTCGGAGACCCGATTCTACAAAAAATTATCCGCGTGTCCGCAGCCCCGTGGCGCTTTGGGGTGTTCTGTGGTACAATAGGAGCATATCGTTACGGCGGCGTACAACAGTGAGGAAAATAGTCCAACGGTAAATGCAGCGCCCGATGAATGATGGGCGGAAGCTCAAGTTGTAGGGATACTGGTATGGCCCTTTCAAGCGATGCGCTACGCGGCGCTTTTGGCCGCGGGCTGGGCATAATCGATAAGCCCCAGATTTAAATCCACCGGGCCCGGAATGCCATCAATCGTGCCGCGCGACGTGTATTGCCACATCGAGAAGGCGTAGGGGAAAAACGGCTGTTTAAAATATTGTGCGAACCATTTGTCATAAGATTCAAGCCGCGAAAGGTCGAGGTGCATGATCATCCAGCGGATGTTGCCATACACCATCGGCGTGTAGCCCGCCGCCTTGATTTTCTCGCAAAAGGCGATGGTGATGTCGGTGCGTTCGGCCTGTGTCAATGCGTTGGTGCGGGCGTCCGCGTCGTCAACCTCCTCCATGTCAAAAACCACGGGGTAGGTAATGTCGAGGCCCTCGAGTTTTTTGAGGACAAACGCGGCCTCTTCTTCGGCTTCCTCGACGGTGACGGCCTGAGAATAAAAGTAGACCCCGACCGGAATGCCCGCCGCAATGGCGCCCGACATGTTGGCTTCGTAACGGTCGTCCAGCCGGATGCTGCCGGTGCCGTAACCCCGGTAGCCCACCCGGATCATCGCGTAATCGACGCTGGCGGCCTTGACCTTCTTCCAATTGATGACGCCCTGATAGCTTGAGACGTCGATACCCAGCAGCGAGCTATCCTCGCCGCCCGGCGCGTAGGCGCGGATACCGTTTTCCTGCGTGACGATATACGCGGCGTCAAAGCTGCTTTTTTTCAGCGCGTTATTGATCGGGACGGTTTTAAGCTTGTTTTGATCCCACAGCACAATTCTGTCGGTGAAAAATCGCTGTAAGAACTCAATTGAGATACCGTCGCGCTCGGCAAAATCGAGCATGACCGAGACGGGTATGACCGGCTCCGAGAATTCCTCGGTTGCAGGGGCGTCGACGGGAACGGCGGTCGTCGAGAGGGCGTCCTGCAAAGCCGCGCCGGTGCGCAGCAGCAGCGCCGCCGTGGCGGCGTTGGTCATGATGAGCAGGCCGATTATGAGCGCCGTGAGCACCCTTACGGCCGAGCCGCTGCTTCTTTTTCTTCTGCTTTCGGTTATGTAAGGCATGGCGTCCTCCAGATTGACATTTGCCGCAGGGCGATCCGTGGCTTTAAGTATAACATGCCGCATGCTTCACGGCGTGTGGGTTGAATATTCTTTAGCGCAATTTCAGGCATTGTTCCCTCGCGGAACGCCAACTCGAATAACTATAACATATTTCGCGCCGCCGCGACAATGTCTGCGGGCAGACGCATACAAAATAAAATATGGCAAGGCGCCTTAAAATAGAAGAGTGTATCAAAATATATCGCAGGGCGCTTTGCGGCAGAACACCGCACAGGAGGTTTAAATCGATGGGAATTTTGCTCAAAGGAGCTGAAACGGCGGCGGCGCTGACCGAGCAGGCGAAGGAACGGGCGCTGCGGTTGCGCCACCGGGGCGTGGAACCCACGCTGGCGATTGTGCGCGTAGGCGAGCGTGAGGATGATCTGGCCTATGAGCGCGGTGCGGCCAAGCGGTGCGCGCAGGCCGGTGTAACGGTTCAAACCTTTGTTTTGGCGCAGGAGGCAACGCAGCAAGCGCTGTTGGCTCTGATCGACCGGCTCAACGCCGACGCCGCCGTGCATGGCGTGCTGATCATGCGTCCGCTGCCCCCACAATTTGACGATATGGCCGTCTGCCGCGCGCTGTTGCCCGCAAAGGATGTCGACGGCATCACCGAAGGCTCGATGGCCGGTGTCTATTCGGGCAGTCAAACGGGTTTTGCGCCCTGTACGGCGCAGGGCTGCATCGCACTTTTGCGGCATAACGGCATCGATCTGGCGGGCCGCCGGGCCGTGGTGGTGGGGCGCAGCCTTGTCATCGGCAAGCCGGTGGCGCTGCTCTTGATGGCCGAGAATATGACGGTGACGGTCTGCCACAGTAAAACGGAGAACTTGGCTACTGTCTGCCGGGAGGCCGACGTGCTCGTCGTGGCCGCCGGCAGGGTCGGCATGCTGGGGGCTGAGTCGATGCGGCCCGGGCAGGTGGTGCTCGACGTGGGCATCCACGTTGGCGCGGATGGTAAGCTCTGCGGCGATATCCGCATCGAAGAAATAGAAGAGATTGTGCGGGCGGTAACGCCGGTGCCCGGCGGCGTGGGGGCTGTGACCACCTCGGTTCTGGCGCTGCATGTTGTAACCGCCGCCGAACGCATGCTATAAATAGTGATCTCCCGCTAAAAACCGACGTTTTGGCGGCCTGTTTGACAGTCCGTGCGTGTGAGGCGTTTCGGCTTTAAGGGAGGATCCACATAAGGAGGACGTATAAAATGAGACTGACACAGGATAATTGCTGCGCCCTGATCGTTGATTTTCAAGAGAAGCTGATGCCCGCCATGTATGGCCGGGACGAGCTGCAAAAAAATGTGGTGAAGCTGCTCAAGGGCCTCTCGCTGCTCGAAATTCCAATGCTGATCACCGAGCAATACCCCAAAGGGCTGGGCGCGACGCTGCCCGACATGGTCGAGGCGGCGCAGGGCGCGCCGATCATCGCCAAAACCGCGTTCGGCGCGCTGGGCGACAACGATGTGCTCGGGCATTTAGAGCAGCTTGAGCAGTTTGGGCGCAAGCAGGTGCTCGTGTGCGGCATTGAGGCGCATATCTGCGTGCTGCAATCGGCGTTGCAGCTTCTGGATAAGGGCCTTACGCCGGTTTTTGTCACCGACTGCATCGCCTCGCGCCGCCAAACCGATCTGATGGCCGCCTTTATGCGGGCCGAGCGTGAGGGCGTGCAGTTTGTCAGCACCGAGATGGCGCTGTTCGAGCTCATGGGCTCGAAGGAGCATCCGCAGTTTAAGGCGATTTCTTCGCTGATCAAATAAGTGTCGTAACACGCGCAGTCCGCCGCGCTTAAAACGCAAGGAGCTTGTCGAGAAATTTTCCACCCCGCTGTGTGGCCGCCCCATCGGGCGTCAGCTTGCATCAGCCCGCATGGATCGAAAATTCTCTTGCAATCCACCTCCTGTTTTGGCGCATGGGGCTACAGTCCTGTTGCGGCCGGAAGGTAAATAAGACATGAAAACGCTGTTGCATATCTGCTGCGCACCTTGCTCGATCGGCTGCATCGAGGCGCTGCGCGGCGAGGGTATTGAGCCGACCGGCTTTTGGTTTAATCCCAATATCCACCCTTTCACCGAATACCGGGCGCGAAAAAACGCGCTGGTCGATTACGCCAAGCAGATCGGACTCTCGCTGGTTCTGCAAGGGGAGTATGGGCTGCGGTCGTTTATAGCGGCGGTTGCGCCCAATTTTAACGACCGCTGCGGCTATTGCTACCGCGTGCGGTTTGAAGAGGCGGCGCGCTATGCGTCTGAAAACGGCTTTGAGGCCTTTACAACGACGTTGCTGATCAGCCCCTATCAAAATCACGCGTTGATCTGTCAGGTGGCAAACGCGGTGGCCGAGCAATACGGCGTCCAATTTTTATATCGCGACTTTCGTCCTTACTTTAAAGACGGGCAGCAGAAGGCGCGCAATATGGCGTTGTATATGCAAAAATATTGCGGCTGCATTTTCAGCGAGGAGGACCGCTATAAAAAGAAAAAGAAAGCGACGCCCGCCCCGCAGCAGATGCCCTGACGAACCATACAGGCAATAAAATCGCAGTCCCGCCGGATGCTTTCCGGCGGGACATTTAAGTTGTGCAGATTAAAGTTTTGATCAAGCTTTTTTCAAAAAGCTTGTGGGGTTTGGGTGAGGCCCACAATATTTTTTATTTAAATTTGATACACTTAATGATACAAACAGCCCCGCCGAGAAATAACCCGGCGGGGCTGGGTTGCTGTTTTGGTATGCGGCAGATTATTGCAGCGTCGCCGCGCGCGCGGCGGCGGGGGTGTGGTTAAAATGATCGACCGAGTAGGCGAAAAGCACCTGATCATAGTCGTCGGCCACGAGCGCGGCCAGCATATCGTCCGGGCAGTTCTCAAGGTCGATCATCGTAATATTGCCGTAATGCACGACGAGAAACGGCAGGTAGGACAGCGCCGTTTCATCCCCGAAGATCAGCAGCGACTCTTCAAACGGCGACACGACCGAGATGTCCATCCGCTGTCCGAAGCCACCCAGCAGCACCGATTTCGGCTGTCCAAGCTGCGTTAGATGGGTCGGAAACAGCGTGTAATAGTTCTTTTTCTCGCCGTTATTGATCGTCGATAACTGATACTGCCGTGAGTAGCGTGAGAAGCGGTAGAGCGTCAGCAGGTCGGGGTCGGCGCCTTTGTAGCTCGAACGCTGATAAAGTGCGCCATAATAGTCGTCGGCCAGCTGCTCAACCTCAAACTGGTCAAGCGCGCGCGCCGTATAGCCCATGCGCGGCGCCAGCGCCGTGTAGACATAGTAGCCGCCCAACCCCGTGAGGTTCGATTCGGTTCTGAAATAGGTGTACTGGTCCTTGGCGGCAAACAGCTTGCCGTAGGCGTCGGCGGTACCGGCCTTGCCCGACAGGCGGGCATAGCAATTGGCAATCAGTGTTTTTTGATTATAGAGCTCGGCGCGGGCGGGAATTTCCTGCTGCTTGATGACGCAGGCGGTCGGAATCAGCAAAAAGGTGGCGGGGATGTTATGCGCCTTCAAAAAGCCTTCGATACCGGCCAGATTCTGCTCAAGCACAGCGGCATTTTCAGGCGCAATATTTTCAAGCAGATAGTTTTCGGTGATAAAAATCCCGTCCTGTTCTTTGGCGCCGCCGGCCAGCAGCATTGCAGGGGCGAGCTGCGTCAGACCGTCAAAATCCCTTAGCCGCCGCCATACGGCGTGGTCGGCCCAATTGCCGATATCGCGCGCAGAGGCGGGCAGATAACCGCTGCCAATGGCCTTTAGGGCGGTCATCGCGCCTGACACCAAAATCAGCCCGACCATCAGAGCGGAAAAGATACGTTTTGTCAACACAGACCTCACCTCACATTCCAGAGTAGAAAGGATGTGGCGACCACCAGCAGAGCCAGATGCGCAAATGAAGAGCCAACCCACCAGAGCCGCGGGAACTGCTGTTCAGTGGCGCGGCCTAAGAGATCGAAAACATTCGAGCAGGCCAGCACACCCAAGAAAATCAGAATAAAGTTGGAGGAAAAAAGATAGATGACCGCGTCGTTAAAAAGCGGCGCGCTGCCCAGACCCAGCATGGCGGCAATCATCGCAAAGCGGTTGCCCAGCGTTGTCGGCAACATCAGCACGTAAGAGGGCAGCGTAATCACAAAGGTCACGATGCGCGCGGCGAATCCCAACGGTACGGGAAGATGCCGCAGCATCAGCCAGTCAAGCAGCACCAGACAGCTCAGATAGCCGCCCCACAGCAGAAATCCGCCCGAGGGCGACAGCCACAACCCCAGCGTCAGCGGCATGAAAAACGAGATCAGATAGGCCCGCCCGTCGTTGGCGCGGCGGTCGCGGTTCGGGAAAACGAGCCCGAAGATGGTGTCCTCCAGCGGCATATTCAACCGGTAGACGTATTCGCGGATGCTGCGCGCCTGAAAGGGATAGTACAGCATGCGGGGCAATTTTAGCGAAAAGATGTTGCCGATGCCCCGCGCGATGTTGCTGAAGGCCGAGAGTGAGAAATAAAGCCCCAATGCGCTGCAAAGCGCGCACAGCCAACTGAGCGCAATCGAGAACCGCTCGGGCGGCAGGCGGGATATGGTCTTTAAAAGCGCGAAAAATTGCTCGGAGAGGATCACCTGCTTGGCCACGCCCTCGATGAGCAGCATAATGCCCTTGGAGATGCGCGACAAGGACGGCGCGGGCGCGTCAAGCTGCGCGACCAGTTCCTGCGCCGCACCCACCGGCCCGTAATTAAAGCGCGCGAAGAACAGCGTGCTCCCGGCTGTTTTAACAGGCGACGGGAACCGCGCGACGCCCCGATGCTGTAAAACAAGCAAATCGATCAGCGAGAGCGAGATCACCATGACGCCCGCCGGAACGGCGGCCTGCTGCATCATCGGCGCTAAGATGCCGAAAAGCAGCATTACGACCAGATTTTTAATGACGCAAAGCCGAACGAGCAGCGTGTTTTTGGGGCTTTCGGGCGCGCTGCGGCTCATGTGTGCCAGCAACAGGCAGTCAGGCAAAACGGTGAGCGGCAGCCAGATCGCATCCGGCTGCATCAGATAATAAAAACCGACCGAGAGGGCGAGCAAAACAGCGGGCTTATGCCGATTGGGAACGCAGTAATAGACCGCCGCCGACATGGGAAGCAGCAAAAATAAAAAACCGAGATCAATAAACTGCATGGCGTTCCCTTTCCTTGTGATCGCTGTCCGTTTTAGTTTTAGGCGCGAGGCCGTGTATATTCCCTACGCAAGGGGAGGCCGGTGCGGGTTAAACATTTTTTCAATCTATGCACCGCGAGAAGGCAATGCGGCTTGTGAAACAGCACCCATCCGCCACCGCCATTTCAATCCACGTCCCTTGTACGAGGGACGACGCTGGGACTGCCGCCCGAGGCGGCAAAGGCATGGCAATTTCAATCCAGGTTCCTCGCGTGAAGGACGACGTTTGTCCACTTGAAAGTAGCACTATTATTGACTAATTTCAATCCGCGTCCCTCGCATGAGGGGCGTGAATTGAATACCGTCAACGACAATTATGACGATGTGTGCTACAGGCCGTCCCTCATGTGAGGGACCGCAATTTTGAACGGTGCGGCCCATAGGCTGGGAGATTTCAATCCACGTCCGCGATATTCATGCTGCCAACAAAACTAAAACCCGCCGAAAATAGTGATTTTGCCAAACTGTCACAGCGCAGATTCTTCGGGCTTTACCTGCGGCAGCGCCGCCGCAAGGGCGGCAAATTCCTCGCGGGTGAGCAGCGTGTTGAGCATGGTGAGCATCGCGGTATTCGACAACCGTTCGGGCAGCCGCAGTTGGCGCAGCAGGGCGCGGCGGCGGGCGGCGCTGTCATATTTGCCGGTCAGCCCGGCTTCAAACAGATCTGCGGCGGTTAAATCGCTTTTTTGCGTCACACAATCGCACCCGACCCCCGCGCGCTCAAAGGCGGCGCGCAACGTTTCGGTGTCCATACCCTCGACGCCCAGCAGACCCTCGGCCGAAGGGGCCTGCTTGCGGCGCTCAACGCCCTTGACGCTTGGCACATACACCTGCGTCAGCTTCGCCTTTGGCCCCAGCGCGTTTTTGAGAAAACTGCGGATGCGAAAGCCCGCCTGATCCGAGTCGGTGAGCAGAATAAGCCCTGTCGTACCGGCAATATGCCGCAGAGAGGCAAGCAGCGCCTGATCCTTAAAGATGCGAAAGCCGCCGGTCTCGATGATAACGCCGTCGATTAACGACGTCAGCCGGATACGGTCGTAACGCCCCTCGACAATGATGGGCTGGCGCACCTTGATCAGCATGTTACCCCACCCTTTTGCAGCGCGCGCATGGCGCGGATGATGGCGGTCTCAAGCACGATGCGCTCGTCGGCGCCGCTGCTTTTAAGCGTCGCGTCGGCCTCACAGAGCAGCGCGCACACGGTATAGACCGCCTCGGCGTTGAGCCGCGCGCAATCGCGGTAGGCGTTTTGGGCGCGCCAGACCAGACGGTAAGAAAAGTCGGCGGTCAGGTCGGCCGCGGTACGCCCGCTGGAACGGGCGGCACAGGCGCGGGCCAGATCGCAGAAAGCGCCGCTTAAGTTTGCTAAAATCATAATGACCGGCTGGCGCAGGCGCATCAGCGTGTCCACCTGCGAAAGTACGGCGGGCAGATCGCCCCGCAGCATCAGCTTGGCGAGCGCGAACGGATCGGCTGCAAGCACGCCCGGGCAGACGCGGCGGATCATGCCGCTGTCGATATCGGCTTTGGTTTCGGCGGCATAGGCGCAGAGCTTGTCGCACTCGTTTGAGAGAATGCCCATATCGTCGCCGCAGTGGGCCAACAAAAAGGACGCCGCCTCGTTCGATAAAATCTGCCCCCGGCTCTTACACCGGGCGATGACAAAACGGCGCAGGTCGGCCTCTCCGCGCCGGTCGAGCCGGGCGGCAATGCCCGCCTTTTCAGCGGCGGCCAGCAGCTTTTTGGCGCATTTGCCCTTCTTTTCGTCAAATGCGTCGGCTGCTGCGGTAAAGATCAACACCGTGCCCTCGGGAATCTCACCAAAAAAGGCGCACAGCGCCTTGCAGTCGGCGTCTAAAAGCTGCTCGGGCTCGAAGCTGTCGACCGCGATCACCCGCCGCCCGCCAAACATCGAGAGCAGCTCGGCGGCGTCTAGTAGTGCCGAAAGGTCAAGCGCCTTGCCGTCCATGAATTCAATCTGGTCGCCCGCGCGCTCAAATCTGTCCAGCAGCTTTTGGCGATAGGCCCGCAGCAGCGCCGGTTCGTTGCCAAACAGCAAATAGAGCGGCGCAATAGTTTCAGTTGTGAGTTGTTCCTTAAGCTGTTTTTCAGTAGCGCAAAGCATCGGGGCCGCTCCTTTAAGTTAATTTTATCCGCGCGCGCAAAACGGTATCCGAAAAGGGTTGCGGTTCTGCGTACTTTCCTATTATAACACAATCGCCCCCGCTTTTTAACAGTTTGGCCTCTGAAAAGGTCAGCGTTATTTGCCCGTCCGATTTTTCGTACCGCACGGCGTTATAAAGCAGCGTGTCCGGCGGCAGACGGCGCAGCGGCAGCCCCGCCGCATGTGAAAAGGTGACGGCGGCACGTGAGGGCGGCATGCAAAGCACCGTGTCAGGATAATCGAGCGCCAGAGCGGCGGTGTGATAGGTCGCCTGCGCGTCGGAATCGAGCACAATCGCGTCGAGCTGCCGGACGCCGGCGCGCTGGAACGCGTTTTGAATCTCTTGTAATGCCCAGCCGTTTTGTGGCGCGCCAAACAAAATGGCGCGGCTTGAGCAGACGACGGCGACGCTATGGCTGTTTTCAAAGCGTAAAATCTCGGCGCGGGTGCTGCTCATGGCGGCAAACAGCACCGAGGCGCTCAAGCCCAGCGCGGCACAGCCCAGTATTGCAAAGCGACCCACCGGCGCGGGCGGACGCTTAGTCAGTATCAAAACGGCAAGCAGCAGGCTGCCGAGCAGCCAAGCAGTTTGCCATTGTTCGGTAAAGCCGAGCTGCGCGCCCGGCAGGCGCGAAAACACCCGCGCGATCAAAAGCATTAACCGCAGCAGCGCGTTGCAGGGCAACGCGACGAGCTGCGAGAGCACCGGCGACACAAAGCCCAAGCCCAGCGCCGTCAGCCCGAGCAACATAATCGGCTCGATAAGCCAGACAGCGGCTAGGTTTGCGATAATTCCCAACAGTGGAATCAGCCCGAAAATCCAGATAAGCACCGGCGCGGCGCCCACTTGCGCCGCAATACCTGCCGACAGGCTTTGCAGCAGATACACGGTGACGCCACCGCGTGGCCGTTGCCCCTGCAAGGCGTTTTGTATCGGCTGCTCAAGCGCCGCCAACCCCGCCACGGCGCTGAACGAAAGCAAAAACGACACCGAGAGCAGCGTGTAAGGGTTTTGCAGCCCCATGAGCAGCGCCGCTGCCATCAAAGAGGTCAGCGTGTCGCTGCGGCGGTTGAGCGTCTCGGCCAGATGTACAAGCGACAGCATGACGGCGGCGCGGATGATCGAGCTGCCAAGGCCGCTGACCACTGCGAACAGCCAGCAGAATGCCAGCGACAGCAGTCCCGCGCGCCGGGGCGTGAGGACGCGCGCCAGCAGCAGGCTGACAAGGCGACTGACGAGAATCAGATGCAGGCCCGAGACGACAAGGATATGCGACAGCCCGCTGCCGCGAAAATCGGCGGTGACGTCGCGCTGCAAGCGGCTTTTGTCGCCGGTGAGGATGGCCGATAGCACGCCCGAGATCCGCGCGTCCTTTGAGAGGGACGCCGCCCGTTCAGACAGCGATTGCTGCCAGATCAGCCGCAGACGGGTGAGTGGGTGGGGTGAATTTTCAAGCGGCGGCAGCAGCTTGACCAACCGGCAGCGTAGTGTATCACCCGAAAAAGGCTGCTCTATTTTAGCGACGCAGCGCAGCACGTCGCCGACGGCGGTTGCTTCCTCGGTATAGCCGGTCAGCGTCACAGGAAAGGTGCGGGAGACGCCGTTTGCCGTGACAGTGCCTTTGCCCTCCCACCGGCAATAGACGCCGCGCGTTTGCTGCTCGGTGACGGTCAGGCGCATTTCTACCGGCTGATCGCCTGCATCCAACACCGGCGACAGATAATGGCGCACACCGGCGGTGTACAAGAGGCTAAACGCCGCGCCCAAGACCGTACAGGCGAAGAACAGCGCCAGCCCTGTGCGCGGTCTTGCGTTTGAGAACAGCAGCGTCAAAAGTGCGATCAGACCGCATAAAAGCGCCGCAATCCCCGATTCAAAACGCAAAAAGACCGCAGCGGAGGACAGAAAGGCAAATCCCATCCAAAACAGCGGTCTTCTCATAAGGCAGTACTCCTTACGCGATGTTGTTAATATTAGAGGCAATCGTGCCAAAGGCGCATGGCAAAAATGTCGTAGGCATTTTTAATTCGCGCGTCGCTAATAAGCGCGTTTTTTGCCAGTCGCTTAGCGCGGGAACAGCGGCAGCGGCTCTAAGAAAATAATGTCGTCGCGTTTGGCGGCATCGCCCTCGGCGAGCACGGCGGCGCAGGCGACGATGTTGCCATCGCCTTTTTCGACAAGCGACTTGAGCGCATTGAGCGACTCGCCGGTCGAGATGACGTCGTCGACGATCAGAACCCGCTTGCCCGACAGCGCGTCAAGGTCGTTTTTGTCCATATAAAGCGTCTGGATGTTGCTGGTCGTGATCGATTTGACCTCGACCGCGACAGGGTCGCTCATGTAGAGCTTTTTGCTTTTGCGGGCGAGATAATAGTTCTTGCCCGACTGGCGGCTCATCTCATAAGCCAGCGGAATGCCCTTTGATTCGGCCGTGATGATAACATCAAAGCGCGGCACCTTCTTAAGCAGCTCAGCAGCGCAGGAGACGGTCAGCTCCACGTCGGAAAACATGATAAAGCCCGCGATCGAAAGCTTGTCGTTGAGCGGGCAGAGCGTCAGGTCGCGCTCAAGCCCGGCGACCCTCAGGCGGTAGGTTTCAGCCATGATAAAACTCCCCTTTCAAGTTTACGGAAAGTAAAAATGCGATCAGCCGGGGGGCCACCCAAGGCTGCGCCCGGCCAACAGGTGAAAATGCAGGTGGCCGACGGTTTGGCCGCCCTCTTGGCCGCAGTTCGTCACGACGCGAAAGCCGTTATCCAGCTTTTCGCACCGGGCAATCTCGGCGATAATCTCAAATACATGGGCGACCACGGCGCTGTTTTGGGCCGTGATTTCAGCCGCCGAGGCGATGTGCGCCTTGGGGATGACAACGGCGTGAAACGGCGCTTTAGGGTCGATATCGCGAAACGCCAGCACCGTTTCATCCTCATAGACCTTGGTGCTCGGAATCTCACCCGCGGCAATCTTGCAGAACAGGCAGTCCATAAATCTTCCCTTCTTTCATCATACGCAAAGTCCTCACGGCGGGCGACTGCTTTTCACATCGCCCGCCATAAGGGCGTTTATCCATCTTACTTGATCAGCATCTCTTTGAGCAGGCCCTCGACCTTGGCCACCGCCTCGTTGAGCTTTGAGAGCTCGGGTGCGCCGCCCATGGCCGAATCCGGCTTGCCGCCGCCCGAGCCACCCGCCATCGCGGTTAGAGATTTAATCAGCTTGCCCGCGTGCGCGCCCTTGTCGGCTGCCGCCTTGCTGACCACCGCCAGCACCGAGGCCTTTGCGCCGGTGGCGGAGGTGAACACCGCCATGACCGGCTCGGCATATTCCTTGACCTTGTCGCCCAATGCGCGCAGCGCGTCGGGGGCCATGTCGTTAAAGCTGGCGGTCATGACGCGGACACCGTCGATCTCCTTGGCGTTTTCAAACAGGCTCTTGATCTGGGAGGAGGCCAGCCGCTGGCTCATCGAGTCGATCTCGCGGTCCTTGGCTTTAAGCTCACTTTGCAGCGCGCCGATTTTGCCGACGAGATCGGCGCCCGAGCCAATTTTAAGCAGCTCCGCCGCCGAGGCGATCTGGGTCTGAAGCTGGTTGATATAACCGAGCACGCCGTCGCCGGTGACGGCTTCGATACGGCGTACACCCGCCGCAACCGACGATTCCTTGAGGATTTTAAATAGACCGATCCGCGCGGTATTATCGACATGGGTGCCGCCGCAAAGCTCGATTGAGCGGCCGCCGATGTCGATGACGCGCACCGTGTCGCCGTACTTTTCAGAGAACAGCGCCATCGCGCCCTTCTGCTTGGCCTCATCCTGCGTCATCTCGGCGATGTTGACCGGCAGAGCTGAGAAGATCATATGGTTGACCAGCGACTCGATCTTGGCGAGCTCTTCGTGAGAGACGGCGGCAAAATGGGTGAAGTCAAAGCGGCAGAAGTCGCTGTCGACGAGCTGGCCCGCCTGATGCACATGGGTGCCCAGAACCTCGCGCAGCGCAAACTGTAAGAGGTGTGCGGCGGTGTGGTTGCGCATAACGGCGCTGCGGCGCTTGTCGACGGCGGCGGTTACCGCGCTGCCGGCCAGCAGACTGCCGTCGACCATCTCGCCGATGTGCAAGAACTGCCCGGTTGGGGATTTTTTGCAGTCGTAGACGTGGAACACGGCCTTTCCGTCCGAAATGATACCGGTATCGCCGACCTGTCCGCCGCTCTCGGCGTAGAAGGGGGTCTTATCCAGCACAATGGCCGCGCGGTCGCCCGCGCCGATCGCGTCGGCCAAGGCGCCCTCAGCGACAATGGCGACAATCTTGCACTTGGCGTCGTTGGTTGTATAGCCGACAAACTCGGTCTTGCTGTCGAGCGAGGCGAGCACGTCATCCTCCCACCCGGCGTCGCCCATGCTCTCACGGGCCTTGCGGGCGCGGTCGCGCTGCTCGGTCATCAGTTTTTTAAACGCCTCTTCGTCGAGGGTAATCTGCTTTTCCTCAAGAATCTCGCGGGTCAGATCGACCGGGAAGCCGAAGGTGTCATAGAGCTTAAAGGCCAGATCGCCCGGCAGCACGCGCTTGTCGTCATTCATGGCCGCGCTTTCAATACGGTCGATGATGTTGGACAACAGCTCCATGCCCGAGTCAATGGTTCGGGCAAAGCGCTCCTCCTCCATGCGCACGACCTTGACGATGTAGTCGCGGCTGTCGACGAGGTTTGGATAGGCGATCTTATTTTCTTCGATAACGGTATCCACGACCTGATAAAGGAACGGCTCAGTGATGCCCAGCAGTCTGCCGTGGCGCGCGGCGCGGCGCAGCAGGCGGCGCAGCACATAGCCGCGCCCCTCGTTTGAGGGGACGACGCCGTCGCCGATCATCATGGTCGTTGAACGCACGTGGTCGGTGATGACGCGCAGAGAAATATCGCTCTTAGGGTCGGTTTTATAGGTCACATTGGCAATCTGGCTGATATGCCCCATAATGCGCTGAACCGTATCGACCTCGAACAGGTTATCGACCCCCTGCATGACGCAGGCGAGTCGCTCAAGCCCCATGCCGGTGTCGATGTTCGGGTGGTCAAGCGGCGTATAGTTGCCATTGCCGTCGGAGTTAAACTGGGTGAAGACGAGGTTCCAGATCTCGATGTAGCGGTCGCATTCGCAGCCGACGCCGCAGGTGGGGGAGCCGCAGCCGTATTTTTCGCCGCGGTCAAAGTGCAGCTCGGAGCAGGGGCCGCAGGGGCCGGAGCCGATCTCCCAGAAGTTGTCCTCTTTGCCCATGCGGACAATGCGCTCGGCGGGCACGCCAACCTCGTTGACCCAGATGTCCTTGGCCTCGTCGTCGTCCTCGTAGATGGTAACCCAAAGCAGCTCGGCGGGGATTTGCAGCTCCTTGGTCAGAAACTCCCACGCCCAGGCCGTTGCCTCGTGCTTAAAGTAGTCGCCGAACGAGAAGTTGCCCAGCATCTCAAAATAAGTGCCGTGGCGTGCGGTTTTGCCGACGTTTTCAATGTCGGGCGTACGGATGCACTTCTGGCAGGAGGTCGCGCGCTTTCTGGGCGGCTTCTCCATACCGGTAAAGTATTTTTTCAGCGGCGCCATGCCTGAGTTGATCAGCAGCAGGCTGTTGTCGTCGCGCGGAACAAGCGGCGCCGAGGGCAGCAAAATATGCCCCTTGCTCTCAAAAAAATTCAAAAACCTACTGCGCAGTTCGTTAAGTCCGGTCCATTCCATTTAATTTGTCACATCCTGTTTCTATGAATTGTTGATAAGCGGTTTAAATCTATATTTAACAGGTATCGCAACGCGATACGCAGCCAACACAAAATAAGCGGAGGTAACGCGATATGCAACAAAAAACACTCCCGCCCGACACATGGGACGAAAGTGTAGCATTTCCGTGGTACCACCCAAATTGCATGCCGGTTTTGCGGCACGCCACTTTAGCCCGCCTAACGCGCGGGAATACGCCGCGCCTCGTCAGCGCGGTGCTCCGAAACGGCCCTTGCGGTCCTTTTACAGGCGGCTTTCAGCTCTGTCGCCCTCTCTGTGGAAAAAGGGACTTCGCAATTCTTTTCTTCAAGGCATCGGTTTATAAAAATGTCCTTCTTATTATAAAAAGATGTGGCGGCAATGTCAATAATAAGGTCAATTTGGCCCGAATATTCAAATTTTAATTTTTATCGGGGTGATTTATTCCCAAATTTAAGCTATAATAAAACCAATGTACAAGATTGGAAGATCAGTTTAGAGATATTATAGGCCGAATCGTCTTGACATATCGATAAAATATGTTAT